>NZ_CP102251.1:644923-967385 GCF_025145285.1 Alistipes onderdonkii
TATAACTACCGCACCAAAGCCCGGAACAAGGCCGCAATATCGCGTGAGGACTTCGAAAAAATGGTCATGCGGATCGGTGTGCCGCCCGAAAACAGGCCTTGAGCGATTCCACGGCAACTACATTTTTTTTGTATATTTTTTTGATAAAATATTTATTTACAAACATATAATACTTTACAGGTTCTACAATTTCCGCCCCAACCTATAAATATGGTATATAATAGGATTAATTTTGTAAACACAGCGTTCAGCCACCCGCTCCCGCAGCGGGCAGCCGGATTGCATCGGATTGTAAACACCTACTTAAACCTATTTTATACGAAATGAATCCAATTAAAGTCGGTCTGATCGGTTTTGGCAGAATGGGAGGTTTTTACCTCGAGGAGATGCAAAAAAGCGGTAACTGGGATATCGTTTACATCTGTGACGTATCTCCCGCATCACGGGAACTGGCCCAGCGGCTCTCTCCCCGGTCGAAAGTAATATCCGACGAACAAATCATATTCAACGACCCCGAGATTCAGGTGGTCGGGCTGTTCGCACTGGCGGATTCCCGCCCGGAGCAGATTCAGAAAGCAATTGCGAGCGGGAAGCACGTCATCGCCGAGAAACCGATCGCCGACACGGTGGAAAAGGAGTGGCAGACGGTCGCGCTGGCCGAGAAGGCCAAAATCTTCTCGACGGTGAACCTTTACCTGCGCAATTCGTGGTACCACAACACCATCAAGGATTTTATCGCACAGGGCGAGATCGGCGAACTGGCGATCATCCGCGTATGCCACATGACACCGGGGCTGGCACCGGGCGAGGGGCACGAATTCGAGGGCCCGTCGTTCCATGACTGCGGCATGCACTACGTGGACATCGCGCGCTGGTATGCCGAATCGGAATTCAAGACCTGGAACGCACAGGCCATCCGCATGTGGGATTACAAGGATCCGTGGTGGCTCCAGTGCCACGGCACGTTCGAGAACGGCATCGTATTCGACATTACCCAAGGACATGTATACGGACAACTGGCCGAAAAACAGACCCATAATTCATACATCGACATCATCGGCACGAAAGGCATCGCGCGCATGACGCACGATTTCAAGACGGCGATCGTCGAACTGCACGGGGTGACGCAGACGCACCGGCTCATACAGCCCTACGGAGGCAAGAACATCGATGTGCTGTGCAAACTGTTCGCAGAGTCGATCGAAAGCGGGAAACGCAATCCGTCGCTCCCCTCGTTCCGCGACGCCGCCACGGCATCGGAATACGCATGGCGGTTCCTCCAGGATTCGCGGCAGCACGACCTGCCGGCAATCGGAAATCTGGAAACGCTGCAGGAGATTCGCGAACGCCGCCGCACGATGTCGAATGGCTACGGGTTGCTGAGGAAGCGCGCATAAGCCGCAATCTGATACTAAAACAAACTTTATAAACCTTAAAAACAATCGGTATGAACCACTTACTGTTTATCGGCAACCTGGGTGCAAGCGAAATCATCGTCATAGCCCTGATCGTACTGCTGCTCTTCGGCGGCAAAAAAATCCCGGAACTGATGAAAGGTCTCGGCAAGGGTGTGCGCAGCTTCAAGGAAGGCATGAACAACATCGAGAACGACATCGAAAACTCGGGTACGGAAAAATCCAACAACGAAAATAAATAGTCCCTCAAAAACAACTAACTTAAATCAAGAAACAATGTCAAGCGAAATGTCAAGGAGAAAGTTCCTGAAAAAAGGAGCTGCTGCCGCGATCGGCTTAGCGGTCGTTCCGGGTACGGTTTTAGGTAAGAAGTTCGGGCACACGGCTCCGAGCGACAAACTCAACATCTTGGGTGTCGGTATCGGCGGCCGCGGCTCGTCGGTGCTCCGCGGCCTCGAAAGCCAGAACATCATCGGCCTGTGCGACGTCGACTGGAAATATGCCGACCACGTGTTCAAGCGCTACCCGGCTGCCAAGAAGTACAACGACTACCGCAAGATGTTCGACGAAATGCTCAAGTCGGCAGACGCCGTGATGGTGGCTACGGCCGACCACACGCACGCGATCATCGCAGCCGATGCGATGACGGCCGGCAAGCACGTCTACGTCGAGAAGCCCCTGACGCATACCGTATACGAATCGCGTCTGCTGACCAAGCTCGCCGACAAATATAAAGTAGCCACCCAGATGGGTAACCAGGGTGCGTCGGACGAGGGTGTGCGCAAGGTCTGCGAATGGATCTGGAACGGAGAGATCGGCGAAGTCCGCAAGGTGGAGACCTTCACCGACCGTCCTATCTGGCCGCAGGGGCTCGCACGTCCCGAGGACGACCAGCGCATCCCCAAGACGTTGAACTGGGACTCTTTCATCGGCCCGGCTCCCTACCGTCCCTACAACGCGATCTACACCCCGTGGAACTTCCGCGGCTGGTGGGATTTCGGTACCGGCGCACTGGGCGATATGGCCTGCCACATCCTTCACCCGGTATTCAAGGGCCTGAAGCTCGGCTATCCGACCAAGGTTCAGGGTAGCTCGACGCTGCTGCTCAACGAATCCGCACCGATGGCGCAGACGGTGAAGTTCGTCTTCCCGGCACGCGACAACATGCCGAAGGTAGCCATGCCCGAGGTAGAGGTATACTGGTACGACGGCGGCCTGAAACCGGCGCGCCCCGAAGGGCTGCCCGCAGGCAAAGACCTGAACATGGCCGGCGGCGGC
This sequence comes from Alistipes onderdonkii, assembly GCF_025145285.1. NCBI lineage: Bacteria > Pseudomonadati > Bacteroidota > Bacteroidia > Bacteroidales > Rikenellaceae > Alistipes > Alistipes onderdonkii. The sequence goes on from NZ_CP102251.1 coordinate 647,617, forward strand.
GTTATTTTCTACGGTACGAAGGATACGCTGATCTGCGGCTGCTACGGCGTGAACCCCTACCTGGTTTCGGGTCGCGTGCCCAACGCACCGAAGGTACTGCGCGAGATCAAGGAGTCGCACCAGATGGACTGGGTACGTGCCTGCAAGGAGGATGCCGACGACCGTGTGCCGAGCGCATCGGACTTCAGCGAAGCCGGCCCGTTCAATGAAATGGTGGTTATGGGTGTGCTGGCAGTCCGCCTGCAGAACCTGAACCGCGAGTTGCTCTGGGACGGCCCCAACATGCGTTTCACGAACATCCCCGATGACGCCACGATCAGTGCCGTCATCAAGGACGGGTTCCACATCAAGGACGGTCACCCGACCTTCGACAAGACCTGGACGGATCCGGTCAACGCACAGCAATTCGCACAGGAGCTCATCAAGCACACCTACCGCGACGGTTGGAAACTGCCCGACATGCCGCGTTAATCTACGGACAAGATTATCAATTCAAATTAAAACAACGGAAAGAATATGAAAAAAGTCATTTTATTCTCGACATGCATCGCAGCAGCCGCAACGATGGCGGCATGCGGCGGCCCGGGTGCCAAAGGCAAAGCGGCAGCCGACACGGCAGCGGCAGAAACCAAGGCCGTACCCGAATACACGGTCATCAACAATGCGACAATAGACCTCTCCGGCTTCCCGCAGGACAAGGACGGCTACTACGTGATCTTCGACGGCAAGACGTTCAACGGCTGGCGCGGCTACGGCAAAGACCACGTGCCCTCGAAATGGACGATCGACAACGGCGCGATCAAATTCAACGGTTCGGGCGGCGGTGAAGCCCAGGACGGCGACGGCGGCGACCTGATCTTCACGCACAAGTTCAAGAACTTCGAGCTCGAAGTGGAGTGGAAAGTTGCCAAAGGCAGCAACTCGGGTATCTTCTACCTCGGCCAGGAGGTAGCCACGACCAAGGACGGCAAACAGCGGATGGAGCCCATCTACATCTCCTGCCCCGAGTACCAGGTACTCGACAACGAGAACCATCCCGATGCCAAACTGGGCGTCGACGGCAACCGCAAGTCGGCTTCGCTTTACGACATGATCCCGGCCGTTCCCCAGAACGCCAAGCCCTATGGCGAGTGGAACAAGGCGAAGATCATGGTTTACAAAGGCACCGTGGTACACGGCCAGAACGACCAGAACGTGCTCGAGTACCACCTCTGGACTCCCCAGTGGACGGAGATGCTCGAAAAGAGCAAGTTCAGCCCCGAGAAGTGGCCCCTGGCATTCGAACTGCTGAACAACTGCGGCGGTGCACAGCGCGAAGGTTACATCGGCTTCCAGGATCACGGCGACGATGTATGGTTCCGCAACATCCGCATCAAGGTGCTCGACTAATTCCGTTAACAACGGTAACGTATGAAACGTAAACTGTTTACAGCGGTTTGCATCCTGCTCGCTTCGGCAATTGCTCCCTACGGGGCATTTGCCAAAGCGAAGAAGGACGCAAAGAAGGATATCGGTATCCAGCTCTACTCGGTCAGGGATCTGATCGGGAGTTTCGGAAGAAACCAGCACGACTACAAACCCGTCCTGAAGGCACTCGCCGACATGGGTTACACCAGCATCGAGGCCGCCAGTTACAACGACGGTAAATTCTACGGCAACACCCCCGAGGAGTTCAGGCGCGACGTGGAGGCCGTAGGCATGAAGGTGCTCTCTTCGCACTGCGGCAAAGGCCTCTCCGACGAGGAACTGGCTTCGGGTGACTTCTCCGAGTCGATGAAATGGTGGGATCAGTGCATCGCAGCCCACAAGGCCGCAGGCATGGAGTACATCGTGACCCCGTACCTTCCCGTCCCCAAGACGCTGAAGGACATGCAGACCTACTGCAACTACCTCAACGCGATCGGGAAGAAATGCCGGGAAGCCGGAATCAAATACGGCTACCACAACCACGCCCACGAATTCCAGAAGATCGAGGACAAGGCTGTCATGCTGGACTACATGATCGAAAACACCGACCCTGAAAACCTGTTCATCGAACTGGACGTATACTGGGCCGTGATGGGCGAGGCAAGCCCCGTCGATTACTTCCACAAATACCCCGGCCGCTTCAAGATGCTCCATATCAAGGATCGCCGCGAAATCGGCCAGAGCGGCATGGTCGGATTCGACGCCATCTTCGAGAATGCCAAGACCGCCGGTGTGGAAAACATCATCGTCGAGGTCGAGCAATACAGCTACGATGTCGAGAAGAGTGTCAAACTGAGCCTGGACTACCTGCTCAAGGCACCTTTCGTAAAGGCTTCGTACAGCAAATAATCCCTCCGGAAGCATGAAGACGATATCCGGCTGTCTGACGGATGGCCGGATATTTCTTCGCTGAAAGATACCTTCCGGAAAACAAGCAATAAACCCTACTATCCCATGGAAGAAAAGGAAATGACGTTCTGGGCACACCTCGAAGACCTGCGTTGGACGCTGGTACGCGTGGTCGCCGTCTTATTCGTGTTCGTTGTCGTCTGTTTCTGCCTCATGCCCTATCTGTTCGACAATTTCGTACTGGCTCCCACCACGTCCGATTTCCCGCTTTACAGATGGCTGTCGAAACTGGGAGGCGGCAATCCGCTGCTCCCCGATTTCAGCAACGACCACTTCTCGGTAGAACTCATCAACATCAACGTTGCCTCGCAGTTCCTGACGCACATCAGCACCTCGTTCTGGTTTGCACTGGTGCTGATATTCCCCTACCTGACGTTCGAAATATGGCGGTTTGTACAACCGGCCTTGTTCGACAACGAAAAGAAGAGCGTCGGGATGGCATTCGCATTCGGGACATTCATGTTCTTCCTCGGATGTGCGGTCGGTTACTTCCTGGTCTTCCCCTTCACGTTCCGGTTCCTGACCGAATACCAGCTGAGCCCGCTGATCACGAACCAGATCTCGCTGACTTCCTACATGGGTAATTTCCTGATGCTCATTTTCGTAATGGGTATCGTCTTCGAGCTGCCGCTGCTGGCATGGTTGCTTTCGAAACTGGGGCTCGTGACAAAAACATTCTTCCGGCAATACCGGAAACATGCCGTAGTCGTCCTGCTGGTGCTCTCCGCGGTCATCACCCCGACGGGCGACCCGTTCACGCTGATGATCGTCTTCCTGCCGCTTTACCTGCTCTATGAGCTGAGTATAAAGATTGTCCGGGCATAACGGACTGCGACACACGATTTGCCGGCTTTTGCTGACATACGAACTACTACGGCCGGGTAATTCCCGGCCGTAGTCATTATGGGGAGGGGCCTGCCGGGTCAGATGCCCTGCCCCTCCGCCTGAGGTGCATTCCGCATCGAAGCCCGGTACTGCGTCGGTGAAACGCCGTAACGCTGCTTGAATGCCCGGTTGAAATAGGGAATGTCCGTAAAACCCACTGCATAGCAGATTTCGGAAATGTTCTTGGAAGAGCGGGTCAGCATCGTACAGGCCATCTGCAACCGAAAGACATTCAGATAAGCGACAAACGACTCATTGGTCGCCTTCTTGAAAAACAGACAGAAGGCCGTCTTGTTCATCGAGGCATAGGACGCGATCTCCTCGAGGGTTATCTTACGGTGGTAATTCTCGACGATGTACTTGTAAACGGCCTGCAGGCGCTGCTTGTTCTTATGGATCCTGGCTCCGCGGAATTTCCCGGGCCCGATGGGGCGGTAATGCCCGTCCTGAGCGATCAGGAAAAGCAATTGCAGCAACGTCACGAACTGTTCGGGGTCGGAACTGCGTTCGAGGCCCGCCAGCAATTTACGCACCCTGGCCGCCGTTTCGCCGGTAATCCCGATCGCCTGGCGCAACTCCTTATAGAACCCTACGACGGGCTGGAACTCGGGCGAGAGCTGCGACAGCTGCACCAGAAACTCCTCGCCGAATTGCAGCGAACCGTTTTCGATCATCCCGTCGGGGGCGCACAATGCCTTGTCATAGACCCAGCCATGCGGGAAATAGGGCGGCAATACGACGATCTCCCCCTCGCGGAAGGGTTCCGTAAAGTCGTTGGTCACCCGCCGCCCGCCGCCGCTCAGCACCACCGTAATCTCGTATTCGGGATGTTGGTGATACGGGAATTCATCCCGGTACCACAGCCTTTCGTGGCGGTAAGTGAAAGAGCGGGAGGCTCCCTTGAATATTTGTCCGCATGTAACAGTCCCCATCAGTCTTCTGCAATCAATTTTGCGAATATAAGACAATGTTCCGAAAAATCGGAGAAAACAGGGGAGAATTTTGCAGGCGCCTCCGCTTTCAGCTCCAATCAGCTCTGCAACCGATATTCCCTGGGGGTGTAGCCGACATGGCGTTTAAAGAAACGTACGAAATGCTGCGGATACTGGAATCCCAGTTCATAGGCCACCTGCCCGATGGTTTTGTTCGGGTCGAGAAGCCCCTCCTTGGCCGCGTCGATCATCTTCAGCTGGATATACTCCTGGGCCGATTTCCCGGTCTCCTTTTTCACCAGATCGCCGAAATAATTGGGCGACAGGCATATTTTGCTTGCAAAATAGCGTACCGAAGGCAACCCTTCCTTCGCAGCGGCGCCTTGGGTAAGGTAATCGTCGAGCAACCGCTCGAAACGTGCCAGGACATCGAGATTCATGTCCCCGCGCGTGACGAACTGGCGCTCGTAAAAACGCATACAATAGTCGAGCAGCAGTTCTATGTTGGTCGCAATAAGCCCTTTGGTATGCTTGTCGATGGCGTGGAGCAGTTCCATGCGGATTTTTTCCAGGCAGTCGAGGACAATCATACGTTCTTCCTCCGACAGGTGCAAGGCTTCGTTGGACTCATAGGAAAAAAACGTATATTTCTTAATCTTCTGCCCCAGCGACGTACCGCGGATAAAATCGGGATGAAACAGCAGCCCGACCGATTTCTTGGGAACACCCTCCACGTCGGTATACCCCACCGTCTGCCCCGGAGCGATGCAGATGACCGTCTGGTCGTCAAAATCATAGCTCGTCTTGCCGTAGTTGATCCGGCATCCCGCAGTCTCCTTGAGGAATACCGAATAGAACCCCATCGTCATCCGGTAGTTTCCCTGGCTCTCGGCCGTATCGAACGAAACGACGCCGACCTGCGGGTGGCGGGTCTCGAACCCGAAGAGTTTGTTATACTGGTCGACAGTGTCGATTTTCAGGATTTCTTCCATATTTTTTTCTTTACCTTTTGCAAAGATAGTGTTTTTGCAGATTCGGGCCACATGCCGGGCCGCCGAAACAGTAATTGGGGTAATATTATCCGTAATAGGGGTATATTACTGTACATCAGCATATTTCACAGTCGACCAAACCAGTAATCAGGGTAAATATATCCGTAATACGTATACAAAACGAATGCCCCGCGGGATGTAGTTTTGCAGTGTGGAAAAAACATCAAACACAATAGAGCCATGAAAACAAAACTGAATTTCAACATGTGGATCCCGACCCGCATCCTTTTCGGGGCGGACGAACTGAAAAACCTGCACAGGCAGGAGATGCCCGGGAAAAAGGCGCTGCTGGCAATTTCGAACGGCAAGTCGACCCGAGCAAACGGCTATCTGGCCGCCACGGAGGAACAGCTCCGGCTGGCAGGGATCGAAAGCGTGGTATTCGACCGGATCGAAGCGAACCCCTTGAAATCCACCGTCATGGCCGGAGCGGCAGCGGCACGGGAGCACGGGTGCGACATGATCGTCGCATTGGGAGGCGGCAGCGTCATGGACGCCGCAAAGGCCATAGCCCTGATGGCATCCAACGACGGCGACCTGTGGGACTATGTATTCGGCGGGACGGGCAAAGAACAGCAGGCCGAACACGCACCGCTGCCGGTCATCGCAATAACCACGACGGCAGGAACCGGGTCGGAAGTCGATCCGTGGGGCGTCGTAACCAACGAACAAACCCATGAAAAGATCGGCGTCGAAGCCGCATTCCCCGTACTGGCCGTAGTCGATCCGAAGCTAATGCTCACCGTGCCGCCGAAATTCACGGCATACCAGGGGTTCGACGCATTGTTCCACAGCGTGGAGAGTTACATTTCGAAATTCGCCAACCTCGCAAGCGACATGTACGCACTGACCGCCATCGAGCATATCGCCCGCAACCTGCCGCGCGCCGTGGCCAATGGCGACGATCTCGAAGCTCGGACCCGCGTGGCCTTCGGCAACACCCTTTCCGGCGTGGTGATGTGCCTGAGCGCCACGACCAGCCAGCACTCGATGGAACACGCCATGTCGGCCTACCACCAGGATCTGCCCCACGGCGCCGGGCTGATCATGCTCAGCAGGGCTTACTTCTCGTTCTTCATCGACCGGCACGTCTGCGACGAGCGTTTCGTACGGATGGCCCGTGCAATGGGGATGGAGCAGGCCGCACAGCCCGGAGATTTCATCACGGCGCTCACCCGCTTGCAACAGGCATGCGGCGTCGCCGACCTGAGGATGTCCGACTACGGCATCACCCCCGGAGAGTTACAGCAAATGACGTTCAACGCATTCGACACAATGCCCGGACTGTTCGAATCAGACCGCCACAGGCTGAGCATCGACGAATGCACAGCCATCTACCGGGCCGCCTATAAATAACCCGAAAAAACGACACGATCATGAAACGACCATTAATTCTGACAACAGCCATACTTATGATACTCGGCACGAACACATCCGTCGCACAGGGCGATGCAGACAATTTCTACAAAAGCAATTCGGTAAACACCGAGAAAGTATCCTTTTCCAACCAATACAAAATGAAAGTAGGCGCACGGCTCTTCCTGCCCAAGGAGCTGGAGGAAGGGCGAAAATACCCCGCCGTCATCGTCGGGCACCCGATGGGCGCAGTCAAGGAACAGAGCGCCGGTCTGTACGCCACAAAACTGGCCGAATGCGGGTTCGTCACGCTGGCACTCGACCTCTCCTTCTGGGGTGAAAGCGACGGAGAACCACGCAATGCCGTCCTGCCGGATGTCTATTCGGAGGACTTCAGCGCAGCGGTGGATTTCCTCGGCACCCGCCCCTTTGTCGACCGGGAACGTATCGGCGTTGTCGGGATCTGCGGCAGCGGCAGCTTCGCCATCAGCGCTGCGAAGATCGACCCCCGCCTGAAAGCCATCGCAACGGTCAGCATGTACGACATGGGGGCAGCCAGCCGCAACGGGCTGAAACACGCCCTGTCGCCCGAACAGCGCAAACGGATCATCGCCCAGGCTGCCGAACAGCGTTATGCCGAATTCCTGGGCGGGGAACCCCTTTACACCGGCGGCACAGTACACGAACTGACGGCCGAATCCACGCCGATCGAGCGCGAATTCTACGAATTTTACCGTACGCCGCGCGGGGAGTTCACCCCCGACGGGGCCACGCCGCGCACGACTACGCACCCTACACTGACCAGCAACGTGAAATTCATGAACTTCTACCCCTTCGCCGACATCGAGACCATCTCGCCGCGACCGATGCTCTTCATCGCAGGTGAGAATGCCCATTCGCGGGAGTTCAGCGAGGACGCCTACCGCCTGGCTGCCGAGCCGAAAGAGCTTTACCTCGTGCCGGATGCAGGGCATGTCGACCTCTACGACCGGACAGGCCTGATCCCGTTCGGGAAACTGGAAACATTCTTCAGGGATGCGCTGAAATAATCCCGCTGCGCGGGCAACAGTCCCAAAAGCACACCGGGATGCCGCACCTGTCCGGCGCCCGCGTACCCGGGATCGACCAACCTGTAAAACCAATAAAGAACGACTATGAAAAAATTATTGTTACTGCCGTTCATGCTGCTATCGCTGGTACTGCCAGCGGCATGCGGGGAATCGGGCGACGACCCCGCCCCTTCCGGAGGGCACCCCGGTCAACCGGAGACGCCCGGCGGAAACGAGGGCGGCGACCCGGGCGAAACATCGCTGAAAATCGGCATCACGGTCGGCAGCCGCACGATTACCGCCACGATGGAGGACAATGCCGCCGCACGGGATTTCCTTTCGCGCCTGCCGCTGGAGGTGACGTTGTCGGATTACAGCAACGCCGAGAAAATATTTTATCCCTCACCGGCGCTGACGACCTCCAAGGTCGCACGCGGCTGCACCCCTGCACCGGGCGACATCACGATCTATGTCCCGTGGGGCAATGTGGCCATATTCTACAAAAACGGGTCGAGGAGCAACGACCTGATCCGGATCGGGCGCATCGACGGCAACGGAATCGAAGCCCTCAGCATCCCCGGCTCGCTTAGCGTCCGGTTCGAAAGGCAACGACAGGAAACACCGGAAAACAATAGCGAACAAAATCCGACATGATGGAAACGAAAGATAAAACGGCATTGGTCACCGGGGCTGCGAGCGGCATGGGAGCAGCTGCCGCCCGGATGTTCGCCCAAGCGGGCTATTCGGTCATGCTGGCCGACATGAACGGGACGGCGGTGGAAGCGGCCGTACAAGGACTCGCAGCATCGGGATATGAGGCCGACTACACGGTATGCGACGTGACCGACGAAGCCCAGGTCAAAGCGATGGTCGAAAAGACGGTGGCAAGGTTCGGCAAACTCGATGCCGCCTACAACAACGCAGGGATCATGCCTGCGCGGGTAGAGACGGCCGATACGGAAACAGAGGCATTCGACCATGTGATAGCCGTCAACCTGAAAGGGGTCTGGCTCTGTATGAAGTACGAATTACTGCAAATGCGCAGACAAGGCCACGGGGCCATCGTCAACACCTCGTCGATAGGCGGGCTGGTCGGTTCACCCGGCCGCGCCGGATACCACGCAGCCAAACACGGGGTGCTGGGGCTGACCAAATGCGCAGCGCTGGAGTATGCCGGCAAGGGCATCCGGGTCAATGCCGTATGTCCCGGGACAATCGAAACGCCGATGGTCGACGACATGATCCGCACGGGGAACCTGATCGTGTCCGAAGCGTTGCAATTCGCCCCGGCAGGACGTTTCGGCCGGGCGGAAGAGGTCGCAGCAGCCGTCGTATGGCTTTGCAGCCCCGGAGCGAGCTACATTACGGGCCAGGCAATAGCCGTCGACGGCGGATATACGGCCATGTAAATTCAAACTAAAAAACAAGAACGATGCAGATAAAAAACACCACCTACGGAGGCGAACGCCCGCTGTTCGCCTCGCACGGCCTGCGCATGGAGCACGTAACCATCCAGGCAGGCGAATCGGCACTCAAGGAGTGCTCGGATATCGAAGCCGTCGATTGCCGTTTCGAAGGCAAATACCCTTTCTGGCACGTCGACGGGTTCGTCGTCCGGAATTGCCTCTTCACCGAGGGCGCACGCGCGGCGCTGTGGTATTCGCGCAACCTTACGATGAGCGACACGCGGGTCGAAGCCCCCAAGATGTTCCGCGAGATGGACGGCATCCGGCTGGAGAACGTACAGTTGCCTTTTGCACAGGAAACGCTCTGGCACTGCCGCAACGTGCAGCTGCGCAACGTACAGGTCGACAAGGGCGATTATATCTTCATGCACGGCGAAAACATCCGCATAGAGGATTACGCGCAAAGAGGCAACTATTCGTTCCAATACTGCCGCAACGTGGTGATCCGCAACGCCGTCATCAATTCGAAGGACGCTTTCTGGAACACCGAGGACGTGACGGTCTACGACTCCGAGATCAACGGCGAGTACCTGGGCTGGCACTCGAAGCGGCTGCGGCTGGTTAACTGCAAAATATCGGGCACCCAGCCCCTGTGTTACGCCACGGATCTCGTACTGGAAAACTGTACGATGGCCGACGACTGCGACCTGGCGTTCGAATACTCGACATTGCAGGCCGCCATAGACGGCCCCGTCCGCAGCGTGAAGAACCCCCGCAGCGGTTCGGTCACGGCCGAAAGCTACGGGGAGATCATCCTCAACGGGAATATCAAGGCACCGGGCGACTGCCGTATCGAAACGTGGAACGACCAAAGCAGCTGCGCATAGATGGAATACGATTTCGACACCGTCATTCCCCGCCGGGGCACGGACTCCTGCAAGTGGGATACCCCCGCGCAGGAAGACGTGCTGCCGATGTGGGTGGCAGACATGGATTTCCGCACGGCCCCGGCCGTCATCGAGGCGTTGCAGCGGCGCGTGGCACACGGCATCTTCGGTTACACGAAGGTGCCCGATGCCTATTACAACGCGATAGAAGGCTGGTTCGCACGACGCCACGGATGGCGGATCGACCGGCGATGGATCGTCTGCACGACAGGCGTCGTCCCGGCACTGTCGGCCGTAATCAAGGCGCTGACGAAGCCCGGCGACCGGGTGATCGTACAAACACCCGCCTACAACTGCTTCTTCTCGTCGATCCGCAACAACGGGTGCAAATTGTCTTCCAACGGCCTGTCGTACCGCGGTGGCCGGTACACCGTCGATTTCGAAGACCTGGAAGCGAAAGCCGCCGACCCCAAAGCGAAACTCCTGCTGTTATGCAACCCGCACAACCCCGTCGGACGGGTCTGGACACCGGAAGAGTTGCGACGCATGGGCGAAATCTGCCTGCGCCACGGCGTGCTGGTCGTGGCGGACGAGATCCACTGCGAACTGACCTATGACGGACACGACTATACGCCTTTCGCATCGTTGTCCGAAGAGTTCCTGCGGCATTCGGTCACCTGCAATTCGCCCAGCAAGGCATTCAACCTGGCCGGGATGCAGATCGCCAACATCGTCGCCGCCGATGAAGGGGTGCGACGCCGCATCGACCGGGCGATCAATGACAACGAAGTCTGCGACGTCAACCCGCTGGGCGTAGCAGCACTGACGGCCGCCTACAACGAGGGGGCGGAGTGGCTCGACGCCTTGCGGGCATACCTCCGGGAAAACTACCGCTTCCTGCGGGGGTATTTCCAGGAACACCTGCCGCAATATGCCGTCCTGCCGCTCGAAGGCACCTATCTGGCATGGATCGACTGCCGGGCCGCCGGTACGGGTTCGGAACGGCTCGCGGAACGGCTGCTCGATCAGGGACGGCTGATGGTCAGCCCCGGCACCCTCTACGGGCCCGGCGGCGAAGGCTTCATCCGCCTGAACATCGCCTGTCCGCAAAGGACGCTCGCCGAGGGGCTGGAACGGCTGCGAAAAGTGCTGGCCAGATAAAAAACACTATTTTTGCAGCCGTCTTCACCGCCGACCGTCTATGGATGCAGGAAAAAAGCGAGAATACGAATTGCTGGAGCTGATCCGCACCGGCAAGCCGATGACCTGGAGCGAGCGGCTCGACCTGATCGTCCGGTTGAGCATTCCCTCCATTCTGGCACAGCTGTCCGTCATCGTGATGCTCTACATCGACGCCTCGATGGTCGGAAGCCTCGGGGCAAACGCTTCGGCATCCATCGGGCTGGTGTCGACGACCACATGGCTCTTCAGCGGGGTATGCACGGCGGCGGCCACGGGATTCTCGGTACAGGTCGCCCACCTGATCGGCGCCAACGACCCAACGGGCGCGAGGAACGTCCTGCGGCAGGCATTCTCCGCGACGCTGCTCTTCGGGCTTTTCGCCTCGGCCGTCGGATGCGCCGTCAGCGGGTCGCTGCCCGGATGGCTCGGCGGGAACGACGCCATCGCCCCGGATGCTTCGCGTTATTTCCTGATCTATGCGCTGTCACTCCCGTTCCTGCAGGTCAACTACCTGTCGGGCAGCATGCTGCGGTGCAGCGGCAACATGCGTGTCCCAAGTATGCTGAGCGTCCTGATGTGTGTGCTGGACGTGATCTTCAACACCCTGCTGATCTTCCCGACGCGGACGGTGTATTGGGGCGGCGCGGAAGTGGTGTTCCCGGGTGCGGGCATGGGCGTGGCCGGAGCCGCGCTGGGAACGGCGCTGGCAGTCATAGCGACGGCCGGGCTGATGACCTGCTACCTGTGGTTCCGCTCGCCGGAACTGGCGTTGGGAAAGGAACGCGGAAGTTTCCGGCCTACGGCCGAATGCCTGCGCAAAGCCGTCCGCATCGGCCTTCCGATCGGTTGTGAGCATGTCATCCTCTGCGGGGCGCAAATCCTGACTACGGTGATCGTCGCACCGCTCGGCACCGCCGCCATCGCGGCCAACGCCTTCGCCATCACGGCCGAAAGCCTTTGTTACATGCCCGGCTACGGAATCGCCGACGCCGCCACGACATTGGTCGGGCAGAGCAAGGGCGCCGGGCGGCGGATGCTCACGCAGCGTTTCGCCCGCATGACCGTGTCGCTCGGCATGGTCGTCATGGCATTCATGGGTTTGGTGATGTACGTCGCCGCCCCGCTGATGATGGGCATCATGACTCCGGATCCGGAGATCCGGGAGCTCGGCATCATGGCACTGCGCATCGAGGCTTTCGCCGAGCCGATGTTCGCCGCTTCGATCGTAGCCTACGGGGCTTTCATCGGTGCCGGGGACACCGTAGTCCCGAGCTGCATGAATTTCTTCAGCATCTGGGCCGTACGGCTCACGCTGGCCGCGCTGCTCGCCCCGACGATGGGATTGCAGGGTGTATGGATCGCCATGTGCATCGAACTCTGTTTCCGCGGCGCGATTTTCCTCGTCCGGCTGCTGCGGGGCAAATGGCTGGGTGTCGCCACCCCGGCTTGCTGAATCCGGAATCGTATAGCGAAAGACCCGATACCGGACAACTTCCTCTTCCGGGGAACGGAGCCTCAGGCATTTTTTTTGTAAATTCGGAATAAAACAATATCGTCATGAAAAAAATATGGGCCTATATCCTCCCGACGGTGCTGTGTTTCGTTCTGGGGGGACTTGCCGGATGGTTGCAGCACGACGCGATCAACGAATGGTATCCGCTGCTCGACAAACCGGCGCTGACACCGCCCAATGCGGTTTTCCCGATCGCATGGAGCATCATCTACCTCTGCATGGGCATCTCGGGCGGGCTGGTACTGACCTCCGAAGCCCCCGCCCGTAAAAGTGCGGTGAGGCTGTGGTTTTTCCAGTTAGGGTGCAATTTCCTGTGGAGCATCCTCTTCTTCGTCTGCCGCAGCCCGCTGCTGGGCATGGCGGACATCGTGGTGCTCGACGTCCTGGTGATCCTCTATCTCGTCCGCAGTGCAAACGTACGCGCCGCTGCCGCATGGCTCTTCGTCCCTTACCTCTGCTGGCTCCTCTTCGCCACCTACCTCAACGCCTATATCCTCGTTGCGAACGGGACGGGGCTGTAAACCGGGGAAAGGCGCGATGTGCAGCAGGACGAAGATTTGAAAAATCCCCGGGAAGGAAACTCCCGGGGATTCGACGGCGTATCGCATAAGGCGGCTATTCCAGCAACGGCAACCTGCCCAGCATATCCCTGAGCCGGATCGCCGTACGGGGCATCGGCTCGGCGACCGTAAGGCCCACCAGCTCCTTTTCAGCCGCAATATCGTTTATCACGCGGACGACCGCCTCTATTTTCATCCCGTCGGGATCGGTGCCGACCGCCGCAACGATCTCCGCCGGGTCGAGCACGTCCATATCGAAATGAACCACCACCTTCGACGCCCCGCACGATTTCAGCCAGGCCCGGAGCGCATCGCTGTCCGCAGCCACCTCTTCGGGGGTGAGATGCTTTATCCCGTACTGATGCTGGCGGGCCTTAATCTCGTCCCGCTCCCAGTTGCGCAACCCTACGAACAGGATCTTCGACGGGTCGAATGCGGCGGGCAGTTCCGCCACGATCTTCGCATCGCCGTGCCCCATGCAGGCCGTCACGGCCATGGCATGGTAGCCGGGATAGGGATCGCCCGGAAGCGTGATGTCGGGATGGGCGTCGATCCATACCATCGCCACGTCGCCGCCGTATTTCGCGGCAAGGTAGGTGAACGGCACCACGCTCACGGAGCAATCCCCGCCCAGGGTCACGATCCTGCCGGGATCGCTCGCCCGCAGCATCTCCAGCGCGGCTTTCGTCTGCCGGAGAATGACGTCGCGGTCGAGTACACCGTCCGTCACCCTGCGTTCCCCGATCTGGGTGGAGACGGGAACGGTGAGCGTTTCCTGCCCGCCGCAGGGAGCCAGGAAGTCGAGCAGCTGCGCCCCGAGGTAATATCCCCGTGCGGCATCGTCGGGATCCTTTACCTCGGGCACCATCGCCGCGACATTGCCGCCCTGCCATTGCGGGTAGATCAGGCGGATCGTAGATGTGTGTGTTTTCATAGTTTTACGGTTTGTCGATAGTTTTTCCTGCGCACCGGCAGAAATCATTCCGCCGGCCAAAACGGCAGCCAATAAAATTCCTTTCATGTCCGGATTCACCTTTTTCGTCGGATATGCAAAAATACGGAGTGGCCCCGGATATTGCAAGTACCCGCAAATTATTCATATACCGATAAATTTATCGGTACAGACAAATTACAGGGATATGGTGCAAAGTCTTTGGAAAATGATTATTTTTGCACAAACCGGATATCCATATGTACGAAAAGAAAATACCTTTCGACATCGATTGCGGAATAAAGATCGCCATGGAGGTCATCGGGGGCAAGTGGAAAAGCTGCATCATCCTCGAACTGGACAACGGGCCCAAACGCCCCAGCGAGTTACACAGGCTGTTTGCGGATGCCAATGCGCGCGTAATCGACCAACAACTGAAAGAGCTCGAAAAACACGGGGCCATCCGGAAAAAGATCTACGCGGAACTTCCGCCCCATTCGGAATATTCCATCACCGACACCGGCAGGTCGCTGATCCCTGTAATCAAGCAGCTCGAAACCTGGGGCGACGCCTTCCGTCCGAAGATGAAGGAGATCCTCGGCATAGAGGATTAAGCTGCCTGCGATGCAGCGACGCGATTTCATTGCGTCCGATTGCCCGGACAGACAAAAAACACCGCGCGGCCCGAACTTCGGCACAACCCCGGCGGGGAATCCGGTGCCTTTATGACAAAAAACACTTAAAAACTAAACGGAGATGAAAAACACACTCGTAATATCCGGCCATACCGATCTTTCGGCATCGGTGGCCAACAAAACGATCCTCGAAACGATTGCGCAACGACTGCCCCAGGCGGAGATCGTACGGCTCGACAGCCTCTACCCGGATTTCAAAATCGACGCACAGGCCGAACAGCAGCGGCTGCTGAAAGCCGACGTCATCGTATTGCAGTTTCCGGTATTCTGGTACAGCGCCCCGTCGCTGCTGGAGCGCTGGATGGAAGAGACCTTCCGGCACGGGTTCTCGCACGGAAGCACGGGCGACAAACTGAAAGGCAAGAAACTGGTGCTCTCGTTCACGACGGGCGCCCCGGCGGAGATGTATTCCCACGAAGGGCCGATGGGCTACACGATCGACGAATTCCTGCCCTGCTACAAGGCCACCTGCAAACTGTGCGGGATGGAGTTTGCCGGATATGTCTTCACCGGCGGGGTGAGCTATGGTGCGCGGACGACGCCAGAACAAGTCGAAGCGCAGAAAGCGAAGTCCGTGGAACATGCGCAGCGGCTGCTCGGGCTGCTCGCGACATTGTAAACCCCGGGCACGCGGCGAAACACCCCGGCAATTCCCGGCAGTCCCAGGCGCGAGGAGTAACCGGAGGATACCGGTGCATCCGGCACCAAAGAAAAGGATTCTGCCCGTTACGCCCGACATGCAGGCAGCTAAAGGGGCGGCAGGGAAAAAGAATGGCCGTCTGGCAGGAACCGGAGTAAATCGTTGTATGGCAGACAACGCTAAACTAATCTCTAAATGCTCCGGATCCCGCCGACGGCCATCGAAATTGCGGCGGCAACGCTGATTACAGGAATGTTTGCAATGGTTCACTGCGATTGAGAGCACCGCCGCCGCAGGTTATTCCAACGGCTGCAGCCTCCGGCGCGTAAAGACGATATGCGCCGGAATGTCACCCGTTTCGACCGACCACTTTTTCGTACCGTCGGGATTGAAACAGTAGAGCGTACCGGGGGTCACATAATCCTTGGCGTCCGTCACGAAAAATTCGCGCGTATTGGGGTTTATCGCAATACCATAGGGTATGGCAATCTGTTCGTTCGTTCCGTCGGTAATGAAATTTCGCGTGACGACCTTCCTGGTGCGGACATTGACGATCGCATAGCTGATCGTATTGCGATGCGTGTGGTAGCTCCACTCGGTACTGTACACATAGAGCGAATCTCCGCAAACAGCCATTTCGCTGTTGGGCAACAATTTCAGTTCGTCGATTACCTCGTCCGTCCTGCTGTCGATCACAAATGTTTTGGACGGCGTATCGTAGTAGTCGCCGCGCGAGGAGACCCATATCTGGCCGTACTTGTCCAGTTCGAGCCGGTGCAGGTTGATCGCAACGTCGATCTTCTTAACCTCACGGAACGTATCCAGATCGATGACCGACACCGTACGGTCGTAGTTCGGCACGCGGTAGCCGCCCGAATTAGCGACGTAGAGTTTGTTGCCCGAGATAACCATTTCTTCGGGTTGGTAGCCGACCGTACAGGTTCCGACGACCGACATGGTAACCGTATCGACTTTGGCCACATAGCCCAACCGGGCGTTGGGATCGATCTGAACCGGCCCGGCATAGGAACTGACGTATGCATAGCGTCCCTTGAAAACGATGTAGCGGCAATTGGGAATCGAGATCTGGGTGATATGCCTTGCCGTCCGCACATCCATCACCTCGACGAAATGCGAACAGTTGACCACTGCGTAGAGCTTGTTGCCGTAAATCTGTATGTCGTTTCCCACATCGCCCAGCTCCTTCACAACGCCCGGATTACGTTCGGCATAGATATTTTTCGTATAGATCCCCGTTTGGTAGTCGAAATAGTCGAGCGTGGACTTGTTGCTGCCCATATTCCCTTCGTTCAGCAGGAAAAAGCCGCAGATCTCACCGCTTTCCCCTCCCGTAACGGTCGTCGAGGTCGACGGCACGATCTGTTCCTCCTTGCGGCAGGAGAAGAGCAGCACCACCATCGTAATAACGACGGCGCATAAGCGTATGTTCGGTAATCGTATCATAGCGTCCAACTGAAAATTATTTTTACATTTGTCCCGGGCATCGGGTAACACTGCACCACTTCGTACTGCTGATTCAAAAGGTTGTTCACTTCCACGGCCGCCCGTAATTGCGAGCGCTTCAAATTGAAAATTTTGGACAGCGACAGATCGCTCGTGTACCACGACAGCGCGTAATTTTCAGCAATGTTGGCCCCCGCTTCGTAGCGTTCGCCGGTATAGATAAAGCTGTAATTGAGGCTCCAAGTCCCGTAATTCAATCCGATGATCGCCGAGCCGCTGTGCCAGGGAATATAAGGTATCTGGTCGCCGTAATACTTGCTCGCGGGATCGGTAAAATCCTGGGCTTTCTGGTAAGTGTAAGTCACGCGGCAATCGGCCCCGAACTTTCCGAAACGCATTGCGCCGCTCACGGTCGCATCCACTCCGCGGATTTCGACATACCCCAGATTGACCATCGTCCACTGGAACTGATTGGAGGTGGGCATGGCGATAATCTTGTCTTCGACCTGGTTGTAATAGGCGTCCACACTCGCATCGAGACGGCGGAAATGCGACGACGGCCACTCCTTGGAGTAAGCCAGGCCGACGTTGTACTGGGTCGTGTATTCCGGTTTGAGGTATTTGTTACCGATAAACGTGTAATAGAGGTCATTGAGCGTGGGCATGCGGAAAACCCGCTTGTAAAATGCCCGGAGCGAGAGGTCGATGTCGTTGAACGGGGTGTACTGCGCCACAACGGTCGGCGTAAGGACATGCTTGCTTTCGGCGGCCGCACCCGCTTCCCGTGCGAAATCATCGACGAACGTGTAGAGCAAGCTGCCCTGCACGTCGATCTTGCCGAAACGCAACGATGTGGCCAATGCCGTGAGCGAAGTGAACCGCGACGGATAGACGAAATTCACCAGGTCGGCTTCGAGCGTGTTATACTGGAAATCGGCCGCCAGGTTGACATCCCACCAACTGAACAGCGTGAATTCCTGTGCCGCCGAAACATATGCCTCCTGCTGGTAATAATGGTTGTCGACATACATCGTGGTCACGTCCAGACGGGGATCGGAAAGGTAATGCAGGTAGTCGTAGGCGTATTTTGCATGAACCGAGAGGCGATACCACGGCGCGAACGCCTTGCTGAACGCGCCCTGCAGGAAAAAATTCGTATCCCATTGGCGGTCTTCGTGTTTGAACTTACCGGGTTCCTCGCGCACGAAAGCCCCCGGGTAGCCCCGTTCGGAGTTGTAGAAATAGACTTTCGCCCGCCAGCTCCCATCCTTGATCCGGCCGAAAAGTCCGTTCTCGATACGCAGGGCCCGCACATCGCCGTTACGCCGCACGGCAGTGGTATCATAACCGTCCGCCTTGACGTAAGAAAACTTGTAACGGCCCGTCGTATAGAGGAATTCCGCGTTCAGGGAGTTGGATATCCGTTCGCCGAGCCGCTGTTCGTAGAGAACCGACGGATTCACGGTGCCGAACGAACCGCCCTTGAGCGTGAGTTTGAGGTTATGCCGCCTGCCCGCCCGGAACTCCGGGGTACGGGTTTGCAGGTAGACGGCGCTCGCCGAAGCGTAGTCTTTCGCCGACTGCACTCCGGAACTCTTCTGCCCGTTGTAAAGCGTCACGGCAGCCATGTTGTCGAGCGAATACTTACCCAGATCGACTTGTCCGTTCTGGGCATTGCCCAGCTGCACCCCGTCGTAGAACACGCCTACATGCTGTGTGCCCATACTACGCACATTGATCGTCTTCAGTCCCCCGATACCGCCGTAATCCTTGATCTGCACACCGGAAAAATAACGAATGGCATCGGCTACGGAATGGACGCTCAACCGTTGCAACTCCGCGCCGTCGAGCACCTGCGCCGGGATGATTTTTTCGGGACGGCGGCTGCCGAGGACGACCACCGAATCAATCCGCTGTATTTGGGAGAGCCGGGAGGAATCCTTTTGCGCAGAGACAGCGGTTGCGCCCGGCCCCAGGCAGAGGGCCGGACACAACACTACGGTAAATACCAATCTCCGAATTCGTTTTTTACCCGTATCCACTGTACTATTTTGTCATGTTAAAATCCTTCACGCCGAATACTTCGGTCGAAACCTCGCCGATCCAGCCGCACTGCGTGTTGAGCGCCACCTGTATTTTAACGAAATCCACATACTTGAGATTCGCATCCTTGCCGTCGAAGGTCACGGCATTCGAGATTTTGAAGTGGTTGTCGGCCGGTGCCGCATTGTAGTTGTCGTCGTCCGTCAGGCGGTCTATCGGACTGAAATTATCGGCATATCCCCAGTCGAATGCAGGATTCACCCAGTAAGTACCGTTGCCCGAAGCATCGTAACTGCGCGATTTGAGGCAGGGGCCCCGTAGCGTGTAGCTGTCCGCTTCGACCCACGCCGGATAGTAATAGTCCTGCTGATGGAATGCTTCGAGATATTCGATGACGCCGCTGCCGCCACGGTTGTCCGTCCATGCGACATTCATCTTCGGTGCCGAAGGACGGTAATAAGTCACGGCGTAATCCCGGATGGTCTCCTCTTTGCCGTACTCCGATCCTTTGAGTTCGTACCACGTGTCGTTGGGAAGCCCGTCGCCATTCTCATCCTGCATCACCCAGACGATGCCCGGTTCCGACGAACCGTCGAACGGATTGCCCGTGACGGCGATGTTGTAGTCGCCGTCGTTGTCGATGCTGTGGTCGAACCCCACGACCAGGCAGCCCCCGAATCCGCCCAACGAAACATAGGCCGTCTGCGCCATTCGGTTTTCCGCATAAGCACACGCTTCGGCCATCGTAACGGCCGTATAATTTTCGTTGACAAACTGTCCCGGCGCGGGCAGGAATTCGTAAACTTTATTGCAGGCCGCATTGCTCGCCGCCGTCCTGGCCCGATAATAAGTCCCCTCTTTCGGGCATACGTTTACCGTGAAGTCGTGGGAGACCAGGATATACTCGTTCTGCATTTCGAGTTTCACGGTGTGCGCCCCCTCTTCCGATGCCGTGAACGCATATTCGGCCTTATCGCCCCGCTGCACCTCCTGCCCGTCGACCGACCAGGTGTAGACGGCGTCGAACGCATTTTCAATCTCAACGGCCCGCAGCAGGATCGTGCGCCCCAGCGATACATTGCAGGTGCTCTGCTCGATCGTCCATGAAAAATCCACCTCCTCCGGCAAACGGACGCCGACCATAAACGAAACGGCATCCTCACCGTCCTCGTTACGGGTCGTAAGGGCGAATGCGAAGTCGCCGCGCGCATCGCCCCGGAAAGTATAGGCAGGTTCGTTCGACACCTCTTTGCCGTCGATCGTCCAACTGTAAGTGGTTTCGAGCGACGAAGCGACGACCGGTTTCAGTTCGAGTTCCGAGCCCAACAACAGGGTAAAGCCTTTGTCCGCCCCCGGCAGCGAAATGGTCGGCGGAGTCAGCTCAAATACATCGACACGCAACTCCTCCTCATCCATACCGCCTTTGTTGGTAACGGTCAGCGTAATAAAATACTGCCCGGGCTTCTCGGACGAAAACCGCAGTGCGGGTTCGCTGCCGATCCGTTCGCCGTCGAGTGTCCAAACGAACGTCGCATCCTCGGCATGTTCATACGACGGACGGATTTCGATCTCGCGGCCGGCTTTGGCCGGATAGATGGCCGTCGGGCTGTCGAGCGTGATGACCGGCGGGTCGGGAAGAGGATCGGGGTTCTCCCCTTTCGAACACGCCGCCGAAAGGAAGGCGACTGCTATTGCAATTTGATAAAGTCGTTTCATATAAAATAGGATAATATGCTGATAGGCTTCGAATGGATAACTGCGGCAGCGGCGCTACCACTCGACGGTAATGTCGTCCACCGCATAATACGCAGGCAGCGAATAACCGTAACCGTTATCGGCGCCGCCAGCCTGATTCAGGCGCAGGGATACGATCTCACCGAGTTCGGAAAGATCCCACTTCGTCCACTCTTTGGTGACGGCTTCGGGAGTAGCAAAGGTCATCGTAATAGTCTTGATCTCTTTGTCGTCGGCATCGTAACCCGTGGCGTAGTAGGTTACATCCTTGGTCAATGCCGGCGAAAGGCCGTTGCCGGACATCGCGACCGAGTAAAAATAGCAGGTCGAGTTGACATGGATGCTCTTGACCGTACGTGCCTTGCCATCGGCGAATTTGAGAATCGGGCGACCGTCACCGTACGGAAAATCTAAATCCAGATAGCCGAACGTCGTCAGGAAATTATCCGAGCCATTGCAGCCTCCGCCCGTCATGCTGTCCTCCGTTCCATCGGGATTATACACATACAAATCGTATAAATATCCGCCGTATTTACCCTGATCCAGCGAATTGGAATTATAGGAACATACGAACCAAGGGTATCCCCATCCGTTGATGAAGCCCGTAGGACGGCCGGTAGTGAGCTGCGTGGTTTCATCGACCCAGACATAATCGTCGGGACTCCCCAATTGGGTCGTCGAATATTTTTCGGGGTCATAGTTGCAGGCGACCCATTTGGCCCAGTCGCTACCCTCGAAGGTAACCGTATAGCTATGCGTATCCGCCGCACTTACTTGGAGTTCCGCCATGCACGAGAAATTTCCGGCCATTCCGATCAGGGCGATCACACCCTCCGTTTCTGCATAGCTGTTCGCTTTGGCAGGTGCCACGACCGTCAGTGCATTGCCTTCGACCGAAACTTTCCATCCGTCGGGTTTAGTCCAGGTCATCCGTTCGACACCCTTGCTCTCGATCGTAAAGGTCTGCGTCTCATCGTAGACGAATATGCCGTTCTTTGCGGAAATCGCGATGCTCAACGCACTCTGCATGGGAATTTCGATTTTGCCTCCGTCGGCAAGCGTAAAGACCGCAAAACCGGGGTTCGAGGCCGTATCCACCGACTCGAACATCGAATCGCCATCCTTGCCTTCAGCCTTGACCCCCATCTTAGTCCACGTTTTACCGCCGTCGACCGACATTTCCCACTCCTTGGTTTGGGTATCGATGCGCAGCTTCGGAGCCACGGCACTCGCCCCCGGAGCGCCGTCCTCACCCTGCGCCTTGATCTTTTCGCCGTCGACCAGTATGAATTCGCCGCCGAGCGTCCAGTAATAAAGTCCGTCGTCATCTTTTTTCACCGAGACAGCGGGAGCGTCGATTCCGTTTTTTCCGTCGGTGATCGTGGCGGTTTCACCATTGGAGAATGTAATCGTATATCCGTCATTATTTTTGACGACGGAGGTCACGGTTACATTCTTTTGTAATGCATCGACCAGTTTCCGGAGTGCGTCGATATCGGTGTTGGCACTCTTCATGGCCTGCTCCATGGCTTCCATGCGCGAATCGAGGTCATCGACCGCCTTCCACAAATCATCGTCGTCATACGAACAACTCCACGCCGAAACGCCGAGCAGCGCAATCGCCAAAAGGGTAAACAGCTTTTTCATAAGTATTTGTTTTTATGGTATTCAACTAAAGATCAGGAAGAAGACCGGGAATCCCGATCCCCTTCCTGTGTCCTCAGAATCCGGCAGTGAAGAATATCCCGGCCGGGAAATGCGTATAATTCCGGTAGTCGGCAACCATCTTGGGGGTACCCGAACCCAGGTCATAAACCGAAATATCGTTGGTGAGGAAACTCCATCCGTATCCCAGAATCGTATTGTAGTAGTATTCGCCGGTTACAGGATGAACGGCCGGCATGTTGTAGATCATTCCCCAATTGGCGATATTCGACTTTACATCGCCCAGCGTTTCCGTCGTATTCGAGGAGAAAGTATGGCGGTAAATCGTGGAGGAATTGTTGCAGAAATAAATTTCATCGCCCTTGGCCGTGATACCCGGCGTCGCACCCCAGCCGGAGGCGACACCGCCGGCGGTCAGCGTATGTTTTTCCTGCGTATAATCGCCGGCAGCCAACTTGATGATTTGGGCGGGGCTGGCGGAACAGGATATCCACAGGTAACCGGCTTCATCGGATTTGACGACACCGGTCACCGTGCCATCCATCGCGATCGTTTCGGCCACGGCCCCGTTTTCCAAGACCAGGATAGATTTGCCCGCAGGAACAAACACTTTGTTGCCGACGACCGCCATGCGGTTTTTCAATGCACCTTTCGAACCTTCGATGAAGCTGAGCGCTTTCGTATCGAGATCGAGTTTGTATACGCCTGCATTGTCGCGGATATAAGCCGTCCGGCCTATTACGGCCACATGCGACGGCATGGAAAGTCCGGGCAGGTCGCTTTTGCCGAACTTGCCAGTGCGCTTGAGTGTCCTGGCATCGGCCTCGACGAGGATGCCGTCGTTTCCGCCGTTCTGGCTGATGATGTAAGCCTTACCGTCGGCAATGAACATATCCTGCCCCACATTGCCCAACTCGGAACCGTTCATCCGCCAGTAGGCATAGTTGATTAAACGGCCGTTGGCTGTGATATAGATGACCGACCCGTTATCCGACGACATGTTGCCCTCGTTGAGTACGAACGTGCCTTCGGGATCGGAATAATCCACAGCGCAGATGCGTGCGGATGCAAGTTGGGTTTTCCCTTTGCCGTCGATGCCGACGAGCGAAAGGATACCCTCCGTATAGTATGAACCCGCGAACGCCGGGGCCGTCACGGTGACGGTCTTCTTGTCCGGGTCGATCCGTGCCGCCCATCCCTGCGGGATGCTCATCAAGTCGGCGGCCGTTATATCTCCGGTATACGCGAGTATCTTTTCTTCGCCGAAAGCAAACAGGTAGTAGTTGTCCACGTCGGTTCCACCCTTAGGGAGCTGCGCGGGAAATACGAATGCGAAGCCGGCAGCCGAGGCTTTGGGAATGATGATCGTCGTGCCGTCGGTCAGCGTGAAGGTCACCTCATCGTCGCCGTCCGTCACCGATTCGAAGAACGAGTCCCCGTCTTTTCCGTTGCTCCCCGCAGCTTTTACATCGTTGCCTGCGGCATCTTTAATACGCACCCCGTCCACAGTCCAGTAGCCGTCGGCATCGACGGCCATTTGGGGTTTCGAGCCGTCCTTGCCGGCGACAGGGATTTTGTTCCCGTCCGCATCGGTCAGCCAGTTGCCTTTGCCGCCGATCGTCCAGTAGTAAACGCCTTCGAACAGGTCGATACCGACCTCCGGTGCATTCGTGCCGTTTTTAATTTCGACGGTTTTGCCATCGTTGAAGGTAATCGTGTACCCCGTCGCCGTTTCTTCGACAGAGGTGATCGTTTTTTGCTGATTCAGCGCATCGACAAGGGTTTGTAACGTTCCGACCTCTTTGTTGATCCGGGCCAGTTCGGTTTTGATATTCCCGATCTCATTCCACAAGTCATCGTCGTCATACGAGCAGCTCCACGTCGAAACGCCGAGCAGCATTACTGTCAAAAGGGTAAATAGTTTCTTCATTCTGCTTTATTTTGATTGGACAATAAAAAATCAACCGTATCCTTTCGGGATACGGCGCAACAGAAATTCAAAACGGATTTACACCTTCGAAAACATCCAATGCCTTTTTTCGTACCGGAATGCCGGCAACAGGGAAATCGCAGTTTTGATTTTCACCCGTAATCCCGCAGGCAGCAAATCCAATAAAAGCATCGGCAGGTCTTCTGACTTGTTCCGGTTTCACGCCTTCCCAGCCTTACGGCCAGTGGCAAAGATTGTGAAACGTCTTGCGCCCCTCGTCGGGGCAGGAACTCACAGCAACGGGTATTGTCGCAGATTTTCACTGCATTCCCTTTTCATTCCGCATCACGGCCCGGCGGGTGTGATTTGGAAACCTATGCGACGGCAAATATACAAATAAAATTCAATATGGTATTTTCTGGCGCAAAAAAAATCGGTGCATATATTTTAAGGCATGACAGAAAGTGCCCCGTATCTGCCACCCCAGAAGAAACAAAAACCCCACTGGCTTGACAATCAAACCAGCGGGGCTTTATAAGCGTACCCGGAGCCGGGGTCGAACCGGCACGACATTGCTGTCATTGGTGTTTGAGACCAACGCGTCTACCGATTCCGCCATCCGGGCAAGCCTCTTCCGTAGAATCGGGAGGGCAAAGATAGTCGATTCTTCGCAATTTTCAAAAAATCCGGTTATTTTTCAAAGAAAGCCTTGATTTTTTTCGCCTTGGCGGGGCCGACCAGCGCCGTCAATTCCTCGAACGGTGCCGCCTTGACCTTGGCCACGGTGCGGAAATGTTGCAGCAGCGTACGGACGGTCTTGTCCCCGACGCCTTCGATCCGTTCCAGTTCGCTATGGATAAAGGCCTTGCTGCGTTTCTGGCGGTGGAATGAGACGGCGAAACGGTGCACCTCTTCCTGGATGTGCGCCAGAAAGTGGAAAAGGGGCGAAGTGGGACGGATGCCGACCAGGACAGGCGGGAATCCGCAGAGCAACTCGGAGGTGCGATGGCGGTCGTTCTTGGCCAGCCCGGCGACAGGTATGTCCAGCCCGAGATACTCCAGCACCTCGTGAATGACACCCATCTGCCCCTTTCCGCCGTCGGCAATGATGAGATCGGGCAGCTCGGCCCCCTCCTCCTGCAGGCGGCTGTAACGCCGGAAGACGACCTCGCGCATCGAAGCGTAATCGTCGGGGCCCTCCACGGTCTTGATGTTGAAATGACGATACTCCTTGCGTGCGGGTTTTCCGTCGCGGAACACCACGCACGAGGCTACCGGATGGGCCCCCTGCAGATTGGAGTTGTCGAAGCATTCGATGTGCCGCGGCTGGCGGTCGAGGCGCAGTTCCTTCTGCAGGGCATTCATCAACCGCTCGGTATATCGTTCGGGATTCTTGATTTCCAAGTTCTTGAGCTGCTCGGCGCGGTAGATACGGGCGCTCTTCTGCGAGAATTCGAGCAGTTCGAGTTTTTCGCCGCGCTTGGGCACCGTGAAGGTCACACCGTCGAACAGCAGCGTCGTCGAGGGCAGGAACGGCACGACGACCTCCCGGGCCAGCGTCCCGGCAATATGCTCGACGACATGCTGGATAGCCAGCGTCAGCATGTCGCGTTCGTCGCCCCCGACACCCGTCTTGAGCTTCACGGTATAAACACCCACGACCGACCCGTGGCGGATACGCACGAAATTGCAATAGGCCACATCGTCGTCCGGAAGCAGCGAAAAAACATCCACGTCGACGATCTTCGCACTGACGATCACCGACTTGCCCGCATAGTTGTCCAGCGCATCGAGGCGCTGCTTGTAGCGTTGCGCCAATTCGAATTTCAATCCCCCGGCAGCACGTTGCATCTCCTGTTCGAGGTAGTTACGCACGGGGCGCAGGTCGCCCTTGAGCACCGCGACGACCATGTCGACGAGCCGGCCGTATTCCTCTTCGCCCTGCGCCCCGATGCAGGGGCCTTTGCAGTTGCCCAGGTGGTATTGCAGGCAGACCGTATATTTTCCCTTGGCGATCTGCTCGGGAGCGAGATTGAGTTTGCAGGTACGCAAGGGAACCACCTCGCGGATGAAATCCAGCACGCTGTGCTGCATCATCACCGATCCGTAGGGGCCGAAGTACTGCGACCCGTCGCGGTTCAGTTGCCGCGTCGACTGCACGCGCGGAAAATGCTCGCGGCGCACCACGATCCACGGATAGGTCTTATCGTCTTTGAGCAGGATATTGTACCGCGGCTGGAGGGTCTTGATGAGCGAGTTTTCCAGCAACAGGGCGTCGGTTTCGCTGTCCACGACGATATGGCGGATCTCGGCGATCTGCTTCACCAGCACGCGCACCTTAGGGCTGTGCTCCTTGCTCTGCACGAAATAGGACGAAACCCGCTTGCGCAGGCTCTTGGCCTTACCTACGTAGATGATCGTCCCCGAGCGGTCTACGAACTGGTAGACGCCCGGTGACAGCGGCAGCATCGCCACCTGCTCCCTGAGGTTGTTTTTTTCGGTTCCCACCATAGCGTTAATCGCAATGCAAATGTAGCAATTATTTCACAAAACGCGCCATCCCCTGCGGCATGCCTCCGGCGCACGCAGGGATGGCCGCATTTGACATACGCATAAACTAAAACGTCCGATTTTTTGTTTTATTCGTCGGAACGGCATATATTTGCGACGCATTGAAAACAAACCCAAACCCTATGAGAAAATTTTTACCTTTTCTCTTCGCCGCAGCACTCGCATCGTCCTGTATCGACAACGCTTACGACCTGTCGAACGTGAACACGGACGATGTCACCATCGGCGACGAGGACTCGGAATACCGGTTGCCGCTGGCCACGGTATACGTAAGCATGAGTGAACTGAAGGAAGGAGGCGCGGACATCAAAACGCTCTTCGACGAAGCGGACATCTGGCTTCCCTCGCCCCTGCCCGGAAACGCCGCATACGTCGACCTCCGGGAACTCCAAAACAACCCGAACACAATCACACCGCTGCTCCAAGCACTGATCGACCAGATGATGGACGACGATGCCAAGATCGCCGCCGTCGCCGACCTGCTGGCGGAAAAATACCTCTCGACCTTCCTGCCCCTGCTCCCCCCGGACACGGATCCGGCAAATTTCAAACCGGTCTTCATCGAGGCGTTCCGCAATATGCCGATGCTGCACGACCGGCTTTCGAACGAAGTCAAATCCCTGGCCGGCAACTACCTGACAGACCTCAAAGTCCAGGATGTAACCTACGACATCGGTAAGATCGACATCGGCAGCGACGTGGTGGACATGCTTTGCGAGAACCTCGACAGCGAAGGCACCCCCAACCCCAGGAACACGCTGCACCTCTACGGCAGCATCACGAGCGCCCTGCCCGTGAGCCTGCGGATAGTGCCCTATTTCTCGCCTACGAACGTCCGGTTCGACGTAACGGTCGAACCCGGCAGGACGAACGAGATCAGGGAGACGCAACTTTTCGAAAGCGACCTGCGGCAGATCATCGAGGGTGCCGAGATCATCCTCCCCGTCTCGCTGGAGAAATACTATCCGGGCTATGATTTCTCGTCCGGCCAGCAAATCGTCATCACCCTGCGCCTGATCAAGCGCGGCGGCCTGAAGCTCAACCTCTAATCCGGCACAGAACATGAAAAAAATATACGCATTCCTCTTCACGCTGCTGCTGGCATCAGGCGCCGCGGCACAGAACCCGACGGCATATTTCATGGAGGGGTCGACCCTCCGCAGCCAGCTCAACCCGGCCTTCGCCCCCTTACGCGGCTATGTCAACATCCCCGGGCTGGGCGGACTGGACATCAACGTGAGCGGCAACCTCTCGATCGACAAAATACTCTATCCGCGCAACGGAAAACTCGTCACGCTGCTCGACAGCTCCGTATCGACGGCCGACGCCCTTTCGGGACTCAAAGCCGACAACCTCCTGGGTTTCGACACGCGCGTGAACCTCATCGGGTTCGGCGCCTTCACCCGCAACCACAAAAATTTCTGGTCGTTCGACCTCAACGCCCGCGTCACGACCGACGCCACCCTGCCCTACTCGCTCTTCGACTTCCTGAAGCGCGGCAACAGCGGTGACATCAGCGACATCGGCATCACGGCCGACAGCTATCTCGAAGCAGGGTTCAACTACTCTTTCCCGCTGCTCGACGACAAATTATACATCGGTGTGCGGGCAAAATTCCTGATGGGCGTGGCACGTGCACGGATGTACTTCTCGCAATTCAACGTGTCGCACAACGAAGAACGCTGGCTGATCAACGCAGCCGGCGGGCTGGACATCACGGCCGCAGGACTCGACGTGACGACCGAACTCAACGAGCACGGCGAAGAGGTCTACAAGATGGACGACATCAACCTCAAGCCCACCTCGCCCGCCGGTTACGGCTTCGCGGTCGACCTCGGGGCTACGTACGACATCCTGCCCAACCTGCAGGCATCGCTGGCGGTGAACGACCTGGGCTTCATCAGCTGGAGCAAGAACAAGAACGTAACGGGTTATTCGGCGAAGGAGCTCTCCTTCACGGGCGTGACGGTCACCGAGGACGGCACCGAGTCGCCCGACTTCGACATCGACGTACTGGAGTTCCACAAGGGCACGGCCAAGAGCGTATCGCGTATGCTGCGCGCCTCGATCAACGCAGGCCTCGAATACGAAGTATGGCGCCATAAGATCGGCATCGGCCTGTTGTATACGGCCCGCGTGTGGGAGTACAAGACCCTGCACAACATCACCGGGTCGGTCAATTTCCACCCGATCCGCTGGTTCACCGTCACGGGCAGCTATTCGGTGATCGACAACCGCGGCGGCGCCGTGGGGCTGGCGCTGAACCTGAACCCCAGCTGGATCAATTTCTACCTTGCCACGGACATCGTCACGGCCAAGCATACGCCCCAGTTCATCCCCATCAAGCAGAGCATCATGAACGTCACACTGGGCATCGGCGTACCGATCGGCAGGCGCAGCCACCGTATCGCGGCCTATGTGTACGACAAGGATCGGCGGTAAACGAACGAACGGAAAAACCCGGCCTTTTCAGGCCGGGTTTTTCTTGTCAGGATGCCCGAAAATTCTGCCGAACCGGGCATAAAGACACTTGCAGTACGCAAAAAAGACAGCCCTCGACTACAAACGCATCCGCCCTTTCTATATTTTGGGCGCACCCATACCATAATCGGGCAACAGCGTTGGTTTATCGGAAACTTTATTTATCTTTGCAATGTAGAGAATAAAAAACATTCACAGGGGACGAAATCATTTCCCGCCCCGGATGTTTTTGCGTTTAAATATTGCGACGGCCCCTCAAATCTGTGTGAAGTTGCGTCACTACTTTTGAATTCTTCAAAAATCACGGGCCGTCGCAATCTTTTTATCTTATCACCAGACAAAAACCATACCACAACCCATCCGATTTTCGCCGGATAAGGTCTATCCCGCTTCGACGAGACTTTGCTCCAGTGCGGCACGCGTCGCCAAACGCCCGGCCTCGACAATTTCCCGGGCACGGTAGAATTCAAAAATCCCGAAACGGTCGGCAGGCATTTCTATCAGCAGGTCAGGCTTGTAAATCTTACACATCAGGCGCGCGATATGCTGCTGCATGATCTCCGACGAGGCGGTAATCACCTTATAATAATTCAGCGAAGCCTTGCTGCGGACGGCCATCTCCTCCGAGAACGGCGCGCTCACATCCACGGCGACCAGGACGTCGCCCGGTTCACGGCGCACCCGGTTCAGCGGCAGCGGATTGACCGTACCGCCGTCGACCAGCACCTGGTTTCCCCGGCGTACGGGACGGAACACCGACGGGATGGAAATAGATGCCCGGATGGCATCGTACAAGCCTCCCCTGTCGAGCACGACTTCGCGCCCCGTCAGCAGGTCGGCGGCAACCGCGGCGAACGGCAGCGGCATCTTCTCGATCTTCACGTCGGGCACCAGCTCCTTCATGGCCCGCATCACGCGGTCGCCCTTGACGAGCCCCTCGGTGCTCAGCGCAAAATCGACCAGCCCGAAAACCTTATACTTGTCGAGCGTATACATCCACTCCTTGAACGCTTCGAGATGCCCGGAAGCATACATGCCCCCGACCAACGCCCCCATCGAAGTGCCGGCCACGGCATGCACCTCGAATCCCTGACTCTCCAACTCCTCGATCGCCCCGATATGGGCAACCCCACGCGCGCCGCCGCCCGCAAGCACCAGCGCAGCCCTTCTTTTTTTCATAAATTCACGTTGTTAATCCGCTCGCGGACTTTATCCCACGCATGGGTTCCGAACAGGCAGCTTGCACGCATCGTGCCGCACATCCCGGCAAAACGCGACATCGGGATGACGAAACACAATTCGTCCGCACCGACCCATGGGCGCACCGAAGGGTCGAACAGCCCCAGGAAACATCTGTGGCCGCCGTTGCGGTTTTCCCGCACGGCCTGCGACACCACGGTACTGCATCCCGAGCCGAACGGCGCCGCAACGGCATCCGGGGCGTCGTTGTCGAACCCGGCCCATGTCACGAGCCCCGCCAACACGTCGGGCGTAGCGAAGAATAGCACGCCTTCCGCCCCTTCGAACGTCCCCGCCGCATCCACACGTACGAACTCGATCCACGCCTTCGGCGCCGGCCGCAGATCGAGTGCAGCGATGAATTCCAGCACCATCTCGGGCGTCTGCTTATAGCGCTCCCTGAGCGAGACGAACTGCGGGACGAATTCCGGCATGGGGCTGAAACCCGTATAGAACTTGCCGCCTCCGCAACCGATATTCGAGGCGTTGAGCCCCACGGGCTGCCCGCCCCGCGCCTGGGCCAACACCTTGAAAAAACACCCGCCGACCTTTTCGACGGGGCGCAGCGGTTCGTCCGTATAGCGGAACAGCAAGGGCAGCTCCGGCACCGGGCCGAAAGCCTCGCGGAAAGCGGCGATAAATTCTCCTGTCTGCATGGCATTCATCCGTCTGTAATTACATAATCCATAAATACGTCGTGCGGCTCGACGGGCAGTTCCCCGACCAGCTGGTGGGCATAGCAAACCCCGACTTTCACGCCCCGGAACCCGGGCTGCGAGAGGTATTTGTCGTAATACCCGCGGCCGCGGCCCATGCGGGCGCCGGCTTGCGTAAAGGCCGTCCCCGGGACGACGATCAAATCTATTTCGGACGGTTCGCACGGCTCAGCGTCCACGTCCGGTTCGGCGATCCCGAATGCCCCCGCACGGAGTGCCCCGGGTGCGTAATCGAAGAACCGCATCGCGTCGCCCCCGACCCGGGGGACGACGATCCGCTTGGCCGAACCCCACCGGACGAGCGCCTCCTCCGTCGCGGGTTCGTCGGGCAGGGCGCAGAAAAACGCCACGCACCGCGCCGTCCCGAAAGGCCCCGATTCCGCCACCCGGCGGAAGATCCGCCCGGAAGCCGCCGCACGTTCTTCGGGGGAGAGGGACAGGTTCTGTTTTTTCATCGCTGCACGCAGCTCTTTTTTAGTCATAAAACCCTCCTTTTCGGCATAAAATTCCCGCCCGTTTGCATTGTTATTCCGCAAACAATAGCTATCTTTGCGTCCGGAACACAAATTCTTAACAAATATAAACAAATTTAAATCATTATGAGCTGTTTTTTATCTAATTCCTCGCTCGGCAAGAAGTTGGTGATGAGCGTGACGGGGTGCTTCCTCGTGCTCTTTCTCCTCTTCCACATGTCCATGAACATCGTGGCGATCATCTCGCCCGAGGCTTACAACATGATCTGCGCGCTGCTGGGTGCCAACTGGTATGCATTGGCAGGCACCCTCGTACTGGCGGCAGGCGTGGTCATCCACTTCATCTACGCCGTCATCCTGACGCTCGAAAACCGCAAGGCCCGCGGCTCGCAGCGTTACGCCGTAACGGTCGTGGAGCCGGGTGTGAAATGGGCTTCGAAAAACATGCTCGTGCTGGGCTTCATCATCCTGGGCGGCCTGGCCCTCCACCTGTTCAACTTCTGGGCTAAAATGCAGCTCGTCGAAATCATGGGCGGCCACGAGAACTCGCTGGGCTTCGGCGCTGCCGACGGCGCTTCGCTGATCGCCTACACCTTCTCGCAGTGGTATTACGTGGTGATCTACCTCGTGTGGTTCTTCGCCCTCTGGTTCCACCTCACGCACGGCGTATGGTCGATGTTCCAGACCGTGGGCTGGGCCAACGACACGTGGTATCCCCGCCTGAAATGCATCGCCAATATCGTAGCGACGATCATCTTCCTCGGCTTTGCCGCCGTCGTGGTGGTTTACTTCATCAAGAGCATCTGCCCCTGCTGCGCAGGCGCCTGCTAACCGATTATCCAGAACAATAAACACACAACAGATATGGCTTTAAAATTAGATGCTAAAATCCCTGCCGGCGCCCTCGAAGAAAAATGGAGCAACCACAAGGCAGCTATCAAGGTCGTAAGCCCCGCAAACAAGCGCAAGCTCGACATCATCATCGTCGGAACCGGTCTGGGCGGTGCTTCCGCCGCCGCTTCGCTCGGTGAACTCGGATATAACGTAAAGGTATTCTGCATCCAGGATTCGCCCCGCCGCGCGCACTCGATCGCCGCACAGGGCGGTATCAACGCTGCGAAGAACTACCAGAACGACAACGACTCGGTATACCGCCTGTTCTACGATACGATCAAGGGCGGCGACTACCGTGCACGCGAAGCCAACGTATACCGCCTGGCGGAGGTTTCCAACCTCATCATCGACCAGTGCGTGGCCCAGGGCGTACCTTTCGCACGCGAATACGGCGGCCTGCTGGCCAACCGCTCGTTCGGCGGCGCACAGGTATCGCGTACGTTCTATGCCCGCGGCCAGACGGGCCAGCAGCTCCTGCTGGGCGCTTATTCGGTACTCAACAAGGAGATCGCAGCCGGCACGGTGAAAAGCTATCCGCGCCATGAAATGCTCGACATCGTCATCGAGGACGGCGAGGCAAAGGGTATCATCGCCCGCAACCTCGTCACCGGTGAGATCGAGCGCCACGGTGCACACGCCGTGGTGATCGCCACGGGCGGATACGGCAACGTATTCTTCCTTTCGACCAACGCCATGGCATCGAACGGTTCGGCCGCATTCCAGTGCTACCGCAAGGGCGCCGGCTTCGCCAACCCCTGCTTCACGCAAATCCACCCGACCTGCATCCCCGTACACGGCGACCAGCAGTCGAAGCTGACGCTCATGTCGGAGTCGCTGCGTAACGACGGCCGTATCTGGGTTCCCAAGAAACTCGAAGACGTGAAGGCCATCCGCTCGGGTGCCAAGAAACCGTCGGACATCGCCGAAGAAGACCGCGACTACTACCTGGAGCGCCGTTACCCGGCCTTCGGTAACCTCGTGCCGCGCGACGTGGCTTCGCGTGCCGCCAAGGAGCGCTGCGACGCAGGCTTCGGCGTGAACGAAACGGGGCTGGCCGTATTCCTCGACTTCAAGACCGCCATCGAGCGTCTGGGCAAGGACATCATCAAGCAACGCTACGGCAACCTGTTCGACATGTACGAGGAGATCACCGACGTGAGCCCCTACGAGCAGCCGATGCAGATCTTCCCGGCCGTGCACTATACCATGGGCGGCATCTGGGTCGACTACAACCTGATGACCACCATCCCCGGCCTGTATGCCATCGGCGAGGCCAACTTCTCCGACCACGGTGCCAACCGCCTCGGCGCCTCGGCGCTGATGCAGGGTCTGGCCGACGGTTATTTCGTACTGCCCTACACCATCGGCGACTACCTCTCGCACAAGATCCAGGCTCCGAAGGTGAAGACCGACACCAAGGCCTTCGACCAGGCTGAGAAGGAAGTCAAGGAGAAGATCGCCAAACTGCTCTCGATAGGCGGCAAGCAATCGGTGGACGATATTCACAAGAAACTCGGCCACATCATGTGGGAGAACGTCGGCATGGCCCGCACCAAGGAGTCGCTCGAAAAGGCGATCACCGAGATCCAGGCACTGCGCAAGGAGTTCTGGAAGGACGTGAAGGTCGTAGGCAAGGAAAACGACTTCAACGTCGAGTTGGAAAAGGCGCTCCGCCTGGCCGATTTCCTGGAACTGGGCGAGCTGATGGCCCGCGACGCACTCAACCGCGAGGAGTCGTGCGGCGGTCACTTCCGCACGGAGCACCAGACCGAGGAAGGCGAGGCCAAGCGCGACGACGAGCACTTCGTATATGCCGCCGTATGGGAGTACAAGGGCGAGGACGCAGCCCCCGAGCTGACGAAAGAACCGCTGAACTTCGAGTTCGTACACCCCGCACAGCGCAACTACAAAGACTAACCGTTTGACGTTGTAACACTTTAATAACAAATTGAAATTATGAATTTTACATTAAAGATATGGCGTCAAAAGGACGCTAAAGCAAAGGGTGGTTTCGAAACTTACAAAGTCGAAAACATCTCGGCCGACACCTCGTTCCTCGAGATGCTCGACATCCTGAATAACAACCTGATCCACGAGGGCAAGGAGCCCGTGGCATTCGACCACGACTGCCGCGAAGGTATCTGCGGCATGTGCTCGCTGCACATCGACGGCCATGCCCACGGCCCGAGCCAGGCGGTCACGACCTGCCAGATCTACATGCGCAAGTTCAAGGACGGTGCGACCATCACCATCGAGCCCTGGCGCTCGGCGGCGTTCCCCGTCATCAAAGACCTCGTGGTGAACCGTTCGTCGTACGACCAGATTCTGCAGGCGGGAGGTTTCATTTCGGTACGCACCAACTCGGTGCCCGACGGCAACGCCATTCCGATTCCGAAGCCCGATGCCGACGAGTCGATGGATGCCGCAGCATGCGTAGGCTGCGGAGCCTGTGCCGCGACCTGCAAGAACGGTTCGGCCATGCTCTTCGTCGCTGCCCGCGTATCGTCGCTCGCCAAGCTGCCGCAGGGCCGCGTGGAGGGTGCACGCCGCGCCAAGGCGATGGTCGCCAAGATGGACGAACTGGGCTTCGGCAACTGTACCAACACGGGTGCCTGCCAGGCCGAGTGCCCCAAGTCGATCTCCATCGCGCACATCGCACGTCTGAACCGCGAATTCCTCTCGGCAAAATTCGAGGACTAAGCGATCATATGCACCCGGCTTTCCCCGCTATGCGGAAATGCCGGGCAGACAAAGGGGAGGGACTGCATTGTCCCTCCCCTTTTTATTGTATCGTTATGCAAACTCCGCTTCCGGTTCTCAATATGCGCCCCGGCCATCCCCGGCCGTCGTCTCGCTCCAATGCAGGGCGCGGGGAAACAGGCGGTATCATTTTTGCGGCGACGGATGAAAAACAAAACCGCAATGCCATGGAAAGAATTGTAGAATTTCCGACCGACCGCACCGTCATCTCCACCGAAAACAACGGGTTCGCAGGCGACGAACGCGACGAAACCCTGATCGACGAAAACCTCGTGGAAACCGAGATCCCGCTGGCGGACAGGATCCCGGGTGCCGTCCGGGAGACCGAAGAGGGCGACAGACCGATCTATGACGAAGAAGGGTACCGGAACGATCCGGGCGGGGAATAAAGCGGAGCCTGAGAACCGGCAGCCCTTATTGCGGGCGGATCGACGAAAGCCGCGCTATCTGCTTGAGGTCGAACACGCCATAGATGTTCACCACGACGGTTTCCTTCGCACCATAGGTAATCATCACCAGCTCGGACTTGACCGCCAAGGCAGTTTCCCGGATATAGAACTTCGTGGTCTGCCCGTCCTCCGTAGTGGAGGCTGCTTCCCGGAATTTCCGCTCGGAAGCGACTGCGGCTTCGGCATCGCGCACCAGCTGTTCGCCGTCCCCGCCCGCGAGGGCGACGATACGGATATACTGGATGTCCTCCAGCAATACGGCAAGCCCCTTATCCCCGTGCTCTGCGGCCTGGCGGCTCATCGTCTGCATCATCTTCGCCCCCAGCGACACGCTGCTAAACCCTTCGGCAGTCTCATAGCGTTTGAAAAAATCGTTCATAAAGCTGCTTTGTGCCGACACGAGGTTCGGCAGGAACAGACTGAGGGTCATTATCAGCAATATTCGTTTCATGACTATTCGGTTTTCTGGTTACACTCTTATAATAAACATACGATTCCAAACGAAACAGCATGGCAATCGGGGCCAGCACCGCTCTTAAACAGCGGCGTGATGCCGTAACGCGTATAAAAACCCAATCCATAGTAAGAAACCGAAACGCCGACGCCGAACTGGTACGTACGGAATCCGGACAGGCTGTGCTTCTCCTTAGGCTTCTTATAGATGGCATCCGCCCCCAACATGAAATCGGAATAGGCGACAGCCGAAATACGGAAGTGCCTTACAGGCTCGTATATCAGCCGCACGGGAATACCGAGCGACGAAGTGACGACCTTCGACTTGTCGGCAGGTTCATCCAGCACCACCGGCATAAGGCGCCTGCCAACATTGTCGAGCGTGATGCCCGAATCGGCAAAGCGGATGTTGTCGAGCGTATATTGCAGTCCGAGGCCGAGGCTGAGCGTACGGCTACGGTTCAGCAGCAAACGCATCTGCACGACCGAGAAGCTGAAATGGAACGACGATCCGAGTTTCTGGTCGAGGAACCCCTCTTCCTGAGGGGTATAACCGGCATAATCGACTCCGGTCAACTGCGTGAAACCCAATTCCATGTCGGTGATCGCCTTGAATTGGAACGGAGCTAATTTCGTTTCCATTTTCTGCATCGGGGTCTGCCCCAGCCTGAGCCCGAATCCGGCCACTTCAAGCATCATACTACCGTCACGACCGCCGCTGCGCAGGGTCAGCAGGCCGTTGTCGACCGCGTCGATACGCCGCAGCGTGTCGATGCCCAGCGAGTCGCGCGTAATTGTTTCGATAGCCACGCTCTCCCCGGACGAAGCGCGACGGCTATCAGTCCCGGATTTTTGCGCCGACACGGAGGAAACAGTCAGGAGCAGGACTCCTAAAATAGCATAGAGTTTGTTCATAATTAGATAAAAAGGGTTAAAGTTACTGCAAAATACGCTTCTGAAATGGGACAAAGCTACTCTTTTTCATCCTTTTCATCGCAATCGCCCTCACAAAAAAATATATAAGATTGTCAATTCATTATATAAATTTGTCTATACGCCCCCCGCAGACTGCACGGCCGCCCGGGAAAACCATGCCAATCCGGCCACATCCCCCCCCCCTCGTCCACAACCGCTCCAGCAGGTCGTGCGTCACCTCCTCGGCCTCGTCGGCGCAAAGCAGCAGGCTTTGTGCATAGCGGAACATACGGTTGCGGAGCGGCACAACGTAACCGATGAATTCGAATTCCTTCATTGTATTTGTAAGACGAAGCAGGCGGGCAAAACGCAACACCGGATCGGCAATGATCGTAATTTTTCCCGCAAAGGCGGCCTTTCCGGCACCGTTCCGGAGTTCTTATTATATAGGTATGGAAAAAAATGCATATTTTTTGAAAAAAATTTAGTACTTTGTATTGCATAATACTAAAATACGTATTATATTTGCAATACCAAAGTAGTAGTAAACCGGAAATATTAACCCTAAAATACCTCTACGACTATGAAAGAGACAGTAAACGTAAATATCGGCTCGCAGGCTTTCACCCTCGACGAAGATGCTTACCGTGTACTCAGGAGTTATCTTGACGACATACGCAGCCGCCTGCCCGAATACGACACCGAAACCATGGGCGACATCGAGGTACGCATCGCCGAGATATTCCGCGAGATCGTCTCCTCTCCCATGCGCGTCATCACCCTCGACACGGTGCGCGCGGCGATGCACCAAATGGGGGCACCCTCGGACTTCGGCGAGCGCCGCGGCAACGCCGCCCCGCAGGAGGAAGAGGAGGCCGAGCCGGAAACCCGCAAGCTCTACCGCTCGCGCACCGACCGCTCGATCGCCGGTATCTGCGGAGGGCTGGCAGACTTTTTTCACATCGACGCGACGGTCATGCGGCTCATCATGCTGTTCCTGATAATCTTCGGCGGGCTTTCGATCTGGGCCTACATCATCCTCTGGATCATCATCCCCGAAGAACCCGCCCGAAAATTCAATATTAACCGTAAAAACCGATAAAACCATGGCAACGGACAAAACAAAAAAACTGTACCGGGTACGCGACGGCATCATCGCAGGCGTCTGCGGCGGACTGGCTGATTTCTTCGGGCTCGACCCGTCGCTCATACGTATCGCAACTCTAATCCTCATACTCTTCGGCGGGCTTTCGCTCTGGGTATATATCATCCTCTGGCTGATCGTACCGAAGGCTCCGAAGCGATTAACCGAATAAAGCATTATGGCTGAAGACAACGTAAAAGCGCAGATGCGCAAGGGAATCCTGGAGTATTGCATCCTCGCCATCCTTTCCCGCGAAGATTCGTATGCTCCGAAGATCATCGCCGAACTCAAAGAGGCCGAGATGATCGTGGTCGAGGGTACGCTGTACCCGATCCTCACGCGGCAGAAAAATTCGGGGCTCCTGACCTACCGGTGGGAAGAATCCCCGCAGGGGCCGCCCCGCAAATACTACACGCTGACCGACAAGGGGCGTGATTATCTCAAAACGCTCGACGAGGCATGGGACGAACTCGTAGGGCAGATACAGGTCATTCGCCACGGAAAATAAAAAATCAACCCTTAAATAATTACAACCATGAAAAGAATACTTTTGATCGCAGTCCTGCTGGGCACCATGATCACCGCAACCACATATTTCGTCTGCATCGCAGCCCCGTCGGTACTCTTCGGCAAGGGCATCAAAGGCAGCGGCAACATCGTCACGCGCACCATCGACGCCCCGGATTTCGACCGTGTGGATGCGGCACGCGCCGTGAAGGTCGTCATCACCGGCAAGGCGACCGATAAAATCACGATCCAAGCCGACGACAATATTATGGAATACGTAGTGGTGGAGGCCAAGGGCGGACGCCTGACGGCGACCATCGACAAGTCGGTCAACAACGTATCGAACGCCGACGTGACCGTGACCGTCCCGGCCAACGGGCGCATCCGCGCACTCGACGCATCGAGCGCCGCACGGATCACGAGCGACGTCACGCTGACGGCCGACAAATTCTCGATCGACGCATCGAGTGCCGCCAGGATCGACGCGGCCGTGAAATCGACCACCTGCGCAGTGGCCGCATCGAGTGCCTCGGACATCGACGCCGCCATCGAAACCGGCACCTGCACGGTAGAGGCATCGAGCGCATCGAAGATCACCCTGAAGGGCTCCGCCGCCGAATGCAGCATCGACATGAGCTCGGCCTCGAAACTCTCGGCCGCCGAATTCACGGTCACCGATTGCAGCGTCGACACGTCG
Organism: Alistipes onderdonkii; assembly: GCF_025145285.1. Classification (NCBI taxonomy): domain Bacteria; kingdom Pseudomonadati; phylum Bacteroidota; class Bacteroidia; order Bacteroidales; family Rikenellaceae; genus Alistipes; species Alistipes onderdonkii. The sequence continues at coordinate 687,216 of NZ_CP102251.1, forward strand.
AGCGCCGCCAAGGCTACGGTCAACTGCACGGGCACACTCCGCGCCGCCGCTTCGAGCGGCAGTTCGATCCGTTACACGGGCGACTGCAAGACCAGCATCAGCAAATCGAGCGGAGGCAGCGTAAGCAGGAAATAATTCCCCAACGGCACAACTATGAAAGAGGTTAAAAAATGCAGCATATCGGGCGTAGCGTTCACCATGGACGCCGATGCCTACCAGGAGCTGGAGAAATATCTCGACAGCCTGAAAAAGACCTACAAGGATACGCCCGACGGGGCCGAGATCGTCGCTGACATCGAAGCCCGCATCGCCGAACTGATCCTCACCACGCAGGACAACACCCGCGTGGTCGAGAAACCCCTGATCCTGAATATCATCCACCAGATGGGCTCGGTCGAGGACATCTCCGAGGAGAGTTCGGACAAAAAAGCCCCCGAAGAGCCGCGCATCCCGCGCCGCCTGTACCGCGACACGGAGAATGCCAAGCTGGGCGGCGTATGCGCCGGCATCGGCAAGTACTTCGACGTCGATCCCGTATGGATCCGGCTGGGCATGTTCCTGCCGATCCTGCTGAGCTTCTTGCACTGGATTCCGTTCATGGACTGGACGGGGTCGATGATGGGCAACCTGTTCGGTATCTTCGTCATCTGCTACGTCATCATGTGGTTCGCCGTACCGGCGGCACGCACGGCACGCCAGAAACTCGAAATGAACGGCGAAAAAATCACCGCCCAGTCGATCCGCGAGACCACCGAAGCCACCGCAGGCTGCGATCCCGACGTCAGGGCCAAGCCGATCGTGGCGGAGGCCGTCTCGGTCTTCGGCAAGGTGGTGCTGATCCTGCTCAAGCTTTTCGCCGGGCTGCTCGTATTCGGGCTTATCATGGGAGCCTGCGCCCTGATTATCGGGCTGTTCGCCCTGGTCGTGGGCGGCGGAGGCATCCTCTCGCCTTTCTTCCCGCTGGGCATGACGCTGTGGGTACCTATTCTCGGCATATTTATTGTACTGATTCCCGTCATACTGCTCATTTATGTACTGATGTGCCTCATCGCTTCGCGCAAGCCCGGAGGCACGACCGTGCTGATCATCTTCCTGCTGTGGCTCGCGAGCTTCATCGCATGCGCCTGCATCGCCATCCGCGAGGATGTGGGCGACCGGTTCCGCGCCAAGCGAAACGTGATCGAACAGGTGCTCAACACCGAAGTGGTGATCGACAACGACACGACGACGGTACAAAAGCTGCTCAAGGAGTACGAAAGCCAGAACGTCATCGAAGACGGCCAGAAGACACTGCACATCAGTATCCCGAACAAATCGATCGACATTACGATCGACAAAGACAAGGCCGGGCTGGAAGTGAAGGCTGACGGCAATCGGGTGAAGGTGGGGAAAAGCCGCAAGGCTTCCTCAGAAAAGGCCGGCCAGAGCACGCAGGCAGCCGCAGAGGCGGACGCAGACACTGCTGCGCAGGGACAGCAGACCGAATAAGGCCACAGGCGTTAGGTAAAATAAAAAGTTTTTTCGGAACGCAGGGCGCACCCACGGGTAGCGCCCTCGTTTTTTTGAAAAATTTAAAATAATTACTACCTTTGAGGGATTTTGTGTTTAAACGAAAAACTATGGCTGGCAGCAAATGCATCGGCATTCTCACATCGGGAGGCGACGCCCCCGGCATGAATGCGGCAATACGTGCGGTAACCCGCAGCGCAATCTATAACGGCTTTACGGTAAAGGGAATCATGCGCGGATACAAAGGTCTCGTATACAACGAGATCGTAGAGTTCAAATCCCAGAGCGTAAGCAATATCATCCAACTGGGCGGCACGATTCTCAAAACGGCGCGCAGCCAGGAATTCACCACGGCCGAAGGACGTAAGGCGGCTTACGACAACATGGTCGCAGCCGGCATCAACGCGCTGGTGGTCATCGGCGGCGACGGCTCGCTGACAGGCGCAGGGATTTTCGCGCAGGAGTACAACGTGCCCATCGTAGGGCTTCCCGGGACGATCGACAACGACCTCGGGGGTACGGACTCGACGATCGGCTACGACACGGCGCTGAACACGATCGTGGAGGCGGTCGACAAACTGCGCGATACGGCATCGAGCCACGAGCGCCTCTTCTTCGTCGAGGTGATGGGACATACGGCGGGTTACCTGGCACTGAACAGCGCCATCGCCACGGGTTCCGAAGCGGCTATCATCCCCGAAATGGACACCGAGGTCGACCAGCTGGCCGAACTCATCAACCACGGCTTCCGCAAGAGCAAGAACTCGGCGATCGTCATCGTGGCCGAAAACCCCAAGACGGGCGGCGCCACGGCATTGGCCGAACGTGTCAAGAAGGAGTTCCCGCAGTACGACGCCCGCGTCACGATCCTGGGGCATATCCAGCGCGGCGGGTCGCCGACGGCCGTAGACCGTATCCTCGCCTCGCGGATGGGCGAAGCCGCCATCGAGGCGTTCCTCGACGAACAGCGCAACGTGATGATCGGCATTCAGAACGGCAAGATCGTCTACGTCCCCTTCGCCAAGGCGACCATGCACAACAAGGGCATCGACCGCAATTCGCTCGACCTGGTAAAGATACTCTCCATATAATTTCACAACAGACAACCCCGAACTTACCGAATGAAACGTGTTATCGGCATCGGCAATGCCCTGACGGACATGCTGGTCAACCTGGAATCAGACTCCGTGCTGGGTCGCTTCAAACTCGCCAAAGGCTCGATGAGCCTCGTGGATACCAAACTGCAGACCGAAATCTCGAAATCCGTGGCAGGACTGCCCTACTCGCTCTCGCTCGGCGGTTCGGCCGGCAACACCATCCGCGCCATGGCCAAACTGGGCTGCCAGGTCGGGTTCATCGGCAAGGTCGGACAGGATACGACGGGCGACTTCTTCGTACAGGCACTCGAAAACCTGGGCGTGGAGCCCGTAATCTTCCGTGGTTCGAAACGTTCGGGCAAGTGCGTATCGCTCATCTCGCCCGACGGCGAGCGGACGATGGTCACCTACCTCGGCGCGGCGCTCGAACTGACCGCCGCGGAGATCGACCCGGCGATCTTCGACGGGTACGACTGCCTCTATATCGAAGGTTACATCGTCCAAGACCACGACCTGATCCGCATGGCTGCCCGCACGGCCAAGGAGTGCGGGCTGAAGGTCGCCATCGACCTGGCCAGCTTCAACATCGTGGCCGAAAACCTCGAATTCCTGCGTAACCTTGTCAGGGACTATGTCGACATCGTTTTCGCCAACGAGGACGAAGCCAAGACTTTCGCCTGCGAGGCGGAGCCGCTGAACGCCCTGCAATGCATCTCGGAAATGTGCGAACTGGCCGTGGTGAAAATCGGCATCAAGGGCGCCATGATCAAGCACGGCGACGAGGTGGTGCATGTCGGCATCCTGGCTGCGGCAAAACGCGTCGACACGACGGGCGCCGGGGATTTCTACGCCGCGGGGTTCCTCGCAGGGCTTTGCGAGAACCTCTCGCTGCGCCAGTGCGGCACGATCGGCGCCATCACGGCGGGCAAAGTCATCGAAGTCGTCGGGACTACCTTCGGCGAAGAGGCATGGGAGGACATCTCGCGCCTGGTGAACAAGGTCAGGAACGAGAAATACCTGTTCTGATCCGTAAAACCGGAATGAAGAAAGCGGCCTTACGGGCCGCTTTCTTCATTCCAAAGGCAGGAACCGAACCTGCAACACCCATAAAATCGGAATTTATTGTTATTTTTACGACACAAAACACCGGCGGCATGGACAAAATATGGACTTCGGCCAAAGTCAAAATCAGGAACCGGCTGGACTTTATCCGTTACGGCCAGCGAATCGGCTACATCAATATCGTCGCGATCGTCATAGACCTCGCCATTCTGCTCTATTCGGCCATCGACTACCAAACGCTGATGCAAACCGGCAACCTGTTCCTTTTCCTGTTCCTGGTCTTTACGACCCTTATCTGGCAGACGGTCTGTTTCGTAAAGGATTTCTACGCCTACACGCATAAGACGGCGTACTACAACCTCCAAGACATCTACCGGCACAAGACTCCGGAGGCAGCCGACGAGTTGGACGAGATTTATACCGCCGCCCCGATCGCCTTTCCGGGCACCGTATTGCTGCACGGCGACAACATAGACCGCTTATTGCAGGGAGACCGTCCCATCCATGCGATACTATGCACCGACAAGGAAAAGCGGGTGTTGAAATACATAAAGAATTACCGGGACATCCTGCTGCCGTTCCTCAATGGCAAATGGCACGAAATGAAAAACAGGAATGGCAGTTTTTACAACGAGCGCAAACTGTGCATGGCATCCGAATTCGGGGAAAGCGGCGGCCAATGGTACGTCCGGGTATGCAAAGGCTGTTACTACAACTCCTACCTGACGAACGTAATCTATGCGAAAAAACTCTCCCACCAAAGCGGTTGGGGCATGACCCCTCCCGCAAACATTGCCAACTACCCGGTACGCCGGCTCGAAAAATCGGTCATGAGCGACCACATCGGCATTTCGACACTGGCCGTCACAACCGACGGATATGTCATTATCCTCCACCAGAACGACAAGGCCCTCACTTCGACAGACCGCCTGACACCTTCGGGATCGGGATCGGTCGACTTCAGCGATTTGCGTCCGGACTCCGATTTCAGGGAGACGTTGAAAGCCGCAGCCGAGAGGGAGCTGCGCGAAGAAACCAACCTCCCGGCAGGCCAGATCGGACACACGGAGGTCATCGGCTTTTACCGCGACCTGGGGCGCGGCGGGAAACCCGAATTCTGCTGCCTGACCCGGCTAAATGCCAGCTCGTTCGAAATAGCCGAGCTGGAACCCAGCTGCGAGGAACAGCGGGACGATTTCGAAACCTACCAGATACTGGGGGAAACGGGAGAATTGGACGGAAAAGATTTCGGGCGGTTTTCGGACATGGCGCTCAACCTCTCGCCCGGATGCGAAGAAGAGCACCCCTCATTGGCGCTCTACATGTGCTACATCATGCTTTGCCGCTATTTCGGCAAGGAAATCCCCGTACGCAATTAAAGCACAGCTCAATGGCCGGCACGGGAGAAAAGCCCCCGGCTGATCTCGTAACGCATACGAATCAGCCACAATGATTTACGGGGGGACATCGTCAGCGAAAGCAACAGCGTAGCCGCCCATTTCATACATTCCAGCACAACGGCTTTCGGATAACGGCGGTAGATGCCCGCCCGCAGGCGCTGGCTCACGCCGACGTTGTAGCAAAGGCGGCGGAAATAGTCCTCGGTGAGTTTCCCGGGCGGGATAATATGCCACATGACGGCATTGGGGACATACCAGCATGTCTCGCCGCCGCGCATCATGCGTTCGAAGAAATCGTTTTCCTCGCCACCGATCAGCATCCGTCCCACACGCCCCAGCGAGGGGTCGAACCCGCCGTATCGGGCGGTTGCGGAGCGGCGGAAAGCCATGTTGCCTCCCCCGGGAACACGTCCGGCAGGAAAAGGCCGTACGGCATGGCCGAAATCCATCGGGTTGGCGACAGGCAGTTCGGTATATTTCGACATCCACGCCGGACGTCCCGAGACATACTCGGCAATGATGCGCCCCCCGGCCACGACGGCATCGGGATGTGCATCGAAGAATTCGACATACGCCCGGATAAACCCCGCATTGATACGTTCGTCGTCGTCGATGAAGGCCATGTAGGGCGCCGAAGTTTCCGCGATCCCCCGGTTGCGGGCATAGGAAACCCCCGGGCCGGTCTCGGTCACCATGCGCAGGTTGAGCGCCGGATACCGTGCCGCGAAGGCCGCGAACCGGGCGGGCGTATCGTCCGTCGAATTGTTGTTCACCACCACGCACTCCCACTCCCCGGCGGGCATGTCCTGCCGCACGACGGATTCGAGCGCCGCGAGAAACTGCCCGGCACGATTATGCGTCGGGATTATGAGCGAGAGGCGGATCATCGTGCGAATGTAGCAATTTATCCGTAAAAAACCGTTATATTTGCACAAATTATAAGCGATACGACTATGCACAATCTGTTTCGTACCCTTTTGCTGCCCATAGCGGCCCTGTTTGCCGTGACGGCGGTCTCGGCGCAAAACGTAAGCTGGAAAAGCACCGTGGAGCACCTCGACGGCGACATGTACCGGATCGTACTCGAAGCCTCGATCCCCGCGCCTTACCATATGTATGACATGGGGCCCTATGAAGGCGGGCCCAATGCCACGACGATCACCTTCACCGCGGGTGCCGGGGCTACGCTTGAGGGCGGCGTAGAGCAACTCTCCACTCCCGAGCGCCACTACGACAAGACCTTCGAGATGGAGATCGGCACCTTTGCCGGCAAGGCGCTCTTCGCCCAGCGGGTGAAGCTCGCGGCCGAAAAGGCCGCCGTCACGGCCCAGCTGGAGTGGATGATCTGCGACGACACGAGCTGCATGCCGCCCGAGGATACGGAAATGACGATCGACCTGACGGCACAGGCCGGCGCAGCGACGGCATCGGCCGCCACGCCGCAGGATACGGCCCCAGCCGGGACTGCGGACAAGGCCGCCGTTGCGGAAGCCCCGGACAATGCCGGCGGAGGCTCGGCACAGGCCGCAGCGGAACCTGCGCAGAAAGACGCCGCAGGCGGAGGCTCGCTGTGGGCGTTGATCATCGAGGCGATCCTGTGGGGTTTCGCAGCCTTGCTGACCCCCTGCGTATTCCCCATGGTGCCGATGACCGTATCGTTCTTCATGAAAAGCTCCGGCAGCCCCGCGATGGGACGTTTCCGCGCCGGCATGTACGGGTTCTTCATCGTCGCGCTCTACACGCTGCCGATAGCCGCGATCATCGTCATCACACGCATCGTCGGGGGCGATGCCGTGACGGCCGACATCTTCAACTGGCTGGCGACGCACTGGCTGCCCAATATTCTTTTCTTCCTCGTATTCATGGTATTCGCCGCATCGTTCTTCGGGGCGTTCGAAATTACCATGCCCTCCTGGATGGTCAACAAAACCGACAGCAAAGCCGACTCGAAAGGTCTGGCCGGCATCTTCTTCATGGCCCTGACCCTCGTGCTGGTATCCTTCTCCTGCACGGGCCCGATCGTAGGTTCGGTGCTTATCAAATCGACGTCGGGCGAATTCTGGAGCCCGATCGTCACCATGCTGGCGTTTTCCGTCGCCTTCGCGCTTCCCTTCACCGTCTTCGCCTTCTTCCCGTCGATGCTCAAGAAGCTGCCCAAAAGCGGCGGATGGCTCAACTCGGTGAAGGTCGTACTGGGATTCATCGAGGTGGCGCTCGGCATGAAGTTCCTCTCGGTCGCCGACCAGACCTACCACTGGGGGCTGCTCGACCGCGAGATATACCTCGCCGTATGGATCGTGACCTTCTCGCTCCTGGGGCTCTATCTGCTGGGAAAAATCAAATTTGCGCATGACAGCGATACGCCCTATCTGGGCGTAGGCCGCCTGGCACTGGCCATCGTCATCTTCTCGTTCGTCGTATACCTGATCCCCGGCATGTGGGGCGCCCCGCTCAAAGGCCTCTCGGGCTACCTGCCGCCGCTGCATACGCAGGATTTCGTGATCGGGAAGGAAGCGCAGGCCCCTTCGGGCACAGAAGCACGCATGCTGCTGACCGTCGAGGGACAGAAACCCAAGCACAGCGATTTCCTGCACCTGCCCCACGGCCTCGAAGGATTCTTCGACCTGAAAGAAGCCGAGGCCTATGCCGCTAAGGTCGGCAAACCGCTCTTCATCGACTTCACGGGTCACGGATGCGTCAACTGCCGCGAAATGGAAGCCCGCGTATGGGCAGACCCGCAGGTGCTCGACATCCTGCGCAACGACTACGTGATCGTGGCGCTCTACTCCGACGACAAGAAAGTGCTTCCCGAAAGCGACTGGGTAACGACCGACGCGGGAAAGGTGCTTAAAAGCCTCGGCAAGATAAACTCGTATTACGCCCTGAAAACCTACGGGGTAAATGCCCAGCCTTACTACGTGCTCCAGGGACGGAACGGGAAACAACTCGTGCCGCCCCGCGGATACGACCTCAACATCGACAATTTCGTGGGATTCCTCAAGAGCGGCGTCGAAGCCTACAACGCCCAAAAATAAGGGCTGCGACGACAAAAAACAAGCACTGCGACAGCAAAAAAGCCTGCGACTTTCCGGTCGCAGGCTTTTTCACATCCATCGTCCGCACATCAGTCCGCGAACTCGTCGAACATCGTCGTACTCAGGTATTTCTCGGCACGGTCGGGGAAAACCACCACGATATTGCCCCGTTCGATGCGCTGCGCAGTGCGCACGGCCGCCAGCATCGCGGCGCCGCTGCTCATGCCGGCGAAGATCGCCTCCCTGGCAATGATCTCCCGCGCCATGGCGATCGCCTCTTCGCTCTCGACCATCTCCTGCATGTCGATCTGCGAAGGATCGTAAATGTCCGGGACGATAGCCTCCTCCATATTCTTCAATCCCTGGATATAATGGCCCCGTATGGGTTGCGCGCAGACGACCCTGATGTCGGGCTTCATCACCTTCAGGAACCGCGAAAGCCCCATCAGCGTCCCCGACGTACCGATCGCACAGACCAGGTAGTCGATCCTGCCGCCTGTCTGCTGCCATATTTCCAGTGCCGTAGACTGGTAATGCGCCAGGTAATTGCCCGCATTGGCAAACTGGTCGGGCATGAAATATTTGTCGGGGTCGCCGGCCACCTTGCTGCGGGCCAGGCGGATCGCCCCGTCGGTTCCCTCCTCGGCGGGCGTAAGGATCACCTTCGCACCATAGGAACGAATTATTTTACGCCGCTCGACCGACACGGCGCTGCTCATCACGATCTCCACGGGATATCCCTTGACGATGCCAACGATGGCCAGGCCGATGCCCGTATTGCCCGACGTCGGTTCGATGATCGTCTTGCCGGGCGTGAGGCGCCCGTCCTGTTCGGCCTCCTCAATCATCCGGAGCGCAATGCGGTCTTTGATGCTGCCCGTGGGGTTGAAACCTTCGAGTTTCGCATAGATATTGACGTTCGGGTTGGGGCAAAGCCGGTTGATCCGCACCATCGGGGTTCCCCCGATAGTACCCAAAATATTCTTTTTTACCATAAATCGACCTAATTAACCGCGTAAAGATAATCATTTCCCCGGAATAGCGGCAATCCGCCCGCCCGATTCCGCGCCGTACGGTCGCCCCAGAACGCAGGGGTGCCCGCACAATCGTTGTGCAGGCACCCCAGTCCTCATCGGGAACGGTTATTTTTCCGGCTTCCCGTGTTCGTCGAAAGCGGCCTTGACCTCGGCCTCCTTCTTTGCACGCTGCTTGGTATCGGGGGCTTCGCCCTCCTTGACCAGCTCATTCACTTTACGTTCGAAATTCTGCTCGCAGGGCGTGCAGGTCGTCTCTTTGTTTTCCATAGGTACGAATTTTGGCATATTACGTACGTTTCCCTGCAAAATGCACACCGAAGTTGCCTCGGTTCGCATCTGCCGATTATATTTGTATACCCGAAACAAAATAATCATGAAAACCTGCAAACTACTCCTGCTCGCACTTTGCTGCGGATGCGTCTCCGCATCCGCAGCCGGCAAGGCCGGCTCCGAGGCCCCCCGCATCGTCAACATCGTCAACTTCATCCGCAATATCGAACCGCGCAGCGAAGAGATCACCGAAACGGTACTCTACGAAACCGTCGCACGGCAGGCGGCACAGCTCGCCGAATACGGGCTCCCGGCCACGTTCCTGCTGCAATACGACGCGCTGATCAATCCCCGCTACCGGCAACTGCTGACACAGGACGTCTATCCCGGCACCGAGGTGGGCGGCTGGTGGGAGATCACGCAGCCCCACGTGGAAGCCGCAGGGCTCAAGTGGCGCGGCCGCTACCCGTGGGACTGGCATGCCGACGTGGGCTTCGCAACGGGGTACACACCCGAAGAACGCCGCAAACTGGTGGACGTCTACATGGAAAAATTCAAAGAGGTATTCGGCAAATACCCGACGGCCATCGGGTCATGGTTCATCGACGCCTATACGCTCGGGTACATGTACGACAAATACGGCATCGTCGCTTCGTGCAACTGCAAAGACCAGATAGGTACCGACGGCTACACGCTGTGGGGCGGCTACTGGAACCAGGCTTATTATCCCAGCCGGGTCAATGCCTACATGCCTGCTCAGACCCGCGAGGGACAGATCCCCGTCCCCGTATTCCGCATGCTGGGCAGCGACCCGATCTACCAGTACGACAACTGCGTGGGCGGAGCCTTGCAGGGGGTGATTTCGCTGGAACCCGTCTACGGCGACAGCGGCGGCAGCCGCCAGTGGGTCGAGTGGTTCTTCCGGTCGATGTTCGAAGAACCCTGCCTCGCATTCGCCTACACGCAGGCCGGGCAGGAAAACTCCTTCACCTGGGGCAGCATGGAGAAGGGGCTCGACATCCAGATCCCGCTGCTGGCAAACCGTTTCCGCAAGGGCGAAATCCGTGTGGAGACGCTCACCCGGTCGGGCGAATGGTTCCGGGAGAATTTCCCGGTAACGCCCCCGACGGCCGTCACGGCACTGACCGACTACCGTGAAAAGGATCGTAAAACCGTATGGTACAACAGCCGTTACTACCGCACCAACCTGCTATGGGAGGGGGGCGCATTGTGCATCCGCGACATCCACATGTTCGATCAGCGGATGGAGTCGGACTACTACCGCAAAGCCGGCACCACCAACCAGTGCGTCTACACGACGCTGCCCGTCGTGGACGGCTGCATGTGGAGCACACGGGAGAAGCTGGCCGGGCTGCGGGTCATGCGGCGCACTGCCGACGGAAGTCTGGCCCAAGCGCAGGGCGGCACCCCCGCCGTAACGGAAAAGGGCAAAGGCAAATTACTCGTGGAGTGGCCGATGGACGACGGACGGCAGCTCACGATACTGCTTTCGGAAGAAGGGATGGAGATCGCCGTCCCCGGCAAAGGCCCCGACTGGATGCTGGAGCTGACCGCAGCACCCGGTGCAGCGTTGCCGTTCACGGCGTTCGGGGCAAGGCGGATCGCCGCAGTCCAAAAAGGGTTCGCCTACGCATTCGATTGCACGAAGGGCACCATTGCGACCGACGGCACCTCCGCGGAAAGCATATTCGTCCTGCATCCTTCAAACGGAAAGATCTCGCTGAAATTCAAATAACGACGCAACGGTTTCACCAGCCGGCGGCCTGCCTCGGGATCGGGACGGGCCGCCGGTGTTTAAAACCGTTCCGGGAATGCGGTATTCCCGCAAATTTTCGTTAGCTTTACGACATGGGAGCCGTCGCTAACCGACGTCGTCCGCACAATCATGAAAGTATACAAATCGCCTCTCCCGGAAAATTCGCGGATCATCCGCTACCCCGACGCCAATTATCGCGACTGCTTCCGCTGCCGCCTGCAAAATCCGGGGAAAGTATCCCCGAATCAGGTGATGGCGGCATTCTGGACGACCAGCCCGGCATGGCTGAAGTTTCTCTTCCGGCTGCGCGACCTGCTGGTCAGGCCCTTCGGGCTGAAAACCGGGGAGGGACCCAGCCGGGAAAAACTGGAAGAAGCCCTCGATAACGGCGAGAGCTACGGTTTCATGTCCCTCGCCGAAAGGACGGCCGACGAAACGATCGTCGCCCTGGACGACAAACACCTGGTGGCCTACATGTCCATCTACATCGAAGGCGGCCAAGTCTTCGCGAGCACGGTCGTGAGATACCACAACAAACTGGGAGTGGTCTATTTCAACCTCATCCGTCCGTTCCACGTCCTCGTCGTGAAAAACCTTTTCAAACAGATGATGCGCGAACGCGGATTCTGACACGGAGTTATTCCCGCGTTACCCGTAAACACCGCCGGCCATGAAACCGAATGCCATATTACTCGGAATACTGCTATTCCTGTCGCCGGCCGCCCTCGGAAATAACGCAGGCGACGATACGGATGCGCTGCTGATCGCCGCCACATATATCGGCGACGGGAACGGGACAATCTACCGCGGATACGGCACCAACCCGCTGGATGCAATATATACGTTCAAAAACGGCAGAATCTATAAAGGCGACGGCAGGTTCACTCTGTCGCTCGACGCCCTGTATACGATAAGGGACGGGAGGATTTTCGAAGGCAACAACACCTGGCCCTACGATGCCGCATACTCCATCGAAGGCGAGCGGATATACCGGGGCAACGCCACGTTCGCCTCGTGGTTCGACGTATTGTTTACGGTAAGGGACGGACAGTTTTACAAAGGGGACAGTTCGTTCATCCTCGACATAGCCTACACCGTCAGGGACGGCCGGGTTTACGAAGGTCGCGGGGAGTTCGCAAATACGCTATTCGATGTGCTGTATACGATCGAATACGGGGGTTATTAAGCATCGGAGGAAATCCCGGGGCAAGTAATTTACAGACCGGGGTCTTAGAATACACCTTTCGTCTGCGGAATACAGTCCACCTCCTTTTAAGGGCCGCAACCGTTTTAAAACCCACAAATCCCCATGCCCTTGCATCTTCAAGCGTATTCATAAACAAAAGATTTTAGTACAGGCCCATAGTAAATCCGAACAGCCATTGGTTATCAATCAACTACATCCAATCCCAAACATAAAAACAGGGGTCGGATTTTTCAATCCGACCCTTTGGTAGCGGGAGGAGGATTTGAAGTATCCTTTTCCCGCTTTTTTGTGGCCGTGAATATCAACACTTTACATTTTGGTCGGAAGTCACTCGATAGCATTTTTGTCCCGAATCTGTCCCGGAACACAATTAGTTATACTCTTGATTATTAGAGGTATTAAAATATTTTTTCTTAACATAAACTCTACCCACCCAAGCCTTTTTACCATAATCATAGCTTTTATCAATCCACCCTCTCACGGGGAGAGTGCCCGCAGAAGATTGCTGAAGGATAGTGAAAAGTTCAACATTATACGGTCTCGGTATATACCCTACACATTTTTCATCAAAATTATATACTCCTACTGCCTCGGAGTCATACTGATTATCCGGGTCAATCATTAAATACCCTCCGGAAAATGATTCAAGTTCATCATCAGTCAGCTTCCGATATTTCATACCAACAATATGATATTCGACCTCTTCAGAATTATCGGTATTTAATTCGGGAGCATCTTGTATACCATACTTATGGAGCGCAAAAAACACCAATACGAGTAATAAAATAATAATTGCAGGAATTGCCCAACTCCAGCCTTCGGGTATCCCCAGAGTATTCAATAATGCCACTACAACGACATAACCAATGATGCCAACAAGCAGATAACCCAATAGCTTATCCATATCTACGTTAATATTTAGGAATAACCATCGTCTGGAGACCAAAGAAAACTATTTTGCAGCGGCACATCCGGCATCGTCTTCCGTGCGGGCAGTGCGACTCCCCGATGACGTCAGGCGGTCGATTTTCTGGTACATATCAGCAATCAACTTGCCCTGCTCTGAATTCATTCTCTGCTGATCCGCAATCGTCCCCTGCTGGGAACTGACTGTTTCGATTAGTAACACCAATTTGTCAAATACCTCGCGAGGAACTTCTACGTTGGGCAGTAATATTTCTTTGCTGCCAACAAGCATATTTCCATTACCGGATAAAAGCCAGTCAATATTAAGCTGCGGAAATTCACAGATTATTTTCTGTAACTTATCTCCTCCGATACCTTTAGATATGTTATTTACATAGCCATTTGAAAAACCAAGTAGCTTTTCAAATCTACCTTGACTTAATCCTTGCGATTTTATAAATTCTATAAGTCGTTCTTTTACTGATGATTGCATAATGAGGCTGATTAATCATGTAACTTTATACAGAAATTTCTCGGTGAATATTTTGGTTTGCACAGAGATTTCTCTATATTTGCATTTGTAAATAACAATGTTAATAACAAATGTAGAGAAATTTTCCACCATTTCAAACACAATCCTATGCAAAACAGAAAATCAACTGCAACCCCGGCGTACAGTATGCCGCAATGCGAAACCCGCTACCTGCGGGGGAAGGAAACCAAGATGGTTCAGAGCTACCCCAACAACGTGAGGCTGGTCGTGAACCTCGACACGGAGGAGAGCCGCCTGATGATCGGCAACCGCCTGTTGGGCATCTACAACGGGACAGACATCGAAAAGATGCGGCGTATAACATCGGCCGCCGAAAGTCTGTCCCTGACAATAGGGCATCGGAGTCCTGACCGTGTCCGCATCCTGTCGTGAGATAGTACCGGACGCAGAGGGCGGCCAACTTTTAATCTGGCGATTAGATTTTCGCCGCCCTCTTTTTCCACCGAATCAAAAATTTAAAAAATATATGGAACAAACCAAGACATTCATCGAGTTCTGGCGGGGGCTGGACATCCACAGTCGGGAAGAACTCCGGACAGTAGGCGCAAAGATGCTCTTTGTTGCGACCTCGACTTTCAACGCCTACGGGTGCGGCGCCCGGCAAGTCCCGCTGTCCAAGCGCGAGGCGTTGGCAAAATTCATCGCCGAGAAGTACCAAATCAACGTAACATTTTAAACGACAGAACCATGCAAACTATCATATTGATTATCCTCGCCTGTATAACGGGTTTTCTCGACTTCCTCATTCTGCTCTACATTGCAAAATCACTGTTGCAAGCCCGTGCAGATGACCGGCAAGGACTGATCCCCACCCTCATCTGTTTTATCCTGAACACAATCGTCGCCGTAGCGCTCATCCTCAAACTCTGGTAGCCATGTATTGCGACAAAGACAATCGGGAACACTACGCCATAATGGATCTCGACAAAGAGCTGTTAGAAACGATACGCCGCGCGCTCACAATGTACCGCTGCGGTCTGTATGAAGGCATACAAGAGGAAAAACGCCCGCGAATCAAAGAAGATTTCCAGCAACAGTACGATAGGGCCGGCATAATCGTCGAACACATCGAATCTTTATAACCAAATCGGGGGGGGGATTTCCCAAAGGGGGAAAGTCCCGCCAGAAACACCGCGCAAATGATACCTGAATACGTCATAGACCAAATACTATCCAAAGACATCGTCTCTATAATCGGGGGCGAAGGAGTAAGTCTGAAGAGGGCCGGCGTCAATTACGAATGCTGCTGTCCCTTTCACAAGGAAAAGACACCTTCGTTCAAAGTGTCCCCGGTAAAGGGAATCTTCACCTGCTTCGGATGTAGTGCGAAAGGCAATGCCATATCTTTCGTGATGATGCTCTACAACATGACGTTCCCCGAAGCGGTGGAGTATTTGGCAAAAAAACTCAACATCGAATATAAGGCCGAGGAGCTGACTCCTGAGCAAAAAGAGGCCCGGTTCCGCCGTTCTCGTATTTTCGAAATCAATCAGATTGCCCTCGAATATTTCCGTGAAAGTTACAAGCAATCACTCCCAGCCCAAAAATACGCAACAAAGGAGCGAGGGTTCAAAGAGGAGACGATCGACAATATGCTGATCGGCTTCGCCCCGTACAAAGGCGGATTCCGCGAATATGCCACACAAAAAGGGTACAAGGAGCAACTACTGATCGACGCTGACCTCGTCCGCCGAAGCGAACGCGACGGCTCCCTGTACGATACTTTCCGCGGGCGGCTGATGTTCACCATACGCGACCGGACAGGAAACATCGTCGGCTTCTCCGGTCGTCTTATGGATAAGGAGAACCCCAAAAAGCTCCCGAAATACATCAACACGGGTGACACGGCGGTCTACAAAAAAGGTGAGCATCTGTTCGCATACTTCGAGTCGGCACGTCAGGCTGCGGCCGTCCGCACAATGAATCTCGTCGAGGGGAATCCCGACGCTATCCGCATGCACCAGATCGGCGTAGACAATACGGTCGCCCCGCTCGGCACTGCCCTCACACCAAAGCAGATCGAACTCATAAAGAAGGTCGCCGACACCGTAATCATCATCGGAGACATGGATGATGCCGGGCAGAAGGCCGTTGTCAAAAACGCCGAAACCATGCTCCGCGAAGGGCTGGCCGTGCGGGTCATGGAAATCAAAGACAACTACAAAGACCCTGACGATTATTTCCGGCAATATTCAAAGGGGTACGAAGAATTGTTGAGCAATTCCACAACAGACTTTATCCCGTGGCTCTGCGCTCACAAAATGGAAGGCAAGAACTCCCAGACCGAGCAGATCGCCGTCATATCCGAAGTTTGTCAGCTCTTGGCTCTATGCCGCGACGAAAGTACGGTCAACATGTATCTGGACATGTTCGCGCGTGAGTACAAGAACCGCAAGATATGGACGGCAGAGCTACAAAAAATCCAACTCGAACGGGAACGAGCGCAGCGAAAAAAGGAAGAAAGCTATTCCGAGGACATGATTTCGGAATACGGGTTCTATATCTCACACAATAGTTATTACGGTGCCGGACGAGGAAATGCCGATGTCCGCTGGTCGAACTTCATCCTCGAACCGATCGTCCATGTCAAAGACGACCAGAACGCCCGGCGTCTGTTCCGGATGCGGAACGACAAAGGAGAGGAAGCAGTCATCAAACTCGATCAGCGTTCGCTCGTATCGTTTGCCGACTTCCGCATCCGTACGGAATCGAAAGGCAACTACATCTGGGAAGCCGGACAGGGCGAACTGACCAAACTCAAAAAATACCTGTTCGACGGGACTCCCTCAGCCGACGAAATCAAACAGCTCGGATGGCAGAAACGGCACCAAATATACGCATGGGGAAACGGCGCAATGGATGAAGGGCACTTCGTCAAAGCTAATGATTTCGGCTTGGTGAACGTCCGCGGGCAGCTTTTCTATTTGCCGGGATGTTCCAAAGATACGGCAGACGATCCGCAAAGCTACCAATTTCAGCGGCGCTTCGTCTATGCAATTACCAATGACATAACGCTCAACGACTACGCGACACGACTCATCGAGGTGTTCGGCGATAATGCGAAGGTCGGACTCTGCTTCCTGATCGCGTCGCTCTTCCGGGATCTCGTCGTGAATGTCACGACATCATTCCCGATTCTGAACCTCTTCGGCCCCAAAGGTTCGGGGAAATCCGAACTCGCCCACTCGCTGACATCGTTTTTTATCCCGTCCTATATAGCGCCGAACATCAACAATACGACGAAAGCGGCGCTTGCCGAGGCCGTGGCCGAGGTGTCTAATGCGATCGTCCACATCGACGAGTACAAAAACACGCTCGACATCGAGAAACGGGAATTCCTGAAGGGCTTATGGGACGGTGCCGGCCGCTCCCGCATGAACATGGACAACGATAAAAAGCGGGAAACTACGGCCGTGGATTGCGGCGTGATACTGAGCGGGCAAGAAATGCCGACAGCAGACATTGCTCTTTTTTCCCGACTGGTATTTCTCACCTTCTCCAAGACGACCTTTTCCGATGACGAGAAAAGGAGGTACAACGAACTCAAGCTGATCGAAAAGCGCGGCCTGACCCACCTAACTGGGGAGCTGCTCAAGCACCGCAATCAGTTCCGCAGTAATTACCGCCACATGTACGACGAAACCGCCGCCGACTTCTCCGTGGCATTCGTAGGCAAAATCATCGAGGATCGCACCTTCAGGAACTGGGTGTCGATCACCGCGGCTTTCCGCAGCATCGAGCATCTGCTTCACCTGCCTTTCACATACACCGAAATACTCCCAATGGTCACAAGGATGTGCGAAACGCAGAATCTCAAGACCAACGAAAACAACGAACTCGCCGGATTCTGGGAAACGGTCGATATCCTTGCATCATCCGGAAAAATATGGATCGGCGTGGACTACCACATCAAAGCGTCCACGAAAAAAGGAATTCCGATCAAAGAATCAAAAACGCCACTGGAGCTACCGGAAGGGGCACGCTACCTATCCGTATCATTCCTCCGTATATCGCAGCTATACGCCAAGGAAAGCCGAGATTCCGAAAGCAAAAAGATACCCCGTGACTCGCTGAAATACTATCTGGAACATAGCCGGGAATTCCTCGGCACAAAAAAGGCCGAGCGTTTCAAAGTCATCCAGAACCCGACAGGATTCGTCCCGGCCGGAGACGCAGCTACAGGGCGAACAACAACGGCAATGCTCTTCGACTACAAAATGATCTGCGAGAATTACGGCATCGACCTCGACACCTCACGGAGTTACACAGACAATCCAGACGAACAAGACGATCCGGAACCTTTCACCCCTACGCAACTATCATTTTAATCACCTAATATTCAATCCTATGCAAAACAACAAATCAAAACAGAAACAGGCGGAAAAAGAAACCCCGACTAACTGGCAGCGCATCGAAATGGTCATCCAACAATCGAAAATGACCGCTAACGCATTCGCACGACACATCGGCTTGCCCCGCGGTGAAAACCTTTATCAGATCAAAAAGGGAAATAATGGAATCTCGCTCGATGTAGCCACCCGCATCTGCCAACATTACCCCGAAATCGACAAGCTCTGGTTGCTGACGGGCGACGGACAGATGCTCCGCGATGACGCGCCCGCCGGGCCGTGGGCGAATATCGGAACGCCGAACAGCGAGGCATTTATAGGCTTTGCGGCGGCGCTGATACTCCCGGAGTTAGTGAATAAACCCGAATGCCGCGACCCCTATACTATGGCCGTGGAGCATGCAAAAAAACTTATGGCGGCACTTGCAAAGAAAGGAGGGGAACAATGAGTTTTCAAACCTCATGTATGGTACTCGTTCGGGATGAGCAGCAGCAAATCAAACTCGAAAAGTGGGTGAAAGGTATCGGCAGGCAAATTATTGGAGGAAGGCAAGATTGGTCTAACTTTTTTCTGGCCGACACAGACCAGACATGCTTTTGGCTGCAACTCGACGAAAATGATCTGGGATTGTTTGACCAAGACTTTTACAACTGCGACGAAAATATCGAAATGTTCAAGGCACTGGCGGCCATGAACAGAGACAACGACCGCGAGCAATGGTTCGTCGCTCACGCCGTCATCCGCTTCGAAAGGCTGAAAGATACCGTACAGACTGAAACCGGGGAACGGCTGATTATGGCCGGTGAATGGTTCAAGGTTCTGATACCACGGGCCAGCGACATCCGGGCTAAATGGATGGCAGCAGTAGCACCGAAGCAACTGTGCCACAAAGCTACCAAAGACGAAATCATCGAACATTTTAACCGAAAGAAACTATGAAAAGCATCGGTTTTCTCGAAGAACTGCAGCGCGAAGTCATTGCGCGGCACAAGACGGAAACACGTCGGCTGACAGACCCGCAGCCAGACGATTATTTGCTCAATCCTCGCGGCGATTTCATCCTTCCAGATGGTAGTCGCGCAGACCTTCTTGCTCGCCGCCGTCTCGTTCGTCCCCGGTACAAGGTCGGCGAAGTTATCTTTATCAAAGAGCCGTACATTCCGCACCCTTTGGGTCTTGATAGAGTATTTTACAAATACGATCCGGCAGACATTCAAGCCCTGCAAGAACTCGGATATGGAGAATACCTTGACAAACCCGGATTCTGGCGAAATAAGCAATCCATGCCGGCGCGGATGGCCCGCTACTTCCTTCGGATAACAGCCCGGCATGGCGAACGGCTACAAGACATCACCGAAGAAGCTGCAAAGCGAGAGGGAGTACGACCGTTTACCTCCATCGAGGGGCATTACGTCCACTATTGCCCGGAACTACATTTTACCAAAGAAGAACTCGTAGACGGCTATCCGCATTGTAGCAACGCAATCGCCAGTTTCCAGACTCTAATGGAAAGGCTCGAAGATCGCGGAATTTGGGAAAAGAACCCCTTTGTGTGGGTGTATAACTTCGAATTTACAACCGAATTAACAGCCGCCGAACGTCGGCACTACAACCTTCCAAAACAATGAGCGGCAACAATAGCAAAAAGATAGCCTTCAACTACTTCGGTGGCAAGTTTTCTTTTATAGAATATCTCTACGAGAATTTTCCACCGAAGTTCACTCACCTCGTCGATCTCTTCGCGGGATCGATGGTCGTATCATTGAACTACCGAGGCAATGTCATTCGGACAGCCAACGAAATAAACGGCGAAATAACCAACTTCTTCGAGCAGCTCCGCGAACATGAAGATGAACTCATCCGGATGTTAGAACTGACTCCATGCTCTGAACTCGAATACCGGAAATGCTGGGGGGGGGCTGAAGGAATCACAGACCTTGAACGCGCTCGACGGTTCTATGTCCGTGTGCGGCAGTCGTTCTTCGGACTGGGTGTGCAACGACAAAATAAAGGGTGGCACATGTCCAAACAACACGTGAACGCACAGGGAGGAGAAACAGTCAGCCGATGGAAAAACGGAGTTGAGAAACTTCATGAAGTAGCGCAGGAAATCCGCCGCAACTTCCAGATCATCAACAGCGACTTCTCTGCCGCAATCGACAAGCTCGACTTTCCGGAGGCATTTTTTTATTGCGACCCACCGTATCCTTTGGAAAGCCGCGGGAGTAAACATAAGGGTGGAGACTACCTGTTCGACTTTACGGATGCAGATCACGAACGGCTGGCTTGGAAACTTCATCAAATAAAAGGATTCGCAATGGTCAGTGGATATGATTGCCTGCTTATGGATTATCTCTATGATGATTGGCATAAAATCAAATTCCCGATGAAACGTAACAACATCCGCTCTAACATCGTCAATGGCAGCGGTACGCTCATGCAGGAGTGTATTTGGTGCAACTATGAAATACCGGTTCGAAATCAAAATTTATTTTTACATGAAACCGCTTACTCTATCTGACCTTCGCACTCGTCAGGCGTGGCCGCTCAATCAAAAGATCGACCACACATGCTACGCCATGGAAACGTTCGTTGCCTACTGCAAAGAGCACGACCGCACGCCCTACGTATCATTTTCCGGCGGACTAAACTCAACCGTCCTGCTCGACTTGGCTCGCCGGTTCGTCGATCCTAACATGAAGGGCGTGTTCTGCTCAACAGGTAACGAATACCCGGAAATCGTCCGGTTCGTGCGGCATACGGATAACATCGAGATCATCCACCCGGCCATGCCCCCACGCGAGGTCATGGCCCGATATGGGTTTCCTCTTGTAAGCAAAGAGCAGGCGCAAGCTGTCCGAAATATTCGGACGACCAACAGCGACAAATTACGGACATATAGGCTCTACGGCGACGGAGTACGCCGGGCCGGCGTACTCTCAGAAAAATGGCGCTACCTGATAAGTGAGCCTTATATGACCTCGGAAAAGTGTTGCGAAATACTGAAAAAGCGGCCTTTCCGCAAATTCAACGCCCAAACACAGAGCCTTGGGATGGTCGGCACGATGGCCGACGAAAGCAAACTGCGGCAAACCATGTATGTCCGTCGCGGCGGGTGCAACGTCTTTTCGGATAATCCCCGCAAGGTTCACAGCGCCCCGCTGTCGATCTGGACTGCCGCGGACTGCCGGGACTACATTCACAGATTCGACATACCCTATTGCCCGATTTACGACATACCGGGCATTACCCGAACCGGCTGCGTATTCTGCGGGTTCGGCGCACACCTCGGAGGGGGGGGGAGGCGCTTTCACATACTGTACACTCTACATCCGAAACTCTACCAAATGGCAATGAACTACACCAACAACGGCTACACGCTACGCTATGCCCTTCGGCGGATGGGCGTGCAGCTACCAGACGAACATCCCGAACTATTCTAAAATGGCAATCAAAGTTATATACATCGACCTTTTCTGCGGTGCGGGCGGCACCTCGACCGGGGTACACTTTGCGCGGCATGCCGGAGATCCTTGCGCCAAGGTGATCGCCTGCGTCAACCACGATGCGAATGCTATCGCTTCGCACGCTGCCAACCACCCCGACGCGCTACACTACACGGAGGACATCCGTACGCTGGAGTTGGGGCCGCTCGCGGCCCATGCGGCCCGGATGCGCCGCCAGTATCCGGATGCCTTCGTCGTCCTCTGGGCCTCGCTGGAGTGTACGAACTTCTCGCGGGCCAAAGGCGGCCTTCCGCGCGACGCCGACAGCCGCACGCTGGCCGAACACCTGTTCCGCTACATCGAGGCGCTGAACCCCGACTACATCCAAATCGAGAACGAGGAGGAGTTTATGTCGTGGGGCGATCTGGACGAGAGGGGCAAGCCCGTCAGCAGGGATGCCGGGCGACTGTACCGGAAATGGATCGACAACGTGCGGGGCTACGGGTACGACTTCGGCCACCGCATCCTGAACGCCGCCGACTTCGGGGCGTACACTTCCCGCCGGCGGTTCTTCGGGATCTTCGCCCGCCGCGGCCTTCCGATCGTCTTTCCGAAACCGACTCACACCAAGAACCCGGCACAGGGCGACCTGTTCGGCCAGCAGCTTCGCAAGTGGCGGCCAGTGCGGGAAGTCCTCGACCTTGAGGACGAGGGCGAGTCGATCTTCGACCGGAAGCGGTCGCTCGTGGAGGCATCGCTTGCCCGCATCCACGCGGGGCTGGTGAAGTTCGTCGCCGGCGGGCGCGAAGCGTTCCTCGTCAAATACAACTCGATGAACCAGTCCGGGAAGTATGTCGCACCCGGCATCGACGAACCGTGCCCGACCGTGGCGACGCAGAACCGTCTCGGCGTAGCCAAGGTGTACTACCTCTGCAAGCACTTCGGCGGATCTCCGGAGGGGAAATGCACAGCCGTCGATGCGCCCGCGGGCGCGATCACCTGCCGCGATCACCACGCCTTCGTCTCGGCCTACTACGGCAACGGGTTCAACTCGTCGATCGAGCGGCCGTCACCGACGGTTACGACAAAGGATCGCTTTCAGTTGGTGCGTCCGTTCTTCGCCAACTACTATTCCGGCGGCGGCCAGACGTCAGGAACGGATGGCCCGGCTCCGGCCGTCATGACGAACCCGAAGCAGCGGCTCGTCACGCCGTGGATCATGAACACCAACTTCAGCAACGTCGGCAGTTCGCTCGATGCTCCGGCCCAGACCGTGACGGCCAACCGCAAATGGCAATACCTGATGAACCCGCAGTTCGCCTCGGCGGGTACCGCTACCGATCGGCCGTGTTTCACGCTGATCGCCCGCATGGACAAGCGGCCTCCGCGGCTGGTGACGGCCGAAGCGGACGGCGAGGAGCTGCCCTCGTTCATCAGGCTGGAGGACGAAACGTTGGTTTACGAGATTTACCCGGAAGATACGCCGATGCTGGTGCAGATAAAGGAGTTCATGGCGCTGTACGGACTGGTGGACATCCGGATGCGGATGCTTCGTATCCCGGAACTGAAGCGGATCATGGGCTTCCCGGAGAACTACGTACTGATCGGCACGCAGGAAGAGCAGAAAAAATTTATCGGCAACGCCGTCGAAGTGAACATGGCACGGGTTCTCTGCGAGGCGCTGGTGGCGAAACTTTACGAGTTGAACATCGTGCCGCAGCGGTTTGCGGCGTAATATACACAACAAACGAAATAAAACAACAAAAATTATGAAAAGCGAAAAAGCAAAGTCATTCATTGACAATGATGCAATACAGATGAATAACGGAGATCGCATGATCGATGCTTCCACGGCCTATACTGCCGTCGAACTTGCCGAGCAGGAGGCCGAGGAGCGGATGCGGGCGAAAGCAATCGGTGCATTCGACGATATGTGGTTCGAAAACGGCGAGGACGGAGAGTTCGAACCGGATTACGAGTACCACCGAAGGAATTTTATCCGGAAACTGAACAAGGAAGATGAAGTGCAGGAAGCATAGCCGATGCCGAAAGGTACCCGGAAATGGCAGCGTACTGGAGATAGTTCGGTGCCCTTGGTGTGGTTGGGAAGTGAGTACGTCTAACATTGGGAAGTGGTGCGCCAAATGTTATTGCAAATTCGAAGTAGGGAGTGATGGTTACATTCACTTCTCGCAGGACTTCCCAAAGACCACGGCCGAAGCATGGGCTATTGCTTTCGCCAAAAGTGGCGGAGTAGGTTTTGGTAATATATAATTGATTAACTAACAGTGAATGAAACAGATTGAGGAAAGAGGCGGAGATTTCGCTGCTAATTATGAAATACTTGACGATAACGGTCGCCGAAAAAACGAGTGTGAGATTGCCCGCGAAAGCTACATTTCTGGGGCCAAATGCGAACACGAACTACTGACGCGCTGGCACGACCCGAAAGAACCACCCGAACCGGGACGGGTTGTGCTTGTAAAGCGGAATCCAAGCTCTATCATACCGTATGATTTGGGGCATATTGATAACGATGGGAACTGGGTGGATTCGTGGTGTGGTTCTCCGATAGATGATAAGATCATCGGCTGGCGGAAGATTCACGAATAAGGACTAAGCGAAGAATTTATGAAAAGTGAAAAAAGAAAGGAGTGTGCCAATGAAAATGTAAAACCAGTGGGGCGACGACAGGCATCTTATAAAATGGGAAAATTGGTATAAGAAGAACATTCGGAAATTAGGGGTTCGAGTCCCCGGTCGCCCACAAATAACCGCCTCAAGGCATAAAAATATTTGATCATGAAAGAAATGCTCACAAACTACATCAGTCGATATTCGGCATTTGGATTGAAGATGGAAGTGCAGAAAAGAGACAAAACCGGCTTCTCAATCATCGGCCAGCAGTTACCGATCCTTCGGCCGGGTGATGATGTTCGTAACGAGATCACCCATGGGGGACATCGACTCGTTCCATTGGTTGGGTGTGCGGCGATCGTATTCAAGTGTTCTCCGGATCAGGTCGCCTTCGATAAGGAAATCGGTGTCGCCTATCGGCTCGGCCCGTTGCACATTCCAGCGATCAAGTTGATGTATCTGCCGGAAACCGGGGATTTTTCCGCATGCTATTTGAACGGCGAACACTACCCTATCTATTCATATCACCGACTTTATGACTACCTCGACTCGCTTCTGATCGATTACCGGGGATTAATCGGCGAGGGGCTTGCCGTCAGCAATCATGCCGTAAAATGCGATCCGTATGAATGACCTATATGACATATCGGGTTCCCTTTCAAGAGCAGGCCATGCATTTGCGGCCTGCTCCTCGTCTATGACAGCCGCGGCCCAAGCTGCCGCTGCGTCATGTATTGAAATCAACAGGATCATCGAAACCGTCGAGCATTACCGCCGGAGTCCGGCGTTTCGCAAGTTGGCAGGTATTCGCCGCAAGTACCGCCACGGATTGAAAAAATGCCAACTACATGAACTACACGAACTACAACGCTAATAATCAACGAAATAAATATAACTACTTTAACAACAAAAAAACTACATAAAACTACATTTTATTCACTTTCAAACTCTAAAAACTACAATCACTATGAAAAGCTACTTTTGTAGTTTTGTAAACATCTGATTTTCAACATGTAGTTTATTGTAGTTCGTGTAGTTGCCCAAAATAGGTATCCTTTTTATGAAAACATACTATGACCTTTCCGACGAAGAGTTCTTGAGGTACCTTCGTTTATTGGTAGCGCAGCTCTCACGCCTGCCACCTTACCGCTGGCAGCAGATTGCGGCTATCGCAGGCAATCCCGAAGAGTTCATTGAAATCGTGCAGTCCATGTGTAACGACGGGCTGTTCGACTGGATAGACGATTTCGGAAACCGTTGCTGCTTTATCGACATAAAAGACGATTCTCTGATCAGGCTCGATCCTATGTATGTACGAACCTTAAAAACCGGAATTGACAAACGAATATGGAAATGAGACTCACCTTCGATGTAGATGACCGAATACACATGGATTATCTCGCCTATCTCTTCGAGCGGGACACCTCCGGCGCTTATATCGTGACAGCCCGAAATTGCTTCGGGAAACTGATCATCGGGCACACTCAAGCTGCAAGCCTCCCGCCCAAAGAAGCCTGCGGAAAATTCGCAGTGACTTTTATACTGCCTATCAACGAGGCCACCCAGAACTTTCAAAATAAGTTCATCTACCTTTCGGCCCAAGCGACCAAGCAGCTCAATATCTCCCTGCGCGCCTACTTTGAACTCGACTTTTGGGAGTTCGTGCAGCGCCGTAAAGCCCTCCGCCAACGCAAAGAGGAGATTATCGAAGCGTTCATCCTCTCCCGTAAATTGTTCTCGGCTGAATACTTTGAATCCCTCCACAAGCGGGCCTATCGTCGGGAACTGAAGGAGCTGGAAGCCTTGAAGCGGAAACTGACCCGCCGTGCATACTACATCGAATCGCTCGTCGATGAGCCGAAAAAAGTTTAACCGAAAATCGTAATTATTTCTACAAATTCACTGATAATATGCTTAAAATTATCACCTCTATCGCCTTAAAACCGGCGGCATGCCCTGCCGCCGAGTTTCGGCGGGTTCCCTTGATCAGTCCGTTCGGCAATCTCAAAACGGCAACGACCCGTGAAGATGCAGGAGAACTCCTGACGATTACTCTGACAGCAACACTCCGTTCTGACGATGCTTTCCTGCATGAGCCTGCAATCGTCCGCGTCAAATGGCGCGGCGGCTCCCTTGTTTTCGGCAGCAAGGACATCCCGGCCCTGCTAACACTGACCGAGGAAGAAACCCTCGTTGCCACCTGCAAATACCAGACATCAATCGAAGCGGTAAAGGGGTAATGCCGTCCTTTTTATGCGGCCTGCGACCAAGTAGATTTGCATAAAAAAGAAATGAAACGCCTGATCACCCCGGAGAACAACGTCAAGCTGGCCCTCGAACTGCGCCGCGGTCGTTGGCTCGTTCACGATATTTCCACTCTCATACCAACGGCCATTTCGCTGCTTCAGCAGCAGGACATTCTACTCCAAGCTGCCGAGCGAGAATTCGACATCATGCTTTACGATGTAGATGCCCGCGCCGTTTCCGCGAATGCCGCCAGAAGCGGCGACCCCTGCGTTGCTGTGATCCCAATATCCGGCACGATTACCAAATACGACTCCTGCGGAACGATCGGAACTGCCACATATGCACAGGCCCTTCTCGCTGCTGCGGCTGACACAAACGTCGTTGCCTGCGTTCTCGACATTGACTCCGGCGGCGGGAATTCGACGGCTGTTCCCTTGATGTTGGATGCGATCCGCAAATTCAAAGCCACAGGGAAGCCTCTGCTCGCACATGCCGATTTTTGCGCGTCAGCAGCTTATTGGATCGCCGCACAATGCGACGCAGTCTATTGCGACAACGCCATCACATCGGAAGTAGGGTCAATCGGCGCATATACATATTTCATCGATGACCGAGAGGCATTGGAGAAGTCCGGACAAAAGGTTCACGAGATATACGCGGAAGAGTCATCCGACAAAAACCTCGCATACCGCCAAGCACTCACCGGAGAGTACACGCTGATCCGCATGCGCCTGTCTCATTTGGTCGCCGCGTTCCATGCCGACGTCAAAGCGGGCCGGCAAGCCCTCCGGGCCGACGCGCCGGGAGTACTGACCGGCGCGACTTTCTTCGCAGACAAGGCTATCGAAAACGGCCTTGCCGACGGCATCGCCACTTTACAGGAATGCGTCGATCACGCCTTTATCCGCGCAAGTATTCACTCATAATTATATCGAACATGAAATTGAACTGGAACTTTATTTCGAAAATCTTCGCCCGAACTGTCGGGGTGGAAAATCTTTCGCGTGATGCAGAAGGGCATGAGGTACTCTCTGCTGATCAGCGTAAGATTCTCGAACAGAAATTTGGCCCGGAAGCCTTGCAGCACTACGACGCATACGCCGCCAGCGATGCAAATGACGACGCACAGCAAGAACAGCTTTTGCTGAACTTCCTCGATGCCATCGGTCGCTCCGGCGGCGACGACAAAGACAAGTTACGGCAGGAACTGGCAAAAGCAGAAGAAAAAATCGCGTCGATGTCTGCCCAGATGACGATCTTACAGCAGGAGAAGGAGAAACTCGCCAAAGCCCGCGAAGATAAGCCTGCCGCAACAGAAGTATTCGGGAGAAGCGAAGGCCGTACCTTCACGATCGACGCGAAGGCATCCCACAATCGCCTCGCACTCGAAGCTCTGGCCACGGGCCAGCTTCCGACTTTCTCCGCAGCCACGATTGACGTGGATGATTTGAAAAAGGAGCTGGGCACCTATTCGTCGCAGGGGAACAGTCTGGAACTCATGCAGGACATCTACCGGGGGTTCACCTCGGCGAAGTTCATGACGCCGAAGCGTGCGATCGAAACCTACAAAGCCGTCCGCTCGGACTATACGTCCGTCGTACAGGAGTTCTCGGCCAAGTGGACTCCGTCTGGCGATGCACGGTTCACTGCCATCAAAATCCAGAATTACCGGCACAAGATCAACTTTGCGATCGTCCCGGCCGACGTCGCCAACTCGTGGCTGCTGTCGCTCTACAACGAGCGTCTGTCCCCCGATCAGATGCCGATCACACGCTACATCGTGCAGAAGATTCTGCTGCCGTCGATCCTTCAGGACATCGAGATGAAGATGATCGGCAAAGGCAAGTACAAGGCCAAGGAGAACCCGACCGATGCCGGCAAGCCGGAAGAGTCGATGAACGGCATCGAAACGCTGCTCGTCGAAGCGGCCAAGTCGGGCGATAAGGGTATCAATTTCTACCCGAACGCAAAGGATCTGCGCACAGCAACAGATGCCGAAGTCGTCGAGTACATCGATGACTTCGCCCACAAGATTCTGGCGAAGTATCAGTCCCTGAAGATGAATATCTTCCTGTCTGCCGATCTCTACGTGAAATACAAACGAGGTTACAAAGACAAGTGGGGAGCCGGCAGCGGCACGGAGAATCCCGATTTTGGCAAAGACCGTGTCGATTTCACGAACTTCTCGCTTCAGGTACTCGACTGCCTGTACGGCTCGCCGATCATCTTCTGCACGCCGAAGTCGAACTTCATCATGCTGCAGAACCTGAACCAGCCGCAGGTGATCACCGACATCCAGAAGGTCGATTACGAAGTCCGCTACTACGGCGAATTTTGGCTCGGTGTCGGCTTCGCGTTCGGCGAAATGCTCTTCGCTTCCGTTCCGGCCGACTACGACCCGCAGGCCGCAATCTCGGATGACGGCTCGACCGACTTCTGGAAAAAGACCAACGCTGCCGCTGAAGTGGAAGACACCCACGAGGGCGCATAGTATCAAACCTTAACACCGATTATCATGTATAACCCTGTATCAATTCTGAAAACGGACGAGGGCGCAGGCTGCCCTCGTCCCAAAAACCCGACAATAATCCTCGTCCCTGTCGAATTCGTCGCTGCGGAACCGACGCGGGAAATCGGAGACATCGTCATGAAAAGCGATCTGGAACTGATCGCAGAAAAGAAAGCAATCGGCATCTACGCTACGCCGAGTACGATCGAATGTACCGAAGAGTCTGAAGGAGATCCCGACGCCCGCGGCGTCAAAGTCGGCATCGCCTTCGAGCATCCGGGCGATTCGGCCGAGATTGCCGGTTTCACTGAGTACGCACGCAACCGTGGGTTCATCGCATTGAACCGTGATTGCGCCAACGGCAATACGGCGGAATATCGCGGTTCGAAGTGCAATCCGCTCTTCCTGACGACGGAGTACACCAACAACAAGGATGCCCGCAAGCGGAAGCTCACGTTCAAGCAGGAGCAGCGAGACCTGATCGGGGCAAGCATCTACAAAGGCAAGATGCCGGAACTCGCCGACGAGGCTACATCGGCACCGACAGAGGAAGAGGGGGCATAGTATGGGAAATAATAACACCGCAAGACAGACCGGGGCCAAAGGCGCTCCGGCTGTTTCGGCCACACCTACGGCCGAAGTTGAAAAACGAGCCGCAGATGCGGGAGTCGTAAGCCCCGATAGGAACACTCCAGAAGAAACCCCCATTCCGGAACCGGCACCTCTTTCGCCCCTTCCGGAAAAGGATGCCGCCCCCGCACCGGCCTCTTCGGATGCTGAAGGAGTACCGGCTGACGATTCCGTTATCGTTATCGCGGCCTACCCCGGCACGAAAGACCTGTTGCAGGCTCTGTGGCAGAAGGCGGCTCCCGGACACTGTACGCTTGTATTCGTTGATGATGCCCCCTTCGCAAAGCAATTCCCCGCTCTGATTGCGGATGCCTCTATCCCCGACGAATTCGTGTTTGTCCCGGCCAACTGCGCTCCGGTCGCTCCGGTGGATTTTGCAGATCTGGCACAACTCAAGGTATACGTTCGCAAAGACGGTTCCCGACACTACGCAGAACGTCTGCCGATGCTCCTGAACAAAGTGGCTCTGGTCGAACTTTGCGGAACGATGCAAGAGGATGCCGACAACGAAACCCTCGTCGCGGATTATGCAAAAGAGTATCGCCGCGGTGTCCGTGCTACGGAAGTTTCGCACGATTTCGGCAACTTCGTTACACTCGTCCTGCGGAGCAATCCCTGCGAGAACGTCGTGATCGCCGGACTCTGTCAGCGTAAGTTCATTGCAGCATCTGCCGAAGGCTGGAATGCGGTATCCCCCTTGCTCACCAAAATCCGGTCGTAATGCGAGATGCCGTTCAAAAGTGGTTAGAGTCCGGAGCCGAAGTCCAAGCAGGGCTTCGGCTCCTCTCTCTTTACGCCAAGAACGAGCATCTCGCCCAGCTCGTAACAGCGCGTCCCGATCGGTACAAATCGTTGCTTATCGACACGCTGTGCAAGACAGCGGGGACTTCTCCGCTCACGACGCCCCCGCCCAGCTCCCGCCCGGCCTTCCGGGAGCAATGGGCGTTTCTCTCTGAACCGGATTGTCCGCCCGAATTGAAAATTCTGGCAGCCGACAAAATTACAGCCTATCGAGATTACGTAGATGCGCACCGGCGGCTATTCGATTGTACCACACTGGACGAATGTTTTGCGACGGCCGAAAATCTTATAAAATCTTTTTCCGAAAATCGAAAAATTCTCTACGAATTCACATACTACGCCGAGCATCATGCGCTGCTCGGCCGGCACTCGATCTTCAGGGAGATGCAGGAACTGGCGACCCTGCGTAAAATGGGGCCTGTTGCCCTTGTCGCCAGACAGAAGAATCTCAAAGGAAGCATCTGGCGGATCAAACACGAGATAACCCGCGGCAGCAAGCCCCATCTGGATATCGAGCGAAGAAACCGTCTGAAGGCGAAAGAACGCGAGCTTGCAGCCGTCAATAAAATGATCGAAGAATATGAACGAACTATCCGACCATAAGAGCATCGGTGAAAACCTCGCGCCTGAAGAGGAGCAGAGGTTGGTCGATCTCGGTGCGCTCGGCTGGCCGCCGGAAGATATCGCCCGCAGCATCAACGCGAACGTCGAGCAGTTTACGCAGGAGTACAACGACCCGAACAGCCGCGTTGCCGTGCTGATAGCCCGTGGTCTCTTGCAGAAACGCGCACTACTCGAAATAAGGCTCATGGATGAGGCTCTCGGCGGAAACATTCCGGCGACGACACAACTCTACAAAGTACAACGAGACCGTTCGTTTGAAATGACGAAGCTGGATGTGTTCGGAGGATTCACCGACGAGCAATCCTACCAGCGCATCATGGACTACATCGACAAAGGTTGCGAAGACGATCTCTCGGCAAAGGAACAGTTATATATCGACTTGTTGAATCTCGTATTCTCCCTCTCCAAACAACATGACCGCCGAAATGTCATCAAGTTCCTGACAAAGCCGCCCTTCAAACTCTCCTATGCACGTGCCGTCGATATTTATGACGAAGCCGTGAATCTCTTCTACTCGAACCGGCGCGTAACGAAAGAGGCGCTTCGGCAAAAATACGCCGACGACCTCGAAGCATGGTCGAGCATCGTCGCCCAAAGAGCGACCTGTGCCGCCGACTATGCCGTGGCGGCAGACATGCGGGCAAAGGCCGCAAAAATCCTCCGTCTCGATCAACCCGACCCGGAACAACTCCCATCCTCACAATATATCAAACCGATTCGTCTTCTATCCCTCGACTCTTCGGATGTCAGCCTCCCGCCGGCAAACAGAGACGCGCTATCGCGCCAGATCGATTCCGTACTGGCACCGGATGCCGTAAAAAAACGTCTGCGCATGGAAGCGGGGATCGAAGATGTGGATTTTATCGAAATTATCAATGTCGCACAGGAAGAGAATTAACGCCGGGGACAGCCCCTGCATCGACGTACAATATCAGAACCTGTACGCCCAAGTAGCATCGTTGCTGATGCCGCGAAAGCTCCGCGCTGTCTTGGGCCGCGGCTCGGCCAAGACGACGGACTTTCAAGCCGAACGACTCGCGGAGATTATCTTCGACATGCCGGGTGCCCCTTTGGTATGGGTGGCCGATACCTTCTCGAACCTCACCTCTAATATCCTGCCCGGTGTGCTTGAGGGCCTCGAACGCAAAGGACTGCATGAAGGCGTCCACTACGTAATCGAAAAGGAACCGCCGACATACACGGAAAAAGAGAAAGAACACCTGCCCACATGGCTCAAACCGCATTTCTGGAAGCCATTCAACCGTCTCGTATCCTACAAGCGTACAATCATTTTTCATACCGGTACAAATATCCGATTCGGCTCCCTCGATCGACCTTCGACACTGGCCGGCAGCTCGTATGTCTATGTGTTTGGAGACGAGGTAAAGTATTTCAAAGAAGAGAAGATCGCCAACCTGATGAAAGCCGTCCGCGGGTACAGCGTGCAATATGGAAACTCTCCGTTTTACCGTGGCTACTCCTTCACCACGGATATGCCCGATGTATCCCACATCGGGGAATATGACTGGATACTGAAAGGAGCCTCGGCAATGAATACCGAGCGGCTGACACTGGTCATGCAGGCTGGGTTGGTATACAATCAAGCCCTTCATGAATATGTCGCCGCAAAATTGGAATGGCAACGAACCCGGACACCGGAAGCCGAACGTGAGTACAAAAACAAACTACGCACGGCACGTCTTTGGCGGAGCCGCTGGGTAGAGCTGCGCCGACTTCCGGAAACCGCGACCTTCTTTATGCTTGCATCGAGCTATATCAACGTCGATATCCTGACTGCCGAGTGGTTCGACGATGCCTTCGCCGAGCAGTTCAGCGACTATAAGGCCGCGATTCTTTCGATGAAACCGACTCTGGAGGGCGGAGAGCGATTTTATGCCAACCTCGGAGAACGGCACTTTTACTACGATGGAATCGATGAAGAAGCATACGAGCGATTCGGACTGCTGGAGCAAGAGGACAGCCGAGTCTTGCGATATTGCAATCCACAGCGGACGCTATCGCTCGGCGTGGACTTCGGTAATATGTGTTCGATGTGTGTCGCCCAAGAAGAACCGAGGATACTGCGCGTATTGAAGTTTATTTATACCCTTTCCCCAGAGTCGATTCGACAATTGGCAGACAAATTCGTCACCTATTTCGCGCACCACAGGAACAAATACGTGATGCTGTATTACGATCGCGCAGGCAACAACTACCGGAAAATGGGTGCCGACACCGCGTCGCAGCTCAAACACGCGATCGAATTCGACAGCAACGAGCATCCTACGGGTTGGAGTGTACAGTTGATGTCCATAGGCCAAGGGAATATCGGGCAGGGCGACGAGTACATCTTCATGCAGGAATTGCTGGCCGGACACAATAAATATCTGCCGCAGGTGCTCATCGATGCTTACCAGTGCAAACCGCTCAAGGCTTCGCTCGAAAATGCTCGGACACGGGTCTCGAAAGGTAAAATCTGTAAAGATAAACGGTCGGAGCATCTCCCGGTCGCCGAGCTGCCGATGCGGTCTACCAACCCGTCTGACTCTTTCAAGTACCTGATGATGACGCCGCCGTTGATCCAAATCGTCAAAGGATCACCGAGGAGCGATATTATCTACGAACCGACTTTCGGATAAAAAAAGCGGAGACGTCTCCGCCTCCGCCGGAATAGAGAAATTCTCATTTCTCAATCCTATGCAATGGCAAAGGTAGCCATTATATTCAAACCTGCAAACTGTTTCGGGGGTACAAATAAAGCCCCCGGCCGCAAGTAGTCATCTCACCTACATACTTACGCAAGCATGCGCCACAAACGCACGACCGAGGGCTGGATAGTCTTCTGTCGCGTTTATGACGCATTTGCTTTCAGTATGCAGGTGAGACGACAAAGGTAATAAAAAACAGAGTGCAATGAAACTTTATGAGGTTATATCGTTCAACCGCGAACTCCTGCGACGCCTATCGTCCGTCGGTATCCGACTGGACGATTGCAAATACATTGATCTTTATGAAGACTATCGTAAGCTCCGCGAGGGGGGGGGTAAAATGACCTACATAGCGGCCGTTCTGGCTGAAAAATACGGAGTGTGCGAACGGCAAGTATACCTGATCATCGCCCGGTTTGAAAAGGACTGTACGGATATTTCAGTGTGATCCCAGCATTTTCGGCTGCGGGATGAATTCTGCATGCGATCTTCGCGGCTTGAAAATTCACTCAGCTATGAAAAACTACACATCGGCCCCTCTGCCGTTCATGGGCCAAAAGAAACGCTTTATCCGCGAATTCCGCAAGGCACTCCGGGAGTTCGATCACGCTACGGTATTCGTGGATCTCTTCGGCGGCAGCGGCCTACTCTCGCATGTCACCAAACGGGAGCGACCTGATGCCCGCGTTATCTACAACGACTTCGACGACTACCATGTACGTCTGGAGAACATCAAACGCACAAACGCACTACTCCATGATATCCGTTCGATCGTAGGTGATTACCCTACGGCCAAGAGACTGACGCCTCAAATGCGAACAACGATACTCGACACAGTACGGTCGGCCGAAAAGACCGGCTATGTCGATTATATAACACTTTCGTCTTCGCTGCTGTTCTCATCCAAATACGTGACAGACTATACGGAACTTCAAAATGCTGGGTTATATAATAACCTGCGGGCATCAGACTACACCTGTGAAGGATATCTCGACGGGATCGAGGTTGTTCACGCCGATTATCGGGAATTGTTCAATCAATACAAGGATATCCCCGGTGTCGTATTCCTTGTCGATCCACCCTACCTATCGACCGAGGTAGGGGTATATAAATGCCGGTGGCGGCTATCCGACTATCTCGACGTGCTGACCCTGCTTTCGAGTACATCCTACTTCTATTTCACCTCCAACAAATCCTCGATCATTGAACTATGCGAGTGGATCTCCGAGGCAAAGGTCAATGCGAATCCATTCCTTAACGCAGTGCGGAAAGAAATGGGAGCGCAGTTGAATTACAATTCCAGATACACGGACATTATGATTTATCGACGCTGACAGTTCTACAACACACATCAGGCCGGCCCTACGAAAGAGGGTCGGCCTTTCTCTTATCGGCCGTACATGGTTTGCGATCGGCTGTACCCCAGCCACACCTCCCAGCCCAGCCGCAAGCAACCATTCCCCGCCCCGAACCCCACCCCGGCAGGCCTTTTGTCATATATCGCCTTTTCGAGGGTCATGCAATCGCAACTCGTCGAGAGGGCGGGACGGCCTTAAATTTCTCTCAACAAAAATCGTTTTTCATCCGACCGGACAAACTGTGCTCTATATCAACCGAATATCATAAAAACGCCCCGAAAAGAGAGGCAAAAATCGGGCATTTTCAATCTACAATCAGCCGTTTCGACTTTCATTCCGAACTTTCTGCAATCAATATCATTCCAGCCCGGCACTCCGGGCCTTTGTCCTTTGCTTCGCAGGTCTACAATCTATTTTTGTGCTATGGATTTATGGGATGCAATAAAAGAGATGCGCCGCTTATCCGCCGAGGGGGTTCCGTTCGGCTTTACGTTCATGTCCTACGACGCTACGGCTCGCGTAAGCAAAGGAGTGATCGAAGTTCGGCATGCCCGTCTGCTGAAACGTGAAAAACAGGAGAACCATCGAGATGCCGAATTCGTCGAGGCATATCTTGACCTCGACACCTGCCAAGCTCGGCGCTTTTATCAGCCATTGCTGATGAGTTTTAACGGTCAAAAAGTAGTTTTGCAATGAATAAAACAGGAAAAGCCACCCAGATTTCGGATTTTTCATATGCCCTGCCGGTCGATGACTGTGTCTATACGATCTCAACGGCTCAAGC
Source organism: Alistipes onderdonkii (assembly GCF_025145285.1). Taxonomy (NCBI): domain Bacteria; kingdom Pseudomonadati; phylum Bacteroidota; class Bacteroidia; order Bacteroidales; family Rikenellaceae; genus Alistipes; species Alistipes onderdonkii. The sequence continues at coordinate 723,162 of NZ_CP102251.1, forward strand.
GAACAACCTCGACACTCTGCTATGGCAAGCAGAACGGGAGAATTGGGACTATATGCCGCAGTATGTCGGTGGACAAAAGATCGTACCCTACGGAAACAACAACCGCCTGCCAGTGCAAATCCGTGACCTTATGGACGAAAACAATCTCGCCCCCGGTATTCTTGCTCGTCAGAAGGGATTGCTGTACGGCGAAGGCCCCTTTCTACGCAGCCTGCGTTTCGAGAATGGCGAGATAACGAAGGAGTTCAAGGATGATAGGGAGATAATGGCATGGTTGAAAGATTGGGACTACCTGAAGTACATCGACGCGGCGATGACCGACTACTTGTATCTCAAAGGATTTTTTGACATCAAGCTGCTCGAACGCCGCGGACGGATCTCCGGCCAAAGGCCGCGAATCGCAGCTCTGGAGTTTGTGTCTGCGAAAAATGCCCGCCTCGAATGGGCCGCCACCCGTCGTCTTGAGGACGTAAGGCACATTTTCGTCGGGAACTTCGAGAACGATTGCATCGACACCGGCATCCAAACCTACCCGGTATTCGACAGCAGCAACCCGGCCAGATACCCCGCTTCGGCAGCTTACAACTCGTCTTACTCGTTCGCACGGGATTTCTATTCGATTCCGGAATATTGGGGAACTCTGCGCTGGATCATGCGAGGCTCCGAAGTTCCGGCCATATTCAAATACGTTACCGACAACGGGTTCAACGCTGCGTATCATGTTCATTCTCCAGACGGATATTGGGAGAAGAAGCGCACGTACATCCGCAAGAACAATCCGGCATGGAGTGATAAACAGGTAGAAGAGGAGATCGGCAAACTCACGGCAACCATGCTTACCAAGCTGACCGAAGTGTTATCTGGGGCCAAGAATGCCGGAAAATTCTTCCACACAGTGGATGTTTTCGACCCGCTCTCGCAACAAACCAACATCTGGAAGGTAGAGGCGATAGACCAGAAAATTAAAGACTTCATCGAATCGCAACTCAAAGTCATGGAGGCGGCCAGCTCGGCAATCACATCCGGCCTCGGTCTGCATGCATCTCTGTCGAACATCATGGTTGCCGGGAAGCTCGCATCCGGTTCCGAAATGCTTTACGCCTACAAACTCTTCATGATGTCGAACACCGCCAAACCCACATACGACATTTTGGAACCCATCAACCAAGCCATCCGCTTTAATTTCCCCGACACTGATTTACAACTCGACTTCTATCACAGCAAACCTTTGACCGAAAGCGAGACATCCCCCAATGACCGCATAAAAAACTGACGCCATGATTTTCAATAAAACGAAAAAAGGCTCCGCAGAGCTATACAATCTCACCGGCACATGGTACAAGGCGAATGACTTCACCGGGATCAGCGAGGATATCGTGCTGGCCCAAAACGAAGTTATCAAACTGATCGGGAAAGCTACATTCGACCGGGCACACTCCCGGTATATGACGGACGAATATGATCCGGAAGTGTCATCCGATGATCCGGAAGACATGCTCGTACGGCGGGTTCAGTTGCCGGTGGCGTATAAAGCCATGCATCACTTCTACCAGCGAAACCTCGTGAGCCATGAGGACAGCGGCAGAAAGGTAAAAATCAGCGAAAACGAAAAACTGCCGTGGGCATGGCAGATCGAGAAGGACGATGCGGTTCTGCGCGATACATTCTTCCGAACGCTCGACGAATTGTATCTCTTCCTTGAGCAAACGGACATCAAAGAGTGGAAGGACTCGCCGCTGCGCACCCAGCAACAACAGTCGATTCTCCGTACCCTCGACCAATTCGAAAGCATCTACCCGCTCGATGGCTCGTTCTACACCTTCTATACGCTTATACCCTTCATCCTCGAAGTGCAGCAGCGCTTTGTGAGGCCGATTGCCGGAGATCGTTATATGTCGCTCCTGTCAGACATAGATTCAGACACGGCTCTTGCAGCGCGGCGTTTTGTAGCTTTGAAGGCGATGGTGATAGCCGTCCAGAGACTTTCGGTGTCCGTATTCCCGATTGGGATCTCGCAGCGGTTTACAGATTCATTTCAGGGTAAAGGAGCCGGAAAGACCCCCTCCACTGATGCGTTGAAATTCTACCTTTCAGCCCTCGATCATCAGGCGGCAACCGCCCTCGAAGAGTTTCACGAGGCTTTATCGGCTACTGTGGAAAAATACTCTCTTCTACCGGACAACGATCCCCGAAACAAATTCTTTTCTGTTCAATAATGAATACGATCGAAATACCCGCTATCGGCGTATGCAGGGAAATCCCCTCGAAATGGAGCGAGATGACACCGGAACAGGCCCGCGTTACGATGCGCCTGCTTTGGGATATGGAATCCGGCCACATCTCTCCGCTTGAGTTTCATGTGCGCGTCCTCTATCTTCTCCTCGGTATCAAACGGACATGGCGTTCGGTAATGTGGGAAAAACTCAATCGAGCCGCTGCCGAGCAGAAGAATGCCAACATTTTTTTGCTTTGCGAAAATCTCCTCGGCTGGCTGTTTACCGACACCGAGGACGGTCTGCTCCCGACATTCGACACCATACAGAATCCGCTGCCCGAAATCCATATCGGCAGCCATCGTTTGCGTGGGCCGGCCGACGCTCTGCAAGACCTGATTCTCGTGGAATTTCGGAATGCCCTGATCGCCCGCGACGAATTCTTGAACACCCGGCAACCCGCGGCCCTCGACCGGATGATCGCTTTCCTGTATCGACAGCCTTCGAAGCAAGCCAACCGGGCCGGCCGGTGTATCGTCCCCATCCGTCACGAGACCTTTGAGCGGGACGTATGCCATGCCCGCCGGATAGCTCCGTGGCAGAAACAGACGATTCTCATGTGGTTCTCCGCCTGCGTCAAATTTCTCCAGACCGGGACGATAGTTGTGGCTGGGGAACAGATCGACATGCGCACGATCTTCAGCAGCGAGGAAACTGCCCACGATACCGGCCCGAAGTTCACATTGACAGATGTAGCCTACGAACTGGCACGGGATCGGGCACTCGGCACGCTGAACGACATCGACGAAGAGGGCCTATATACTATATTCCAGATTCTACACCACAACGTAAAGCAAGCAAAACGCAATGCAAAAACTCATTAACCTACTACGATATCTGGTCAATATGCGTGTAACGGAGAACGAGGTAATCCCCGTTGTCGATGACACGCACGGAACCGAGCGGCTCAAGAGCGCAGACGGCCGTCAGGTCGTGGTTTCCTATCCATCACTACGGCAAACAGGAGAAACATCGAACTCCTATCAGGATCAACTCCCGGCCGCCATATTCGTCCTCGAAAAAGCAATGGCCGGGCAGCGTACCGATAAAGATGAACTCGAACAATATCTGTCGATGCTCGCTACGGTCGATATGATTTTGAAAACGTTACGGGCGGACACTCTGGGATATAACGCCTGTCCCCGTTTGGCCGGCATGACAATCAAGGTTGCAAATACGGTTCCGGTATACAAAGTATTCGGAAGCTGGGTCGGCTGGATGATTGAGATTGAATTCTGATTTCCGGCAAAATAATTGTAGGAATAAAAATATTCCTTTTTACTTGTAAGGGAATAATTTTATTCCTATATTTGTACCAGAAACCAAACAACTGCACAATGCCCATACTTTTTTACTATTTAGGACTGAAGTTCTTTTTTTACTCGAACGATCACGAACCGGTTCACGTACACGTCAGCAACGGAGAATGTGACGCAAAATTCATGATCGAACCGGAGATAAAACTGATAGAAAATTTCGGTCTGAAGCCACGGGAGTTAAAACACGCCCTCATGGGGATAGAAGAGAACAAAGAGGTGATTATTGAACGGTGGAAGGAGTTTTTCGATAAATAATACGAATATGAAAGCGCAAAAGATATGGTTCGAAAACGGTCGGATTTTCCTGACGACCGACGACGGCCGGACGGGCAGTCTGCTTCTCCGCGCTTTTCCCCGTCTGGCACGGGCAAGCGATGAGCAGCGCATGAAATACGAATTATCCCGGTCGGGTATTCATTGGCCCGAACTGGACGAAGATTTAAGTTTCGAGGGCTTTTTTAATCAGCCGGCGGAAACGTCGGACAACAGGGTCGCAATGGCTTTCGCCCAGTTCCCGGAAATCAACGTCAGCCAGATGGCCCGCCGCATGGGTATCAATGAAACCCTGCTTGCAAAATATATATGCGGGTACTCCAAGCCCTCGGAAAAACGTGCGAAGGAGATCGAGGCCGCGCTGCACGACCTCGGACATAAATTAACACAAATCTCGATCTGATATGTTCGGAGCAATAGGCATAGGTTTACTTTTCGCGTGGCTGCTGGCCAGCTATCTTTCATCTTCGCCGAAGGTGAAAAAGTAGATCATGCAAAGTAGTACGTCCAGAAGATCGGAGATTTTATCGTTGTGCATTCATATTTTTCATAATTCGCTTGCAAATATTGCGGGGGGGGGTATCTTTGTAAAGCAAACCTTAAACCTACTTGAATTATGAAAAAACTGTTATTCTTGTTTATGGCCGTATTGGCCTGCAACTACGTCATCGCACAGCAGAAAGTTTACTGCGAAATCGTGGGAACGCAAAAATTTGCGAAATCTCAAGTAACCGTGGGGATTGATTTTGGGCAAGAGGATGCCATGCGCACCAATGCGCTGGGTGGTGTGGCCTCACGAAATAAGCTCGTAGGTGATGACGGAAAGCCTCTTTCTTTTAACTCGATGGTTGACGCAATGAATTACATGGGATCGCTCGGCTGGGAATTCGAGCAGGCTTATGTTGTTACTATGCCCGGAATGGGTGGCGGTCAAAACGTCTATCATTGGCTATTGAGCAAATATATCGGAGAAAACGAATCAGGAACGAATGGCTTTAAAACACGGGGGCAATACGAAACAGAAACAGACCCATGCATGCAGTAGCGATGTATAGACATACAAGCAATGAATTATTGCATTAAAAATCATTTTCTCCAAAATATTATTTATATTTGCAATGCTAAACAATCTCTACGGCGGATGATGTCCGTCGAAATATACGGGCATTTTTTGTGCGTATAAAATTTTATGTGGTTTCGTACCCCCGTGCCGTGCGGTTAATGCCCCGGCGAGCCGTAGAGGTGTTTAGCAGCGGGAAAGACGAAGCCACATTTTGTTTAACGGTTTAATGCTAAAACCTCTATGAAAAACACGAAAATCGGCGAGACCTGCCTTGCAGCATCCCGCATCGAGAGCGAATTTCTCTCAAAGCTGATCGAAACGGTCAAATCCCAAAGCGAAATGATTGCCCGGCTGACCGCAGAACGGGCCGAACTACAGAAAAGAAAGATGCAAGCCGACCGACGGCGGCAAGAAGTTTTCCGCCTACCGACCGGCAGATAGCCCTTATTCAACCTGTCCTTTGTAGCCGCCTTCGGGCGGCTACTTTTGTTGCAAACTGCAACAAATGACTGTCAAAGGAGAGTACATACGGCGCACTTTGCTCGACGAGTCGAACCGATGGCTGAAGAACCAGAATACGGTGCTGGCAACGAAACTCTGTACCCGCACCGGCCGACTGGTCAATGAGCGTTCGATGTCTGTTTCCGAACAGGGCGAGATGTCGGCGACAATGACCTACCAGCACACGATCGAAGAACGGTTCCTCGACATGCGGGTTCTGCGCTATGGTTCCAAGCTCGTCCGGCGTGCCCGCAAGATTCACACCCGTTTCGCTTACGGACACTACGAGTCGATTGCTTCCCGGTTGATGTACGGCCTGACCGACGATGTTGTTGCAGAAATCAAGCAACAACTGACGGATTAGGAATATGGGAAAAGCAATTCGGGATGAAGATTTAAGACTCAACATCATTGTAAATGGTGACGAATCCCAAAAACGGATCGGAGATTTAAGCCGACAAACAAGAGATCTCGCGAACGCAAATTTCGAGCTTCGGCAGGAACAGCGTCGACTTAAAGCCGAAGGGAAAGAGAATACCGAATTATATCGGCAAAATGCAGCTGAAATCAAGAAAAATGCTGCGATCATCAAGTCCAACAAAGAGCAAATGCAGCAGCTTCGCTCCGAGATGAAGCTGGCCACTCTGACCATCTCTGATCTGACACAAGAACAAAGGCGTCTACGCGCTGTTTTCAACAATGCGATTCCGGGCACAACGGAATGGGAAAAATATCGGGCTGAATTAAAGCAGGTCGATGCCCGCATCAAGACGCTCAAAGGATCAGCACGCGACACGGGGAACGTCGTGCAACGGATGGCCGGCGGGTTCAGCAAGTTCTTCGGCGCGATCACGGCCGGATTCGCCTCAATGTCGTTTGCAGTCATGGGCACCAAGAAAGCCCGTGCCGCCTTTCTGGAGTATGACGAAGCTCTGACCGATGCCCAGAAGACCACTTCAACAACAAAAACGGAGATCCGCGAAGTATCGGAAGAACTGAAGAAGATAGACACCCGCACCACCCACAACTCACTGCTTGACATTGTGCGAGTCGCAGGTAAACTCGGTATCGAAGGTAAACAAAACCTGCTCGAATTTGCCCGTGCAGGCGATAAAATCGGAGTTTCGCTGGCCCGCGACCTCGGCGGAAATGTCGAAGCGGCCATCCAACAGATCGGAAAACTCGTCGATATTTTCCACCTCCGAGAACAATACGGCATCGAGCAGAGTATGCTCAAGGTCGGCTCGGCAATCAACGAAATCGGCATGGCCTCCACGGCGGCCGAGGGCTTTGTCGTTGACTTCGCAAAAAGGGCGGCCGGTACGGCGCCGAATGTAAAAATCTCGATTCAGTCCGTCCTCGGCCTCGCCGGCACACTCGACAAATTGGGGCAGCAGGCAGAAACGGCAGGCACTTCCTACGGGCAGGTAATTACCGCCATGTACAAGCGGACAGAGGTCTTTGCAAAAATTGCCAAAATGAGCCTCAGCGAATTCCAAAAGCTCATGGGCGAAGATATGAACGAGGCATTTATCCGCGTTTTGGAAGGTATGGGTAAGTCCGGCCAAGGTATGCAGTCGATCGTGAACGCCCTGAACTCAATGAAACTCGACGGGCAACGTAGCGTGCAGGTCTTGGGCGTTCTGGCGGCCAATACCGACGAGCTGCGTCGGCAGCAGGAAATCGCCAATCGTGCATTCGAAACCGGCACATCTGTCATCGAAGAGTTCAACACCAAAAACGAAAGTGCCACGGCCCAATACGAAAAACAGAAGAAGGCACTCCATGAACAGGCCGTAATCCTCGGCGAAACACTGAATCCGGCATTCACCTCGACAACCTCGATCACCGTAACCTTTCTGAAGGCGCTGACGGGTCTTGTGAAATTCTTATACCAGACAAAAGGAGCGATTATCCCAATCGTTGCGGCCGTCGCAGCCTACAAAACCATAATGTTTGCTGCACACAAGGCGATGGTGATTTACCGAGCAGCTCATATTGCGTATATCGCCATTACGAAGCAGGCAACGCTGGTAACACAGGTATTCAACAACGTCATCAAAGCCGGGCCGTGGGGTTGGATTGTGACAGCGATTTCAGTCGCCATCGGCGCAGTAACCCTGTTCAGCGACAAAATATTCAAAACCCACAAGCAGGTCAAGAACATGGCCGCCGAAGCCGCGGTCGAAATCGACAACGAGAAACGAAAGCTCAACGGATTGCAGGAGGCCGCGACCCGCGCAGCCTCCGGGAGCCGCGCACGAGCCGAAGCAATCAAAATCATCAATGAACGGTACGGCAACTACCTTCCGAACCTGCTTACCGAGAAAAGTAGCAACGAGGATATCGCCATTGCGCTTCAGTCGGTAAACAGCGAATTGGAAAAAAATATCAAGCTCAAATTCAGGAAGCAGGAAGCGGAACGCATCGCCAACGATGAGATGACAGCCACGAAAAAGGCGATCGACGAAATCACGAACAAATATAAAAAATGGGGAGACGAATCGTCGCTCACCGCCGATAAGCAGAGATTGATCGCCGCCGCAGTTGTCGATTTCACGGGTAAGATAAAAGCGGCCGGAAACGATTCTGCAAAACAAAGTCAGGCAGTTTCCGACCTCAATATGGAATTACGAAATCTGGGGCTGAACCTCACCGGATCGGCATGGAATCCTGCAGGCCGAAATATCGCCTTACAAGAAATCACCACAGAATTACGCAATACCGTGACCGAAGGCCAGCAGGCTCTCTCGATGCTGGACACTCTCTACGGTAAGTTCGCCACCCCTCTCAATCTGAACACCACCACGACCACAAATACAACGCCCACCGCCCCGGACGATACAGGCAAATGGTCGCTCGAAAAAGACAAAGAGTTCCTGACCGCGAAACTGAAACTCAAGGAGAAATATCAGAACGGGGAAATCGTATCCGCGTCCCAATTCAACGAAGAGCTGCTGAAACTGGAAATTGCGGCATTGGAAAAACGCCTTGCGAAAAATATCGATGAAGGGGCTACGCGGCTCAAAATCCAGAACCAACTCGCAGACAAACGACTTGAGCAGAAGAAGGCGGCCGCAGCCAAAGAAGAGGAGATAAACAAACTTCTCCAGCAATCGGAAACCGATCGGATCAAGCGGGAGAACGCCGACTACGAACTGAAGAAAAAGAGGTACGCAGGCAACGCCGCGGCATTGGAAGCTCTGGAGAAAGCCCACCAGCGCAACATCACCAAAATTCGGCTCGACGAGATCGACGATCGACTAAAGCGGGAAGAGGAGACCTATGAGCTGCAAAAGAAACAGCTCAAGAACCGTCACAAGCAGGAACTCCTCGACTTCCACGGCTCGGCCGCTGAACGCAAACAGCTACGGAAAGCCCAAGCGGAAGAAGAGTCCCGATTGGAACTCGAACACCTGACTCAACTCTCTGCGCAACTTAAAACGCTTATCGAGTCCGGAATGTTCGACGGCATCCAACTCGACACACAACTTCTCTCGGCTCAAGAGAAGCAGAATCTCGTCAATCGTTTCGAAGATGTCAGGACAGCGATCATCGGCGTATTGGAAGTTCTCGGCGACGGGCAGCAGAAAACATTCTCTTTTGCCGGCAACGACCCAACGTTCATGGGCCTACCACAATCGGACTGGATGCAATTTTTTGACGTGCTGAAGAACGGGGCTGCTTCTACCGAAGAAGCGTTGCAAGCAGTACATGCCGCCATGACAGCGATTGGCGCAGCTACGGAAACGGCGCTGCAGGTATATACTACCTACGACAATATGATGACCAAAAAGGAAAACGCAGAATTAAAGAAATATCAGAAAAATCAGGATAAGAAGAAAAAAGCCAACGAGAAGCGTGTCAAAGCAGGACTGATGACCGAAGAGCAAGCACAAGCAGAGGAGGAGCGAATGGCCGCAGATCTCGAAGCCAAACAAGAAGAGATGCAAATCAAACAGGCGAAGCGCCAGAAGGCCATGAACATCACCTCCGCCATCATCAATACGGCAACTGGTGTCACGAAAACACTGGCTGAATGGGGATGGCCTCTGGGTGCGATCTTTGCCGCTATCGTCGGTGCTATGGGAGCCGCACAAATCGCTATGATTGCATCAACCCCAATAACGACTGGCGCCGAAGAGGGTGGTCAGGTCATCGAGCGGATGCAGGACGGCAAAAAATTCAACGCCCGTTATTCTCCGGATAAACGAGGCTTCATCTCATCGCCGACGGTGCTGGTATCGGAAAACGGGAAGGAGTATGTCGTTCCAGCGGCCGCAATGGATAACCCCTCGTTGATTCCCGTACTGAACACGATCGAAGCGGCCCGCCGACAGGGGACACTCGGCAGCTTCGATTTCAATGCCGTATACCGGCAAAATACACCGGTACCCGGATTCGTATCCGGTGGCCCAACAGGAGATATCCCGTCATTCGACACAACAGACACGGGGCTTTCCTCTTTGGACGCAGGCACGGCCGGCAAATTCATCGCGGCCGTCGATCGTCTATGCGACGTGCTGAAGAATCCGATTCTTGCCTACGTGACAATGCTGGGCGAGAACGGAATCGTTGCGAAAATGAAAGAGTACAACCGCACGCGGGAACGTGGGCAAATTGGAGGCAAAAAACGATGATACAATTCCGATCCGAGGGCATAATCCTCGATGTACAGCCTGATCAGGATGTGACATTTACACTGGACAATCCAATCTTTGAAGATGACAGGGTGCCAGTGGCCGTTTCCACGAATGTTGAATTCAAACTGTCGCCTAAAAACTGCAAATTTTTCGGATTCACACCCGGCATCCGGCGGCGGCCGTCACGCAAGACTGCCGCCTGCGAGGCGTTATTCAATGGCATAGTCGCATTTCAGGGTGAACTGAAATATGACGACTACTCCGATAAGTCCTTACAATACTCATTCGTCGGGGCTGAATTCGACCACATCGTCACAGGAAAGCTGACCGACATCCCATTCTCCGGATTTGAGGACATCAAATTCTCGACGATGGTAGAAAACGCCCGTAAAGGACTATATGACGAGTTCGGCCTGCCCCAGATTATGCGCAAGGCAATGAGCGCCTCGATCGAGTATGTGACGTCGGGGCCGACGAAAGCAGAATGCTCAACGGTCGATAAATATGCGAACTGGCTTTACACCACCCGGCCTTATGTTGTCCCAGCGATCAAAGTACGTTATATCCTCGATAAAATCCTTCCGGAGTTAGAGCTGGGGGAACCGGAACTCGAAAAACTCCTCAATATGTTAGCGATCCTCGGACTTTACAAAAGTTCCGAATACGACAACCGATACGGGGTAAAAGATACATCGCCCGGTGCCCGGCCGGGGTTATATCCTACCCAATGTACGCTCGATCTTGCCGACTCGATGCCGGACATGGACTTGAGCGATTTTCTTATCAGTCTACTCAAAATACCTTGCTGCACGTTGTTTTTTTCCGGGAAAAAGTATTTCCTGATGAGTAACAAGTCGATTCTCGCAAGCAATAAATTTGTAGACTGGACGGCCAAAGTCAGCGACAATTATTCGCTCCCCGCCTATGAAAAGAAAGGCTATACCCTCGCATTCCGTAACGAGGATGACAACTACACCAAGTCCTACGAAGAGGATTTGGGCCAAGAGCCAACTGATGAGATTATCGAAAGCTATTCTCTGCAGGACATCATCAACAAATACAGGGTGTCTCCCGACTATAAAAATATCAGACTGGCCCAAACCGGGGATATCTATTCAGGTAAGAAAATCGACGCTCTGCTCTATTATTCAGGACGCGGTGCCGCATGGAACAAATATACGACACCAATAGCCACTCTGGATATCGTACATCAAGCCGGGTTTACGAAAATGGAACCGGCTGCCGACTCGGAAGATCAGAACTACGACTGTTCGATCGACTTCACATGTCCGAAATGCGTTCCTTTGGCCGTATACCCGTCAAAGCAAATACATGCTGACGGATCGATCGAAGAAGCAATTGGACTGAACGCCATAACTCCTATTGTAGATTTTCCCACCGCAGGCGGCAATCGCCCGTCAGAAGTGTATATCGGCTTGCTGATCAAAAATAATTTTTCGGATAAAGGATATTATTTCGAGGGCGGTATTCCCGATCTTTCTGCTGGCAGCGAAGACCGAAGCGAGTACTCCCTTGCAATTGGAGGGGAAAATGGTTTGTACAACAGATTCCATAAACCCTACGCGGAGTGGCTGGCACGGGACAAAGAAATGCTTAAAGTCGATCTCAACCTGACCGCATCAGATATTGCAAACCTACGCCTCTGGGTCAAAGTGTTGGTCTTCAACGTGCGTTATTTGATAAAAACCCTTGAAATAACCGGTAATACCACTCACGATATCCTTCACTCGAATGCGGAGTTGGTCGAAGTGTAATGTCCTTTCAGTCCGCGCGTCATGTAGATATTTTTGTCCGAGAATAGAAGCCGAGCCAATGGTAGATACCTTCGAAATAATCGAGAAGCCCGAAATTTGTCAGTTTTCTGAGAATTTGGGGAAAATGATCATCAGGAACAAAAATTCAAGCCTGACTTGTGTTTACATGACAGTAAGACTTGATGATGCAACTATATGTGACAAACTGACGCTTTATTACGATGCAGAGAGTTTGATAACGATCAACCTGCGGGACATCGTCCATACCCTGCTGGAATGTGAATTTCCACGACAAACCGGCGTTACCGACTTTACATATTTGTATATAACGCTGACCGACACGGCGACAACCAAAACATATCGTTTTCAGGTCATTGCCGGCGGGGTTGCAGCTCCTCGCAAAGTAGGGCTGGATTGGTGGGCCAGAAACTTTCTGACTTGGCAAGGGCAAATCGTCACCATGCCGGCATGGCAACCGCAATGGTTATCGGTGGTAAAACTCAATCGAGATCCACAATTTCTGCGAATCAAGTCGCGCCTATATACAGCCGAAGGAATCGAGCGCACACAGGACATTTTCACAGCATCCGAAGAAGGCATCGTCCGGATCAACGTTTCGTTCGAGCTACTCTGGCGTAATATCTGCGTTTCGGAAGAACTGACACCGATTGCATACGACATCTACGGATTGGGAGCGAACTCCGTCTCTGAACCCGATACGGCAGGTGCAAAGAACTACCCTTTCGCCCAGCGATATATTTTGCGGTCGGGCAACTTTCGAGACCGCTGTTTCTTATTCCAAAACTCGCTCGGCGGATTCGACACGATAATCGCATCCGGACTTTCGACATTACTTCCAGAAGGCGAGGTCGACACGTTCATCAATCAAGGCCGCGAAGCGGAATTAAGCAACGATTACACATCAATCTGGCAGCAAAACACAGGTTACATCAGTTCGAGCAGCATAGCCCGGCAATGGCAGGAGTTTCTGCACTCCAGCAATCGCTACCTATACGCAGACGGGGAGTGGAAACAAATAATCGTCACGGAGTACGAAGTCAAACACAAAGAGGCCGCCCTAAACAGCTACACCTTCAAATACCATTTGTCAGAAAAAGATGAAGCCAATTATTATGACCGGGCAGAACTTCCGGAACCTGAACTCCCGACCGATTTCTGGCAAATTCCATCAATACGGCGGGAATAAAGTTGTCCTTTCCGCAGCGACAGCAATCAAATATTTTTGCATAAAACAAGAACCATGACATCGTATAGACGCTGGAACATACTTACCGACCTTACCTACATAGAAACATTCTATGAACGGCAAAGTGACGGTACTCTTGTAAAAGCGGCAATTCCGGACGCGGGAATCGATTTCACCATCGACTATTTTACAGATGGAGCAACCCACTTCAAAGCGTCCCGCATTGACGGAGTTTACAAAGACTGCCGTCAGGTTGATGAATACTCGCTCGAAGTATTCATCCCGTTATCGCGCAGGCGCATGTGCAAAGGAGAGCTTCGCCGGGAACTCACCTTGACAATCCCCGATGATAATTTTTTAAATCAGATAAAAAGCATATGCTTCCCCGCCAAAACAGGGCTATTCCTTTGGTTTGGCCCATCAGACAATTTTAAGCAGACAGCCTACGGAGAGGCGATAATTGCCACGATAATCAATGCCTCATACGATATTATCGACCTCACGAGTTCTGCATATCCTGCCACCTGCCTCAAGATTATGGAAAAGCTCGAAAAAGGCATTACGGCGAATATCTACATAAAAGAAAGGGCGGAACTCCCCCAACAATCTATTATTCAAGTTCAAAAAGCAGACGGGGGCTATCAATTATTTACAGGAATATTCGAAACATCGGAGGAAGACGGAACAATCAAAATTTACCAAATCTACTATCTGGTAAATAGAACCGACGGCGTTGTAACAAGGAAACGATACGATAGATTCCCCGCAGTGGCATCCGCGGGCGACTACATCAAAAAAACCGACCGCCTGATCCTCGGCGGATACAGCCCGGCCGACCTGAAGAGCAACAGTTAAATACACAATATCATGGCAGAAAATCAAACTTTAGCGGTATTGCAGGAAATCCTGCTCAAATCCCGCATCAAATTCGTAACGGGCACCGAAGCCGAATGGACGGCAGCGAATCCCGTCCTGCTCGACGGCGAGTACGGACTTATCCGGGGTAGTTCGCCACTGAAATACAAGGTCGGCGACGGCACGAAGACATGGTCGGCGCTCGGCTGGGGCAATGTCACCTCTCTTGCCCAGCTCACGGCCGACGCAACGCATCGGCTCGTGACCGATGCCGAAAAAACAGGGTGGAATGAGAAAGCGGACGTGTTTACATTCAACTACGAAGGCTACCTGAACCCGCCGACCGGAGGACTCAACCCGCAGGGACAAGTCGCAAAAAACATCGTCGCGGCGATCAATGCGAATAAAAAATGCGTTGTGGTCGCACAAAATGTCGCCGTGCAGGAGATCGAAGATTCTATAAGCGGTTTCGTTTCCATCACCGAGGTTTCCGCTTCGGCCGTCACCGGATTGATCGATACTATCCGCATGGCCTCGGACGACAGCGGTCGCACGGTATTCCTCGCTACTGCTTCCATCACGTTCAAGTCCGACGGCACCGTGACGACGGCGGCAGTCCCTTACACCGGGCGTATCGTCATGGAAGATGCCCTGCCCGAATACAGCACGGAGAAAGCTCCGACGGTTAGCGGGTTCGCCGCGACCTACTACCTCACGCGGAACGGCAGCCGTATCGGCGTGCCGATCAACATCCCGCTCGATCAGGTGCTGCGCGGATCATCCATCAAGACCGTGGTGACGGCCAATTCGCCTTACTCCGGGGCCAAGGTCGGCGACAAGTACATCGAGTTCCTCTTCCAGAACAACAACACCCCGCAGTACCTGCCCGTGCAGGATCTCGTCGATGTCTACACGGGCGACGACCAGTATATCCAAGTGACGGAGTCGAACGTAATCAAGCTCAACTACTCCGTGCTGTCGTTGAAACTGGCGGCCGACTTGAAGAAGTCATACGACAACTTTTACGACCCGAAGGGTGCCGGAGAGGCAGCGGCAAAAGCGGCCATCGACGAGTTCAAGGCGAGTACGTTCGTCATTCAGTGTACCATCCCCGGAATGAACTGACGCTATGGCAGCTACTGAAAAGATAACCGGGCGGGTTCAATTCCCGATGTTTACGGCGGCCGCACTGGCCGCCGCAAATCCGGTGCTTCTCAAAGGCGAAGTCGTGTACGAATCCGACACACGCAGGCGGAAAATCGGCGACGGTGTTACCGCATGGAAGTCTCTCCCCTACGAGTCGGATGGTGAAATGGCAGGCAGTATTCACGCTTCACAGATCACTACGGACGCAACGCACCGTTTCGTGACCGACAGCGAGAAAAAGACGTGGGGCGATAAGGCCGCCAAAGACCTGTCGAACGTAACGCTGACAAAAGCGCTCTCATCCAACGGTTACTACAAAGCACCGGACGGGCTGATGTTTCAATGGGGGATATCCCCCGGCGGGGCGTATCAGTACTATTTCAGTCCTGCATTCATCGCAAAGCCGTTCGGATGCTTTCTGACGGCTTATTACGGCAACGGCAACGTTATCACAGCCGCGTCGTATGTGGAACTGACCGCCCAATATTTACGCTACCAATCGCGCTGGGCGAACCTCACCGACAAGAACGGAGGTCTCGCATCCTCTACCGAAACCGTCCATTGGCTGGTGATCGGACGCTGGAAATAAAATACAGGAAGCTATGAAATACTGGAAGCAAGGATTTTATGACGAACCCGTCGAGGGCGGTGTAGAGATCACCGACGAGAGGTGGTTGGAACTGATCGACGGGCAGGCAGCAGGTATGCTGATTACCGAGGATGAGCAGGGCAGCCCTGTTTTAACGGAATATGTCAATAGCGTCCCGGTGCCGACCTACGAACAGCGGGTGCAGCAAAGCATCCGAGAGCGGTATTCGGTCGACGACGAACTGGCGATACTCCGCCAGCGGGACACCAAGCCGGACGAGTTCGCGGCCTATTACGAATACGCCGAGCAATGCAAAGCGCAGGCAAAAAAGCAGATGCAATTATGATTGGAAGAATACAACACCCGAAATATACGGCAGCGGCGCTCAAAGCGGCCAATCCCTTACTACTCGATGGCGAGGTCGTCTACGAATCAGACACGGGTCGTCATAAGATCGGGGACGGAGTGAATAAGTGGACGGAATTACCCTATCCCATGAATGCCGAAGCCGTCCCGGCGGTTACGTGGAAAGTACAGGGCGGAATGCTCTGCGTAAAGCCTGCCACGGACTTGAAAAATCCGATTCTGAAGCAATGTTTCGTGGGCATCCTGCACTACAAAAACGCGAAGAAGCGATACCGCCGGAATCCTCAAACCGGGCAGACACAAAACCGTCCTCTGAATGCGGGGTTCAAGCTCGTACAGGACTCCTTCTCGCGGGATGAGGTAAACTGGACGTCAGTACGGATCAATCCCGTACCGTTCGACGCAACGAAGGTAAACGCCGCGGGCTGGATGCCGATAATTTCCGTTGCAGACCTCTTGGAAAGGTGGGTCGTGTGCATTGCCGACCGCGGTTTCGTGGGGGGGGGGGGAAATTCGAGCTGCATCGCGGCACCAATATAGGCGACCGCGGCGGAAAGATGGAGGATTCCGGGAAGCGCAGGATGCAGGTTTCATTTTACGGAGGAGTAGTATTGTTTACGGGTAATCCTCAATACCGAACCGAGGGGGCACGCGCCTATTTCAGAGTAATAGCCCGAAACTACGATGAAACGGCAACGATAGTACATGTATAACTTTTTTGACGGGGTGTGACCGATAACAAATATTCCTTTGCGGGAGATGGTTGTATTATGACTCATTCACTGGGGATTTACTTAACCTTACTCGTCATTTTTTTGAAATTTCTGAACTATGATAGACCATATTTTCGCGGCGATACGTCCGCAGCTCATCATTCTCACGATCGTTTACCTGCTCGTACTGTTCGTGATTTTCCTCGACCTATGGGCAGGCATCCGGAAAGCCCGCAAACGCGGGGAGCTGCGCTCATCGCTCGGCTACCGCAAGACCGTCGAGAAGATCGCCAAGTATTTCAACCTGATTTTCGTGGTAACGGCCATCGACGCGGTGCAGATGCTGACCGTATGGCAGATCAACGAGCAGACCGGGAGCCGCCTGCCGCTGATTCCGATTCTGACGGTATTGGGGGCCATGTTCATCGGCTTCATCGAGCTGAAGAGCGTATATGAGAAGTCCGAGGATAAAGAAAAGGCCAAGATTGCGGATGCGGCGGCCGCGCTGGGTTCGGCGTTGAAGAACCGGGAGACGCAGGGCATCGTGGCCGCGGTGCTGGAGTACATGGAGAGGGCAGGTCGGCAGTCCGGCAGCCCCCGCGGCCCGGCCAGAAGCGAGCAAGCCCCCGGCCCCGAATTCATGCCGAACCCGGATATTTACGACGAAGAGTAAAAACCACTCAAACACCATACTACCATGAAAGCAAATTACACCCTTGAGAAAGTGGAAACAGAAGACGGTTTTGCCGCCACTTATCTCCTGATGTGCGACGGCTATCAGGTCGGCTCGGCAATCAATATCCCGGATATTGTAAAAGGAGCGAAAATTATCTCGGCAGCTGGTGGCCGCGAGGCGCTCGTGATCAATGTAAAAGGACGAATAGGAAGACCGCGGCATATAAAATTATAAAGGCGACCAAGATCATGACACCGAAAGAATTTAAGAAAACCTACTGGCCGGACATCGCAGCCTCCTGCGAGGAAACCGGGCTGAACCCGCTCTTCGTGGCCGCGCAGGCCGCGCTCGAAACCGGCTGGGGGAAGTCCGCCATCGGGCACAACCTGTTCGGCATAACCGCCACGAAGAAGTGGCGCGGGGCGGTGAAATACGTGCGGACGTTCGAGTATTTCGACGACGACAAGCAGGGCCACCGATTCCCCAAAGTACACTCCATTACGCGGATGCCGGACGGGCGCTACAAATATGTCGTGGATCGCGCCTTCCGAGATTATACGTCTGTCAGGGAGTGTCTGACCGACCACTCCCGAATTCTGCTGACCGAACGCTATGCCCCCGCGATGCCGTACAAGGACGACGTGTACCAGTTCGCCTACCGGGTTGCAGCCTGCGGCTACTGTACAGCCAAGCCGGCGGATTATGCGGGTCTGATTCTCAAAATCTCCAAAACGCTCGAAAAGGCATGAAACGCTTCCTGCTCATAGCCCTGATTATAGCGGGCGGCCTGTTGTGGGTGCAGAGTGCGCGGCTCCGCTCGGAAAAACGCGAACGCCGTCGGTTGGAGTCGAACCAGACCGCGCTGATGTCAGATGTCGAAATCTACCGGACAAAGGCAGGCAAGGCCGCCGCGTCGAACATGGTGCTGAATCTCCGCGTCTCGGAGCTGGAGCGGCTCCGGGCGGCGGATGCCGAGAGCATCCGCGACCTCGGCATTAAACTCAAGCGGGTGGAATCAACGGCCAAGACGGCGACAGCGACCGTCGTAGAGCTGCGGGCGAAGCTCCGGGACACGGCCGTCGTCCGGGAAACTTCGGCCGGGGCAGTCATTATCGACTCGATGCGGACATTCCGCTGGCGAGATCCGTGGGTGACTGTCGAAGGGTTGATCGAGCGCGACTCGGTCGCGTGCCGCGTGGAGAGCATCGACACCCTTCGGCAGGTCGTGCATCGGGTGCCGCGGCGCTTCCTCTTCATCCGCTGGGGAACCAAAGCGATACGGCAGGAGGTCATGTCGTCGAACCCGCACACGCGAATCGTATACACCGATTATATCGAACTTAAAAAACGGAACCGATGAAGAAATTTCTGAAAACAACATGGGCGGTACTACTCTACTTGTGGCAGCTCCCGCAGAACCTGCTCGGCCTTACGTACTTGGCATTCTGTTTCGACCGCGTGAAAATCACCGAGCAACGCGGGGCCGTGTTCTATGCGACGAAGCATGTCCGGGGCGGCATGACGCTTGGGCGGTACGTCTTTATCGCGCCGGGGAACATCGACCGGGAACCGGTATACGACCATGAGTTCGGCCACGTCCGACAGTCGCGGCGCTGGGGCTGGCTATGGTTGCCCGTATTCGCGATTCCGAGCGGCCTGCATAGCCTTTTCTGCCGCGCGGCGAACTACTACCACTTTTACACGGAGAGGTCGGCAAATCGGCTCGGAGGCGTGCCCAACTATGCCGGGGAATACCACTACCACATGGACGGCTTGATCGTCACCTATTGGGACAAGCTGGTCGAACTCAAGGACAAATATTTCAAATGACAAAATCCCTCGCCATTGGCGGGGGATTTATTGTCTGGTACTCTATTGAGTGAGAAATCACAATGCCTTCATTGCTTGCGACCACGACTCCAAATACTCCTTTTGAACATCAGGCGAAATGGATGACAATATTTTTTTACAGATCGTACAAAGTATATCTTTAATGTCATTGGCTTGCTTGGCAATGCAATCATCTATATCGACATGAATTGTGACAACTTTCCGATTTCCATCTGACGTGGTGTATTTTAGATAGCAAAAACCGTTTTTTGTCACGGTTGATGGACTTATAAATATTTGGGCTATTATTTTCCCTTTTATAATATTCCTATCTGTGGCATGACACACATCATCCCGGATTCTCCTAATCTTATTGATCTCTGGGTAGTCATCGAAATAATTTAGTTCTTTCTTTTTTAAAATTATTTTAAAAATAGTTGTTGCCGCATCTTGTTGTAAGTAAAATGCATTAAGAAGCCCATAAATGTAAAGTGCATCCCCATGAATGTAATCGATTTGGTCTATTTCCTGATATTTATCTATGGCTCTTTGGCTGTCCCTAATAACATCCATCGCAGCACATAATTGCGCCCAATGTTCGCGAGACAGATTCGAATAATAATGCTCGTGAATGGTCGGAATATTTATCATATCCCTTAACAAACTGTTATAGTCAGAAACTGTATTCAATGTTTTATCAGGTACAGTCCCGTCGACATAGTGTGTTGTACCATTTATAGTAACAACAAAGCCATCAAAATCATCCGTATGCATACGCCAAATTATTTATTACTGTTGGTTAGGCAAAGATAACAAAAATACATTCCAGAAATTCACATTATAAAACGCCCTGATAATTCAATAAAAGCGGATTTGCATCCCGAATATCCTGCGGCGTATACACATCGGTCATCAATAACGACGAGTGCCGCGCCTGTTCTTTAACCGAAAGGGTATCATACCCAGCACGGAGCATCGCGGTAATTCCGGTATCCTTCAGACTATAAAATTTGTACTCTTTGGGAAAGTGGAGAGCAGGGCGGATTTTCCTGCTCCAAAAGTCGCGGTAAGTCTTTTCGTTTACCCATTCCGGCCCCGGTCTGAAATCCTTGGAAAAAATATAGTAGGTACTCGGAGCGTCAAAATACCCAAGTTCGGCCATCAACTCAATAATTTTCTGGGGTATAGTAACACATGCCGAACGCTTGTTTTTCGAGATTGTATCGTCAATATAGACCGTCTGTTTACTGACGGATATATCACACAGCCGGAGTTTGGCAATCTCCTTCGGACGGATAAGCATGTAGTGCAGAAAGTAGCAAACCAAAAGGAAGTAGCGGTTATTCTCCTGAAGCCAATCATGCAGGCGTTGCATATCATCCACAGCAATAACCTTGCGTTCTTTCTTGAGCAAAGCCTTGCCAATACTGACCAACCCATCCGTCGGTTTTTCTTTGATATACAGATGTTGCACCAAAAAGGCGCTGAACGACCGAAGGAAAGCCAAATAATTGTTGCGTGTGCGTGGAGAATTCTCCCGTTCAATATAGACATAGTCCAGAAAACGAACACAGAAAGCCCGGTCGAATTGATAAACATACCGTATAGACACCCGCTGATTATCATTCCATTCTTCCATTATGCGAGCAAAACAGATATAATCGTGGTGCGTTGATGCCCGGTGTACTCCGTCATTCAAGAGTTTGGTGATGTAATTTCGATAATGTATCAGCGTGTCGGAAAATAGTTTGTAGGAGCGGTCGGCATCAGCCTCTATCCAAGGATTCCAGCCAGCTTCCAGCTTTGCAGACAGCCGGTGACATACCTGCGCGGCATATTGCCGTTTCTGGGAGGCCGTCCCGACGGAATTGATTTTTATCCGCTTTCGACGCATTTCGCCTTTTGCTGGGTCGAAGGCGTAAAAACTGATAAACCAGCAAGCGCCCGTATGCAAACGGGGATAAGTGTACGAGAGAATCTCGTTTAACGCAGAATTTCGCGCAGTTTTTACAGACAACATTTTTTTACATTTTCGCTGTCAGCGACCCGACGCAAAAATGTAGAATGTTGATTTTCAGAACAATTCAGACAAATATTTTGTCCCGGAATTGTCCCGGCTATTTTAGAAAAAAGGCCGTAACTAACTATATTTCAGTTTGTTATCGGCCTTTAAGTAGCGGGAGGAGGACTCGAACTCGGAATGTTTAAGCCTATATTTCAATGAATTATACTAGCTCCTCTGTTAAAAAGTATTCCAACAAGTATTGTTTATTCAATATTTGAACTGATTAAATCCACCATTTCAGCAGATACCCGAAGAATATTTTGTATAGAATTCGTACCATAGCCATTGCGTTGTTTCATTCCACAAACCAACTGTATTCCTTCTCTCCCGCCAGCGCCTTTGCCAGTCCGTCTGCAAATACCATAGCATTGCGGCTCCTCGTTAGGAACGAATCGATATAACTCGACTTGTTGGCTCCAGTAAAGAGGTTGAACACTCGCCATAGGTCTATCTCTCCTTGCTTGTCGCAGGCAAATGCCGGGTCGTTGTAATAGGCCCTTGCAATGGTGTTCAGATGGCAGTCCGTGAACTCGAACTCCGGGAGCAGTTTCCGCTGTGCCGGTGGCAGGAACTGGTATAACCTCGCCTTGCCTACCAGCTGTGCGAACTGACTCTCCGACATGGAGGTATCGAGCAATGCCCGCATCCGCTCCAGATGGCGTTTGGCATTATAGCTTACCACCAGTTCGGTAATCTTCGCCGTCAACTCTTGCGTATTCGTCACCCGTATCTCTTCGGCCACACCGTCCGTAGCCACACACATATTGCAACACACCATGTTTTTGAAGCCGATAAAGACCTTGAACTTCTCGAAGCCTTTCTTGCTATACAGGTTCTCTTGGTTATAGGCTCTGACACCCCCTATCGTAAGGTTCAGCCTGCATCTGTCGATGGTTTCCGTGACAGAGGGAATTTCGATGCAGAACATCATCCGCTCGTAATAAATCGTCTTGTCTGCATCCGTAAGCTCGTGTACCGCCTTGTGGATGGCTTCGGGAGTCCGGCCCTTGACGATATGGCTCACCCGGATTTCGGGATTGTCTACCGTATCTCCTCTGAACATCCGCTGCGCACACTCCCACATGGTTTCGATGAATTGGTTATGGGAGATGGTCACCTCGTTGTCTTTGGAGAATACCGGGGTAATACAGTCGTTCTTGAGGTGGTAAAGGCTGACCTGTTTGGTATTGGCCTCGATGAAAGGCTTGCGTGGCTGTTCTTCGGGAGTTTCCCGAAACGGGGATTCTTCATCCTCACCGAACGAGGGCGAGGAAATAATCGGCTGCATATCGTCCTTCGCATCTTCAACGGGCACAAAGGGCAGCGGGTGGGGTTGGTTATCGGGCTGTATTGCCCGCCGGATAGCTGCTTCCATAGCTTACAGGGGTTGGGGTTTGACATTGGTTGCACCAGTCGAGAATCCGTGTCCCGACTTGGCTGGTAATGGGAAATTCGGGTTTCCCGGCGAACAGTTCCGTACGGTCTTTGGATGCCGTGGCATAGTGCTTCATGTTCACGTCGAAGACGATGGTAAACTCATAGTCCACGTTGTCACGCTGCACGGCCTTCAACCCTACTTTCTCCGGAATCATCTTCCCGTTACGCTCGTTGAGTACGTACTCCTGCTTGCTGCGCATGGTACAGATGACATGGCACGAGGAATTGAGGATACGCTGGATAAAGGCGTTCTGACGCGGCGTGACCTTGGCCCAGTTGGCAAAGGAGTTGCCTTGCAGATTGGCGTGGAAATCCAGCAGGTAATCCCAGCAATGCGAGATACTGTCGATGATGATTACTTCCATGCCTGCGCTTTCGCAGATACCGATGGCATCGATGTATTTCTCCGGGTTGTAGGGTTCCGAGAGGGAGAGTACGTTGTAGGCTCCCAGATGGGCATAGAGGTCTGCACTGCCGTTCTCGGTGTCGATAACGGCGATTTTAGTCCAGTCGGAAGCCATACCGCAGGCCAGCAGCAGGCTGGAATAGGTCTTGCCCGAACCCGATGCCCCTTGCAGGGCCAGCCGCATCTTGGCTGCCCGGCGTTGTGAATGTCGTAATTGCATAGATAAATGGTTATTTGATATGGGAATGATTATAGTACGGTGATAAAAAGCAAGGCTGCTCCTTTTGAGGGGAACAGCCTTTTAAATGAAGAGGACGATTCTTACAGTACGGCAACCGTGGTGAACTGAGGATTGTCGCCTGCATTGTGAAGCAGAAGGAACTGCTCGCCGCTCTCCTCGGAGAGAACTTCCGAAATGACGGGATGGTCGAGCGCTTCGGCGGGATACTTCGACGTGACAGCGCCCGCCTTATCGCCATACCCGAAGAAATGCTTGCCCGTCTGCTCGTTGCGGATGATGCGGATTTGAAGGATGCCTTTCCACTCCTTGAACTCGTCGAGGGTGAATGTCCGCAGGAATTTGAGCGTGTGGTTCATAGTCATGGATTTTTTAGATTCGACAACATGGGCAATAATATGATGTGCCCCACAGCCCAGCCGGGGTCGTAACCCAATCCCGCAAAGCGGGAGGGGGTATTCGGGGGATATATCGCACGGGCATACATTTTCAGCCTTTCAGAAAAAATTTTATTGCAAAAAATAATGAATTCGACTCAAGTAACCACAAGAATTCATCGTATGATGGGTGGTACTTGAGCCGATTCGCATGTGGGGACAGAGGATATTCGGTTATATCATTTTAATAGCCGTAGTTACTTGATTCTCATATTGCAGGAGAAAAAGCCCGGAGAAAGGCAAGGTTACTCACTCAAACATAAATTTTTATATAAAATAATTAATCTGAATGAGTAAACCCCTATTATAATAACGGGCTGAATGGATGTTTGACAGCAACCTTCATACTCACTTACTTTATTATTCTATATACAAGTAAGTGAGTAAAAATCCCCACATTCTGGAGAATGCAGGGATGAATTCGATAACCTTTTCAGTTAATATACATCCGGATTCTTGGCATTTTGAATATATTTAATATAAAACTTATTCGGAGCCTGTTCCTTGCAAACTGTCTTATATCGGCTTGCTCTGTAAGATTTCCCCATACAATCTTTCTCGATTTTAATATCTGTGGCAAACGCCCCTGCGGTAATATTCACAATATCTGCAACATAAAAATCATTATTCACAACAATGGGCAAACCATTTTCTCCAATTTTATAACAGATTACATTACCAAACTTTATAGGAGAATTGGCATTTGTATATTTCAAATGCTTCACTCCCGATTTCTTGGGAGCAAGCAAGAGTCCGCATTCCCGATAAATATTATCAAGAATTTGATACTCATAGAACAACTTTGCTGTTTTAGGAGGAATGCAAACCTTGTTTTGCTCCTTGATTTCCACCGAAGCATTCGTTTCTGCCTGTATTTGGGCTGCACTGCTTTGAGATACTCCAATAGCACCCGATGCACTCGCAGATACACTTGCGTCATATCCAAGCCATGTTCCATAAAGAGTTCCGGATAAAGTCTCGGAATAGTTTGCAGATTTGCCAAATGATTTTCCGAAGCCTACACGAGTAGACTTGCCATACACATAAGTCCGATCCAAGTAGTAATTATTAGCATAGCCATTGAAAATGAAAAAACTTTCTTGCAAATTCACAATTATGTTTTTATCTGTCTTATTGTAGAATATAAATCCGGCGTTTCCATGAGAAGCCCACAAATTATACGTTATTTTACAATTCTCATCCTCATAAACCATATCGGTTTGTTGGGTTTCGACCGATTGAGATTCGGCCGTCAATACTTGATAAAATTCTTTCGAACATGATGAAAGCATACTTGCTAACATCATGATAACAATGGCATAATAGTAGTTCTTTTTCATGATTATTAAGTTTGGAAATTAAAAAAGTGTTGGGATTTCTGTTTCTGAATACTTGTTTATTGAATTTATCTAGTACAGGCTATTACTCGGATCTACGATATAGGTTCTTGAAATTTTATCATGCAACCAAATAATCTGGCCATTATGCGCCCGCCACTTAAAACCTGTAATGATAAGTATAATATTGAGAGGAAAACATATAGTTCGCAACATAATTCTATTTAATGATGGCCGAGAACCATCAAGCATAGAAATTCGCAGTCCCATTACCATCATGCCGGGAGTTCTACACCATAAACTTTCAAAGAAAAAGAGGTAGAACTCAACCCATAATAGTATTGATAAAAATACGACATTAATCGATAAGAAAAATCGTTCTAATGGGAGCACCAACAATAAAATTCCTAACGTTGTAATTAAAAATGTATCAACAATAGAGCTGATTATGCTTTTATACCAAGGCACCTCATGTAATTCAAAATAAGAAATTTGACTTTTAGTAGAAGCAATTTCTGCATCTATCTCCATATTTTTACACTTGGTATCAAAATCTGCATATTCATTAGTCAAACCACATACTATTCCCCTTTTTATATCCAGACATTGATACTTACATACAGAACAAAATTTCAATTTTTCTTCACGAGTCATAATTTAATCTTTTAGGTTGTTAATAACAATTTCATTACCCCTCCACACTTAGGACACACCGGATTATCTTCGCTCCACTCCTCGACATTCTTTGAACCACACCACATGCAAAAAGGTTCATTGGGTATGTATTCCCAATATATCTGCCCGGTTGAAGCATATATCAAGGTATTGGGCTGACCTTTCAGATAACGATTATCGCATAAGCGTTTGCAATCTTTACAAGTAAAGGATGTAAATTTGGCTAATGGCGTTTCATCTTCCCAACGATGACCTACACAGCAATCGGTGTAACCGCAAGCCAGACAATAAAATCGAAGAACTGCCATAGCATACAGTTAATCAGTTGCATTATTATTTACAGTAATTCTATCCCGGTTCTATTCGAGTGAGTTAGGACTAATCTATTTTAATTAGTCTTTATAGTATTTACATTCGACTTTTTTCCATCCTTTATAAATCCAACGTAACACGAGGGGGATTATGGCACAATAAAGAATAAATTCACTAATATCATAACGGTCTAAATCGCCTTCAAAAGGAAACCAACGTTTAATTTGACGATCAAAATCATCTCCGTAAGCTAATCCACGAAGTAACAGTAGAATATTGAGGACACACCAAAAATAATATATCCTAGCAACATTTTTAGAAATGCGTGGTCGAATGATTTCTTTAGCCTCTTCACAAGATGAAAATGCAGATATAATACATCCTAGTTCTATATCAGAGAATTTAATCCATTTATTTTCAGTTAATTGATATGAATAAACTTGTTCTTTGAGGATATGTTCATATTTCAGCCAATAAAATTGACTTATCTTATCTAATGAAGGATAAGCGATATCAAAATTTTCTTCAAAATAAAGGACAGGGGCGCCATCACTATTTTTAATATGCTGATACGTAGAATAATGTCCGGTCACATCTGTATCCTCTTGTGTCAAAATTGTAATTACATGTTGATTAATATGGTTACACGTGCATATAAAAAATTTAGTATCCTTGGCTGTTGCTACAATATCAGCAAATACCTCCTGTATAAATTTTAGATTTACTTCTATTGAATCATGTTTTGCAATTTTATATGCACCTATTATAAATGGAATCGTTATCCCAGTTGTTATTACTCCTTTATCTTTTAATAAATTGATTAATGTGAATGCGAACGGTTGTTGGCTTATCACAGTCAGGTTCTCATTTAAATTAGTAGTCATAGTTTTAGAACTATTCCCGCCCAACTCCGATTCGGGTGATTATAAAAAGAAAGTGTGGAGTTGTTAGTTTATCGTACTGGAGGCTCTGGTATGCCATAGGACAAATAAACAATACCCCACACTTGGGCAGTATATCAAGAATGATATATCTACGCAAGTGATGAGTGTTTGTATTGCCTATCCCTGTCCTTAAAATTTACCAGATTCCCAGTACAGGATGAAGCTAAACACTTTCATCAATCAATATGTCACCGCTCTGACGAACGGTATCACAAAGTTAGAAAATGTTTTTGAAATACAACACACTCTTGGGGTATTGTAGGTGCAAATTACGGTTAAAAGTTTCTGAAAATCAAGATTGAATTATATATATGATTATCCTACGTTGGGGATTACTGTTTTACTTGATTCAAGTACCCCATAAAATGAAAGGCCTGCCATTACTGACAAGCCTTTATATCCTCAATTACTCACTCAACTTATAATATTTATATATAAATATATTGATATAAGTGAGTACTAGAGTTTGAATTCTTCGTTAATCGGAGTTGCCATCGAAATTGTTTGTGCAATCTCACAATTCAGGTATTTTTCGGAACAGTAATTTTTAACTATATAATAGTTGCCCTTGACGGCATCCTTATTTCGCTGCAAGGTACACAGGCATTTTAGCCATTTCACAGCTTCACGCTCCTCTTTAATAGGTTTCATCCCCATTTGTTCGAAAATGACATTTAAATGCTCCTGAATATCTAAAGAGCACCACTTTGTTTCTGGCTTAAAGCTCGCTTTGATAACTTGTTTGAATGGGTGATTCTCTGCCAGTGCATTGAAGATAACCGCATTGTGATACCATTTGTACCAAGCGTTGCTTTTGTCCCTCATATCCGAAAGCCTTTGTACCAGATTTTCAAATGGGACATACTGCGATAATTTCTCATAACGCTCGACAAATCCGCGTTGAGTTCGATTGCATTTACACTTGAAAGGCTTCATATAAGCCGAGATACAGTCTGTTCTCTGCTTATGCATCCGCCTGATTTCATCGACAACCTCATCGACACTCTGGTACTGCAGCTCTTTTAAATCCTTATTTGTTGCCGCAACAACTTTTTGAGTAGCCTCACCGTTTTCATGCCACATTTTTTCCCAGTCAACGACACGGCATGTTTTTCCCAATGCTTCAATCAAACCGTCTGGTTTCAGGTAAATCGATTCTCGCAATCGTACGAATTCAACAAGAGCATCGATATTGAAGTAGGATATCACATAATTTCCATGAATACTCTTCCGAATCAGACTGACAGGCGTACTTCCGTAGAATGTTTGCTTGGATTGACGAATCAACGACTGCATTGAACTCAAGAAACTGTACGTCAATACGCCATTAAAATTTTCATATATTTTAACAGTCGCATTATACATATTACATAGTTCATCAGCCAAACACAACAGCTTATTTTTATTGTATACAGTATAGCGTTCATTCAATTTTGAAGAGGAGTTGTAGATAATCGTTTCATCATATAGACCTTGGGGATGCCTGCATCGGCCTGCAATCTGCAACATTTTTTCCGGTGAAAGAATCGTATATATCTGCTTGATATCCGATACGGATAATAGGTGAAATCGCTCGTCAATATCAACTCCAACGAAGTAGGTACACGTTATAAATGTAATTGGCTTGGGAAGACACGTCCCCTCTAAATTCGCATAATAAGCTCCTGCTTCACTTTGGCTTTGCGCACTGCACAAGATTGCGCATTCCGTCCTTAATTCTTCCGGCAGCAGATTGATGACAGCCCGGATAGCCGATATCCTGTTATATGCGACCGCAATTTTATGCCCTGAGCCGTACATGTCACGCAAGCGGATTATCGTTTGGGCTGTTGTCAAATGGACGTCGTTTGTATATAACAGCTTCACCTCGCGCTTAATCAATCACCTGAAATTCACTTCGATAACGGGCATTTTCAATATCTCCGGATTGGAAAACGGGCGCATTGTCGCAGATACCAGACAGCGTTGGCGTTCCGGAAATTTGAAGAAATAGTCCATTACCCAGCCCAAAGCACGATTCCGATAAGTACTATCCGACTGATAAGAATCAATCTCATCCACCATTATATACCAATCCCGAAGCCTCGGCTCGATTTTCTCCATTACTTTCCGAAGACTGTCTGCTACGACCAAAATCTTTTTATAGCGTATCGTCTCATTTGACAAATACTTATTGATAGCTTTCGAGGAGGGGGATTGTTTTATATCCCCAAATCCGCCGCCCACATATAAATACGGATTTCTCCCCGTTTGAGGGTCTATGCCCGTCAGATATTTCTCATATGCCAAAGCTTTGGTGGGACACACAACGATACAGTTGTTCGGCGAACGCAGCGCCAGCGTTGT
Source organism: Alistipes onderdonkii (assembly GCF_025145285.1). Lineage (NCBI taxonomy): Bacteria > Pseudomonadati > Bacteroidota > Bacteroidia > Bacteroidales > Rikenellaceae > Alistipes > Alistipes onderdonkii. The sequence continues at coordinate 752,588 of NZ_CP102251.1, forward strand.
AGCACCAATGCCGGGAACGTTCTTCTTAATTACTCCGTAGGGCAACTGCATGAAAACATCCCCTAACTTCTTGCTTTCATCATTGATAATAATTTGGAGTGCATCTATCTTGTCCGGATAATCCGGATTTATGCTCAACTCATAATCGATTCCGGGTACATCCTTTATCTCCGCATTATTGACGATACAACTGACTACCTCTCCGTTTTTCTCTTCGGTCAGGAATTCATAACGCGGGTCATTCATTTTATGACGCCCAAGCGTTATGGCAGACAATGATTGGAAAACTCTTTTTGTTACCATATCAATATGTATTATCCCCATACTTCTCCTATGGGGTGTTAAACGAGGGAAGCCCATGCATACACACGGGCTATCCCCAAACTATACTTGCTTCCGATTGCATCGGGCAATGTAAAGACCTGACTATAAGTCTTTAACTGTATTAACAATATACGAAAAATATTCGAGATTTCCAAATAATTCAACAACTATTTTGCTGGTTATCAGCACTTTTATTACATATCAAGCACCTTTTCCAACCGCCCGATATGATTGCTGATATTCTTATTTAGAACCTGCGCATAGGAGCGCTGGGTAACTGAAATATCGGAGTGACCAAGTAATTTGCTCACAACTTCAATAGGCACATCGTTATAGAGCAAAATCGTCGTTGCAAAGGTTTTACGGGCTGTATGGTGGGTCAGTTTTTTGTCGATACCCACAACCTCCGCTATTTCCCGCAAATAGGAATTGACCTTTTGATTAGAGATGCGCGGTTGCACATACTCATTTACCTTACAAAACTTTTCAAACCAAATTATTAATTTTTCGGCCTGAGGAAGCAGTGGAACAGCAATCTCCCGGTCTGTTTTCTGACGTACCAGATTAATCCAGTTTCGCCCATCGAAACCCTTGACAATATGTTTCGGTTGCAGGGCTTGCGCTTCATGATAAGCCAATCCAGTATAGACGGAGAAAAGATAGATATTCTTCACCTCTTCCAACCGTTGTTGGGCAAAATGATAATCTTCCAACAATTTCAATTCTTCCTGCGTAAGGAATACCAGCCGTTTTCGCTCTTTTAAAGGTCTATATTCAACAAATGGGTCTTGTTGGATATAGTTACACTTGAACGCATATACGACCATCTGACGCAGCCGCTGCATGATTTTATTTATAGTAATCGCTTTCAGTCCTTGAGATAATAGGGTGTCCTCGAACTGCTTTACGAAAAAATAATCCACACGGCGTATCGGAATGTCCGTACTCTTATATAAATTCTGGATATATCGCTCCACGTGGGCGAATACCTCTCGGAATTTTTGCAACGTAGAAGGTGAATATTCTTTGCCTACGAGAGATTCCATCCGCTTTATACGTTCCCGGAAAATTCCACACAATGTATGCTCATTGGCAGTCTTATTCTTATAAAGAGAATAAATTTCATCGAGTGAAACATTTCCATCTGCTTCGTATAATTTACGCTCAATGCTTTTCAGCTCGACGGTGATGTCCTGTAACCGACGGTTAATCAATACGGCATCTTCCGAGGTTCCACGGACACATTGAGCGTCTTTGTCCCAAATTTCAGGTCTGATATACAACCGGGTAGAGAATTGCTGACGGTTAATCCCGTCAGTAGTCAGCTTGCAATAGATAGGTACCTCTCCTTGCTTTGTACGCTTAAATTCATAGAGATAGTAAGTGATTCGTAATATTTCAACCATAGTCAGCAGATTGTTTTATAACCTGCTGGAATACTTTTCATTACAAGTCTGGAATACCGAGATTTTCAGATTTTGCCCGGTATTCCAAAGAACCCCTAAAATGCCCCGATTTTGGTTAATTACTAAAATATCTTAAAATATAGCAATTTTACTTATTCACTGATTATAAGACACTTAACCACTTTACAGAGCATAAAATTAGGGGCCAAACATTGCTGTTTAGCCCCTTTGGTAGCGGGAGGAGGACTCGAACCTCCGACCTTCGGGTTATGAGCCCGACGAGCTGCCAACTGCTCCATCCCGCGATATATCTTCAGTGTTGTACTATCGCTTTTGCGTGTGCAAAGATAAGACAAATATTCGGACTTTACAAATAATTCTGCGCATGTTCCCTCCGCACACCGCTTATCGTACTATCTATCAGCCGCAAAAAAAATATTTTATTATTTTTCGCAGGTTAGCCCCACGCTGATTTTTCCACAGATTTCCTGCCACCCGGAACAGGGCCGGATGAAAACGCACACACCGTCTGCAGACCCCATCCGCAACACACACCGTCATTCCCAATCAGCGGATATTGGCTGCGACAATCTCCGCCAGGTCGCGGACTTCCCCTTTCGTACCGCGCCCGATGGCTTTTTTGCAAAGCGGGCAGGCCGTGACGATCACCTCGGCTCCGGTAGCTTCCAACTGCCCGGCCACGGATTTTGCGATCTGCACCTGCTGACCGTCGGAGATCGCCGTATTGGCGACCGAAGAGCCGCAGCAGGGGGCGTTTTCGCGGGTTTCAGCGGGTTCGAGCAATTCCCCGACAGCCCCGATCACGGCACGCGGATCGTCGTAAATCCCGCTGCCGCGTCCCAATTCGCAGGGGTCGTGGTAGGTATAACGTGTCGAGCCGTGCCCGACCTTGAGACGGCCCGCCTTCATCAGACGCAGGATATATTCCGAATGGTGCAGCACCTCGACCCCTTCGAGCGCATAATCCTCACGGAAAACCTTGAGGCAGATCGGACACGAGGTCACGAGCGTCGTGATGCCGTGCTTGCGGAACAACTCCGTATTGTAGCGCATCATCTTGCGCGCCGAATCCGTCTCACCGGCCAGTTTCAACGGGCGTCCGCAGCAGACGCCCCCATCGCGGTCGGCCCACCAGACCTCTTCGCCGGCGGCCTGGAATACTTTTTCCATCGCCGACATCGTACGGGGCGTCAGGAGGGTCATGCACCCGGCGAAATAGCCCACCTTCCCCTCGCCGGACGAGCGGTCTAACCCTTTGAAATAACCGTAGCGCTTTTCGTCGGGGACATTGCGCATCGTATCGCGGGAATTGAGGCGCAGCGTATTGAGGTCGATGTCCACCGGGCATTTCTCGGCGCAGCGTCCGCACATCAGGCAATTGTCGGCCACCTGCAGGCGCAGCATCTTATATCGCCGGTCGCGCAGAAAATAGACCGACTGCACGTTGTCGATGCCCAGCACGCTCTGCAACTGGCAGGGGTCGATACAAATGCCGCAGCGCGAGCAGGCCTCGACCTGGAAGTTGTCGAACGACCCCTCCTTTTCGGTCGAGCGGAGCTTGTAGTGGCGCAGGAAGATCAAGGGTATCTCCGTGAAGATGTGCATGTAACGGGAGAACGGCAGCGCCACGAAGAAAACACCGAGACACGAGGAGTAGAACCACCACGCCACGCTTTCGAGGTTTATCAGCACGAAGGTGCTCATGTGCGCAGCCATCCATCCGCCCAGCGAACCGGTGAGGAATCCCCCGCCGCCATAAAGGGCGCAGGTCGTGCTTTCGGCGATCAGGCGCGCCGGGAATACGAACCACAGGGCCGAAAGCGCAATGCGGTCGCCCGGCACATGCTTGGTCGTGCGGCGCATGCCCATCCTCTTCGAGAAAAAGCGCTTGCCCCAGGCCAGCGCTACGCCCGACAGGACGAACAGCAGCAACAGATCCATCAGGAAATCGAAGACCGGCTTATGCTGGAGCCCCGTCGAAAAGTACTTGAAGAAGACATGCCCCTGCAACGGCACATAGCGGAACCCGAGGTAGGCGACGGTCTCGATCCACCCCACGGCGATCAGCAGGAACCAGCCGAAGGCCAGGCTCATGTGCATGTAGCCCAACAGCGGGTTGACCCTGAAGATCCTGCGGTGGAGCAGCGATTCGCTGACCACCTCCCCTATCGCCGAGAAGGTACGGCGGGTCGGCAGCCCGAACAGGATCCGTTTCTTGTCGGCGAGCGGCAGGCGGTAGAGCCACAGGCCCCACTTCCACAGCAACACGATGAACATCACCGCGGCGCCGACCATGAAAGGTATGCAGAATGGTGCGAAAAAAGTCATCGTCAGAAGTCCCCCAGTTTACGTTTGATAAGCATCACCACGCCGCGCGTATTGATCCCGCGCGGACATACCAGACGGCATTTGCCGCACAGCATGCACTTGTTCATCTCCTCGTAAGCCCCCTGGTATTCGCCGCGCCGCACCAGCGTATGTACCTTGCGGAAGTTGAATTCCGTGAGATTGCCCGCCGTACAGACCGCCGTGCAGGCGCCGCAACCGATACAGGCCTGCAACTCGGGCATCTCGCGCAGGATCTCGTCGCTCTTGCGCAGGTTGTTGCGGTCGATGTCGATTGCCCGCGGCTTGGAAATGGTATATCCGAAATTGATCGCTGCCATATGCTAAACCCCTACATACCGGGCCGCAGCATCGGCGGCGGCCGTCCCTTCGTTCAGACTCTCTCCGATATTCTTCGGCGCCGTGACCGTCCCGGCATAAAAAATACCCTCGACATTGCTCTTCACGTTGCCGAGGAACATGTCGCGCGGCGCCATGAAGCCGCTCGGCGCACGGTTCAGCCCGGCACCCTCGGCGAAAGCGGCGTTGTCATCGTTGGCACGCATCCCCACGATCAGGATCAGCATGTCGACGCTCATGCGCAGCGGACGTCCCGTGAGGGTATCCTCGGCCTTGATCTGTACGCGTCCGTCGATCATCGGGCTCGCCTCCGAAATACGCCCGCGGATGAAATGAATGTTGTATTTCTGCTGTGCCTCGCGGTACATCTCCTCGTAACCGGGGCCGAACATGCGGATATCCATGTAAAAATTGAACACGTCGGCCTCGGGAAACATCTGCCGCATCTCCATGGCCTGCTTCACCCCCGTGATGCAGCATACCTTCGAGCAATGCTGCTGGCAAACCTTCTCGTCGCGCGAGCCCACGCAGTGCAGAAAAGCGATGCGCCTAGGGCGCGAACCGTCGGCTTTCGCCACGCGGCCCTCGTTGAGCATCCGCTCGATGTCGACCGTCGTAAAAACGTTGTCGTAGATGCCGTAGCCGTATTCCTCCTTGATCGAGGCATCGAAAAGCGTGAAGCCCGAGCAGACCACGACCGAATCGCATGCCAGCATACGCCCGTCCGGGAGCTGAACCCCTTCGCGGCTGAACCCCCTGGCTTCGGTACGGGTCATCACCTCGATCCCGCGCTCGGCAATGCGGCGGCGCAGTTCGGTGAGTATCTCCGACGCCGGGGTGAACGACGGAAACAGCACATGCCATCCCCGGAGCTTGCCGCCTAATTCGGCCTCCTTTTCGATGATTACGGGCTCGACGCCCTGTTCTGCGAGGCGCAGGGCCGTTTGCATGCCCGCTACGCCGCCGCCTATGACTGCAACTCGCTTCATTATTCTCTGATGTCGTATATTGTGTCCGTCGGGCAGCAATTGACCACAGCCGACGCGGGTTTACCGATATATTTTCCGTTGCGGCCGAGGTATTTGGCCGCGGGGTCGTATTCGACGCCCATCTTGTCGAGCAGGGGTTCGACGTCGACCTGGTGCATCTGCATTCCGAGCACCCACGGGTCGTAGCCCAGCACCAGTCCGGCCATCTCCTCGTAGGTCAGCACCGGAATGCCGTGGCCGTTCTCGCCGTAGGTCGTACCCTCCATCTCGGCGATCGCATACTGCCACTTGTCGAGGAACATCGCGCACCCCGGGCAGTTGGCCACGATGAAATCGGGTTTGTAGGGCGCCATGCTTTCGAGTTTCTTGTGCGAATTGGCGATCGAATAGCCGCGGTTGGCCTGCACCAGGTAGTTGCGGAACCCGAACCCGCAGCAATGCCGCCGCTCGGGGTAGTCCACGCATTGGCCGCCCCACGACTCGACCATGCCGGCCAGCACATAGGGGAATTCCGAACCGCCGATACCCGACTTGGGGAATATCTTGGCGTAGTGGCAACCGATATGCTCCACCACGCGCAGCGGCTCCCCGGTCTGGGCGTTTACCAGCTTATGCTTTGCGCGTGCGGCGATCTGCTCGCGGAAATGGAAAACGATGTCCGAGGTATGCGCCAGGCTCGCAGGCTTGCGGAACTCGCGCCCGGTGGCTTTGTAAAGGTTCTCGCGCGCCTTCTCCTCGGTTTCGGGAAACTCGTGCCACGTGGCCAGTATCTCCGAATAGACACCGAACGAAGTGATGCACGACGACACGAGGTTCTCATACCCGGCTTCGGTCATCAGCGCGAACTGGCGTGCCACGACCGTCATGATGGTTTCGAGCGGCACGATATCCGAATGGTAACCGATTCCCGTGCACGACGAGTGGAGCGGGTCATCCGTAAGATCCCGCCCCAAGTCGTTGCGCAGCATGTCTATGAACAGTTTTTCGCTGCCCGGGAAAAAATTCTGCCGGATACAGCTGCGGGCATAGTAATAGTGGTCGTCGGCAATCTCCTTCTGGTAATCCTGCCAACTCTTTCGCTTTATCATCTGTCAATAATGTTCGTTGTTATTATGGAGGAAGACATCCATCATGTATTGCTGGTCGGCACCCTCCCCGTAGCCCAGTTCCCGGGCCTTGCGGTCGGAATGCTCCTCGATGGAGTCGAACATCTCCTTGCCGCCGCTGACTTCGAAGATCTTGTTGATCTCCTCGAGCGACTGTTCGTCCAGACGGCGCAGGGCACCCGCGCCGTGGCGCATGTATACGGGCGTGAACTGTCCGTAGACCTCCTTGTCGTTATCGTAGATCCACTGCCACACGGTTCCCTGCTCGGGGTGCAGCTCGGGCTTCACCAACCGCGGTACGATGCAGTAGCCCGTGCGGAGGATATTTTCGCCGATGATGCGCTTGAGGGCCAGCTGCTGGCGTCCCTTCTCGCTCTCGACGAAGAAACCCAGCTTCTGCGACAGTGTGCGCAGCGCCTGAATCACATACCCCGGCGTATTGCCGCGCGGACAGCGCGGGCGGCACGACATGCACTCGCCGCAATACCAGATCGTATCGCTTTTCAGCAACTCCTCGATGGCATCGTCGTCGCGCGTCTGCACGATATTGACGATCTGACGGGGATCGTAGTTGTAGAACTCGGCCGCGGGGCATACGCCCGTGCAGACACCGCAGTTCATGCACGAGTGAAGGCCCTCCTTCATCCGTACGTCCTCCATCAGCATATCGAAATATTTTCCCATAATCTCACCTTTCACCGGGCACGAAACCGTCCCGGATGCAACAAAAAAACCTTTGCAGTGCAAAGGTAGGGAATACGGGCGAGCCGTGCAGTGGTATAAATACCTAATTTCGCCGGCGCTCGTAGGTCTCGAACGCGAAAGGATAAGGGTAGTTGGCACCCGATGCGAAGGATTCGGACGACAGAAGCCGCCACTGCGCTTCGTCCCACTCGGGGAAATGCGTATCGCCTTCGTAAGCGCGGAACACGCGCGTCAGGTAGAAGCGGTCGGCCAGGGGCAGGGCCTGCGCATAAATCTGCGCGCCGCCGATGACGAAGACCTCGTCGTCCCCGGGGAACAGCGCGAGGGCCTCGCCGAGCGAATGCGCCACCGTGCAACCGGCAATCTCCGCCTGCTGCCGCGTAATGACCACATTGGTACGGTTCGGGAGCGGGCGCCCGAGCGATTCGTAGGTTTTGCGGCCCATGATCACGGGATGCCCCGTCGTGACGGCCTTGAAATGTTTCAGGTCTTCGGAAATATGCCAGAGCAACGTATTCTTATCCCCGATCACGCCGTTTTCGGCCACGGCAACGATGATGCTTACCATATATAATTTATTAACACGATCCGGCGCAGCGTCTGACTGAGGTGTCCGGCCGCCCTGCAAAGATAGTAATAAATCGGTTCGGTGCAATGGACTCGCCTGCGCACCGCCCTGTCCTGCAACCGACAGCTCCGCAACCGCTCCCGGCAATCGCAATCGTTCCCGAAATCGTTCCCGAAGATTTTATTTGCCGATTGTGCGGAATATCTTCCGGCATATTCTATTTTTGTTCGTAAACTACAACCCGAGCTATGGAAATTCTGGACTACATAACCATTGCCGTTTTTGCGGCGGGCATCATGTTCGTCGGTTCGCTGTTCTCCTCGACCGGCAAAAATATGAAGAGTTTTTTCGCCGGAGGAGGCAATGTCCCTTGGTGGATCAGCGGACTGTCGCTGTTCATGGGCTTCTTTTCGGCCGGGACATTCGTGGTATGGGGGTCGATCGCCTACTCAATGGGCTTTGTCGCCGTCACCATACAACTCACGATGGCCGTGGCCGGATTCGCCGTCGGCCTGCTTATCGCCCCTCGTTGGAACAAAACGGGTTGCCTTACCGCCGCCGAATACATCACACGCCGCTACGGAACCGCTACGCAAAAGCTTTACACCTACATTTTCCTTTTCATCTCGATCTTCACCACCGGCTCCTTTCTTTATCCGATCGCCAAAATCATCGAAGTGGCCGCCGGGATTCCGCTCTCGTCCAGCATCCTGATACTCGGACTGTTCTGTATGATATACGTCTCACTCGGCGGCCTTCGCGCCGTGGTCGTAACCGATGTGCTGCAATTCATCATCCTCTTCGCCGCGGTCATTATCGTCATTCCGCTCGCGTTCGGCGAAGTGGGCGGCGTTACCGAATTCCTCGCACGGGTTCCGGAGGGATTCTTCACCGTCTTTGCAGGAGAATACAACTGGGTGTTCATTGTCGCATTCATGCTCTACAACCTCTTCTTTCTGGGCGGGAACTGGGCTTACGTCCAGCGATATACGAGCGTGCGCACACCCAAGGATGCGAAGAAGGTAGGCATGCTATTCGGCGTGCTGTATACCTTCAGCCCGATCCTGTGGATGCTTCCGCCGATGATCTACCGCGTCTTCGAACCCGGACTCTCGGGACTCGAAAACGAAAACGCCTACCTGCTGATGTGCAAACAGACGATGCCCGCCGGCATGCTCGGACTCATGCTCGGCGGCATGATCTTCGCAACCGCAAGCTCGCTGAATGCCACGCTGAATATCTCAGCAGGCGTCTTCACCAACGACATATTCAAACGGCTACGTCCCTCCGCCGGGGAGACGACGCTGATGAAAGTCGCCCGCATCTCCACACTCGGCTTCGGAGTGCTGGCCATCGCCGTGGCACTGCTTATCCCCAAGATGGGCGGCATCGTCAATGTCGTAATCAGCGTGGCGGCCCTTACCGGAGTTCCCCTCTATCTGCCGCTGATCTGGAGCCTTTTCTCCAAGAATCTGAACGGCAGGGCGATCCTCAGCACGACCGTCACCAGTCTGACCGTCAATGCGTTACTCAAATTCATCGCACCCACCACCGTCGGCTTCTCGCTCAGCCGGGCAGAAGAGATGCTGGTCGGGGTGCTCTTCCCTGCGCTGCTGTTGGCCGGCTATGAAATTTATCATAAACTGTCCGGCTCGCGCATCTGCGTCCCGATGCCTGCGGCAGAGAGTACTGCGGCACCCGCCGCCGAGGACGCCGGGACGGATAACAACAACAGCATCCGCATCATCGGCATCGGAGCGGCGATTTCGGGCTGTTTCATCTCCCTTATCGCGCTCGTATCCGGCGGTGAGACCCTCGTTCCTCTCACGACGGGTATCGTTCTGACGGTATTGGGCGGCCTGATTTTCCTCACGACAAAAAACAAATAAACATATGTTTATCGGAGAATTCGAAAAAAAACGCAAATCGGCAAAAGTATGCAGCCGTCATAGTCTGGTGATCGTCGGCGGAGGCCTTACCGGCGTATGCTGCGCCATTACCGCAGCCCGTGCGGGCACCGACGTCGCACTGATTCAGGATCGTCCCGTGTTGGGCGGCAACGCTTCGAGCGAAGTCCGCCTGTGGGCACTGGGGGCCACCTCGCACATGGGCAATAACAATCGCTGGTCACGCGAAGGGGGCGTCATCGACGAAATACTGGTCGAGAACACGTTCCGCAACCGGGAAGGCAATCCCGTCCTGTTCGACATGGTGCTCATCGACAAGGTGCTCTCCGAGCCGAACATCACGCTTTACCTCAACACATGCGTATACGACGCCGAGATATCCGACCGCACCGTCAGATCGGTCACGGCGTTCAACCCGCAAACCGGAACGTACCACACGATCGAAGGCGATCTTTTCGCCGACTGTTCGGGTGACGGCGCGCTCGCCTACATGGCAGGAGCCGAATATCGCATGGGAGCCGAAGACCGCGAAGAATACGGGGAGAAGTTCGCACCCGACAAAAACGAATACGGCGAACTGCTGGGACACAGCATCCTGTTCTACATCAAGGACACGGGCTGCCCCGTACGCTTCGAAGCTCCCGAATTCGCTCTGAAGGAGGTTGAGGAGCTAATCCCTCGGCTCCGGAATCCGGAATATTTCAACACCTCGCAGCACGGCTGCAAATACTGGTGGCTGGAGTACGGCGGACGGCTGGACACGATCCGGGATACCGAAAAAATCAAATTCGAACTCTGGAAAATCGTCTACGGCGTTTGGAATCACATCAAAAATTCGGGCAAATTCCCGGAAATGGAGAATTACACGCTCGAATGGGTCGGGCTTTTCCCCGGCAAACGCGAAAGCCGGCGGTTCAAAGGCTATTACATGCTAACCCAGCAGGACATAATCGAACAGCATGAACAATACGACGCCGTTTCGTTCGGCGGCTGGTCGATCGACCTTCACCCCGCCGACGGCGTTTACGGCACAGGACGGGCCTGCAACCAGTGGCACAGCAAGGGCATCTACCAAATTCCTTACCGCTGTCTGGTGACGCCCGACGTAGACAACCTCTTCATCGGAGGCCGCATCATCAGCGTCAGCCATGTAGCCAACGGCTCCACGCGCGTCATGTGCACTGCCGCACACGGAGGTCAGGCGATCGGTATGGCGGCCGCAATCGCCCTGCGCGACAAACTCAAACCGTCCGACCTTATCGACAAGGAACGCATCGGCGAACTGCAGTCCGCACTGCTCCGAACCGGGCATTTTCTGCCGGGAGAGCGGTTCGGCCGCGGCATGCTGCCCCCGACAGCCCGGATTACCGCATCCAGCGAGTTTGCGCTCAGAGAATTGCACCCCGACGGCACCTGTTTCCGACTGGACTGCTCCGCCGCCGAGCTTATCCCGGTCAGCGCCCCGGTTCCGGTCATCAGTCTTACCGTAAAAGCGGACAAGGCGACCCGGCTGACGGTCGAACTGCGCAGTTCGTCGCGCAGGGGCAACTACACCCCGGACACGACCGACAAGCGGCTCGATTTCGACCTCCGGGAAGGAGAAAACAGGCTGACCGTCGATTTCGGAATGCGCTACGACGCACCGCAATACGTCTTCATCTGCTTCATGGCCAATCCCGACGTTAGCATTCCGATGAGTTCGGAGATCGTCTCCGGCCTGACTTCGGTATTCAATACCGTCAATCCCGCGGTCTCCAATTTCGGCAGGCAGGTTCCGCCAGAGGACATCGGAGTCGATACGTTCGAATTTTGGTGTCCCAAGCGCCGTCCCGAAGGAAAAAACATCGCACTCGAATTCTCCGCGCCGCTGACCTGCTTCGGGGCGGAGAACCTCCTCAATGGCTATTTCCGTCCCTACATACAGCCCAACGGCTGGATCCCGGCTCCCGACGACGAAACGCCGTCGATCCGCATCGATTTCGGCGAAGAGCGGGAGATCAAACAAATCCGGCTGTTCTTCGACACCGATTTCGACCACGCGCTGGAAAACGTGCAAATGGAGCATTTTGATTCGGTGATGCCCCAATGTATCCGCAAATACCGCATTACCGACAGCAACGGAAACCTCCTGTCCCACACGGAAGGAAACCACCAGAGCTGCAATACGATCGCATTGGACACTCCGCACAGGCTGCGTTCAATCCGCTTCTGGCCGGAAGATTCCGAACCCGGAAAACACAAGGCCCTGATGGGTATCCTTGTCGAATAAATTGTACAACTTCGAATCAGAAACCGACGCCATGAAACCGCACTTCAAAATATTCTCCGCATTCGTCCTGTTGCTGTCGACCGCCTGCACATCCTCTGACGAATTGACCGTCAGGAACAAAGAACTGGAAATTCGCTGGGAGCAGACTGCGGAAGGATGGAAAATTTCACGGATTACCGACCGCCAAGGCCGTTGCTGGGGACTGCCCGACGGGGCGTATACGATACTCTTCAGCAACGAAAAGCCCTCGACGGAGCCGGAAACGATTACCAACCGCAGCGGCGACACCATGGACTTCGACATTGCACGGTTCCATTACATTGCCAAGGATTTCAACAAGGCGACCTCCTCCGTGCCGATGAACCGTGCGGGCGAAGCACTGCGCTTTTACCCTGAAAAAGGCTGGAAGAAGGGACGCACCGTCTGCTTCGAAGCCCGAAACGAACTGGGACGCCTGCGCACGACATGGAGTCCCGACCCGGATTATCCGGCGGACATACGCGTCGAAAGCGTATTCTATCCAACGCGTAAGGGATACTATTCGGTGAGCACACCCACACTGGCCATACTTCCCGAAGAGCGGCTCGGCTGGAGCGTTGTTCCGGGTTTCTTCCAAGGCGACTACATCCAGCCCGTATTCCACCTCGCCTACATGTACGGACAAGGGCTGCCCCACCTTCCGGTGGTATGCAACGACAATACGGTCACCACGATGATTACGTCCATGACCGAAAAAGGGGGAAATACACTGGCGCTAATTCCCGACAGTGGCTACTCCCGTTCCGATTATACGGGCGACAAGCGCATGCACGGCATCTCATGGCGGTGCGGCCTTTCGCACATGAACCGGCAGGGAGAACTCTCCCCGACGCTCTACTATCCGGTGCTCGGACAGGACGGATCAGAAAGGCAGGCAGGCGACTCCGTCCGATTTGGATTCCGCGTCAGCATGACGGACAAGGGATGGTATGAACTGCACAAACACGCCGTTTATGACATTTACGGTCTGGGAAACTCGCTCGCGCTCAAACATACGGCCATTCCTCTCTACAAGCGCATGAAAGCGATCTGGGACTACATTCTCGACGATTCGCTCTCTTTCTGGCGAACCGCCGATTACAAGGGGCTGACCATCGGAGCGCAGGACTATCTGGGGGGAGTCGTCGAATCCGACCGCGACGCCATGAAGAATTCCGACATCGGCGCATCGTGGATGCTCGCCTCGATGACTGGCGATCCACGGCTGACCGAAGAGCGGCTCCCCTTCATGCGCAATTTCAAACTGATGCAGCAGGCCCCGGCGGACGATCCCAACTACGGCGCGGCCATGGGACAGTATTACCTGTGGAAAAAGAAAAAGTTCGTCGAAGAATGGGGTGACCATATCGAACCTATCGGCATCACGTACTATACGCTCATGGACTTGGGAAACATCCTGCTTTTCGAGCGGGACGACTCGCTGCTGCGCAACAGCTTCCAAGCCGGAGCCGAACGGCTGCTGTCGTTGCAGCAGGCCGACGGCGGTTTTGCCGTGGCATACGGCAAACACGACGGGAAACCGCTGTTCACCGACCTGCAAGACCTTCGCCCCACGTTCTACGGCTTCGTCGTCGCCTACGAACTGCTCGGAGAACGGAAATACCTCGATGCCGCGGTACGGGGCGCCGACTGGTTCGTCCGCAACGCCGTGGACAAGGGAGCCTTCACCGGCGTCTGCGGCGACGCGCGTTTCATCAATGATTTCGCCACGGGACAGGCCGTGCAAGCCCTGCTCGACGTGCACGACCTGACCGGAGAGGCCAAATACCGGGAGGCCGCACTCCGCACGGCCCGGATGTACACCACGTCAATCTATACACACCCGACACCGAGCGACCGTGAAATCGAATACAAAGGGCGGAAGATGCAGGAATGGCAGATCAGTCAGGTCGGGCTCTGCTTCGAGCACGGTGGCTGTGCCGGATCGGCGGTCAAGAGCGGCCCGATCCTGCTCACCAGCCATTGCGGCATGTTCGTAAGGCTGTACGAAGAGACCGGTGACCGGCTTTTCCTCGACCTCGCGCGAGCTGCAGCCACAGCCCGCGAAGCGCACCTCGCACCAGACACGCATATGGCAACCTATTACTGGAGCCAGTTCGACCGAGGGCCCGGCCCCTTCCCGCACCATGCATGGTGGCAACTGGGATGGATCGCCGATTACGTCTTCGCCGAAGCAGAAATGCGGAGCGGCCGCCAAATTTCGTTTCCCCGCGGTTTCATGACCCCGAAAGTCGGGCCGCAGCGGATCTTCGGATTCAAACCGGGAACCGTATACGGAGAGCTGGCGAATCCGGCCATGGTCAAAGGACTGTTCGACGCAGACAATACCGACATCGAAGTTCTGTCGGCCATAACGACGGATCGGAACAGACTCTGTCTGATCCTGATGAACAGCACGCCCCGGAAACAGCATACGACGCTGACGGTGCATCCCGCGGCCATTCCCGGCAGGCGCATCGACACCGCTTCGGCCGCTGATCCCGCAACCGGCCGTAAAATCATGCCGGGCAACGACGGAACGTTCGGCATCACCCTTCCGGGCTACGGAATACAAACCCTGAAATTCGACCTCGAACCATGACAAGAGCCGGCTGCATACTGCTGATCATACTGGCCGCGGCGGGAGCATACCGCCCGGCACAGGCACAGGAATTCAGGGTGAAACCCGATCATACGGTCGTGTTCGGCGGACAGCACCTCCTGCCCGACTACCTGCCGGAATTCACCGTCCTCTTTTCGGCTACGGATCCGCAGCTGAAAATGCGTCCGGCGGGCATCCCCGACGTACAGTACAATGTGGCTACATGGCTCAGCGACTGCCCGGATCTGAACCGCACGGATCGCAGGGCCGATCAGTCGGGCGACGGCTTCGACGATGAGATACTCGAGGGTTCCGTCGAATCGCGGACGGCCGACATTTTCAATTCAGGACGCATCATCGTCATCCGTCCCTCCTCCCACCGTGCGGAAGGAGGGCACAAAGTCACTTTCGGCTACCCCGAAAACGCCCTTTTCCGCATCACAGCGGAGCTGACGGCCGACACCACGACGGGACATCCCCTTCTCACCTACCGTCTCACGGCGAAAACCGGAGGCTGGTATTCGGTCGGATTCACCGGTTTCGCGGGAACAGAGCCGGAGCGAACCGACGAAATCTGGCAGCCGCTGATCTGGCAGGAGAAACGGTTTCCCGACAAAAGTTACCTCACGCTCGCATTCCGATGTCCCGTCCCTTCGGCGTTCATCACCTCCCGCAATACGACATACGGCATTTTGGCCCACCCTGCCGAATTTCCGTTCGATCCGCTGCCGACAGCCGCCAACAGCCGTTTCGGCGTCGCCGTGCGCGACCGCAAAGGCTTGGCATCACCGATGCTGTTCGCCCCGGTTCCGGGCGGCATCGGCTCCGAAACTGCCCCAGGCGGGGAACTCACTTTTTCCGCACTGCTCTGCGGACAGCGGGGCGACACCACGGATGCGCTCCGGAATGTCGCAGAGAACCTGTTCGGCTTTACAACCAACCGAAACAATGCGCTCGGTTCGCTCAACGAGACGATCGAAAACATGATCTCCTACGTACTCGGCCCTTACAGCCGTTTTTTGGACAACGAAAAGGGCTGCACCTATTCGACGGATGTTCCGGGCGCAGTGAAAAACGTTTCAAGTCTCAATCCGCTGGAAATCGCCGCCCTGAACGACAACCGGAAAATGCTTCTCGAAAGGGCGCTGCCGGTATACGAATACGTGCTGTCGCGCGAAAAGCTGCTCTTCTGTGCCGATTCGACACAGAACATCCAGTACCCTTCCCGGCGTATGAACGGCCCTTGCTGTCCGATTTCGGAACTGACGGCGCTCTGCAGCATTCTGAAAGGCAGCGCCCCTTACCTGCTCTCCTTCGCTAAAAAGGAGTACGGCTCCACGCGCACTCGCAATCTGGATGTCGTCGAAGAAGGCTGCACATGGAAAAATGCCATGCACCTTTACCGGGCCACCGGAGAGACCGAATACCTGAAAAAAGCCGTTGCGGGAGCCGACCGATACATCCGCCGACGCATCGACACGCCGGCCACCGATTTCCGCGATCCTGAAGCCGGAGGATTTTTCTTCTGGACGGGATTTGCCCCGAAATGGATCGACCTGCTCGAAATGTACGAACTGACGGGTAACAAAGCCTATCTCCGGGCCGCCCACCGCGGGGCCAAACTCTACACGCAGTACATCTGGTATTCCCCAGCCGTCCCGGATCGGAACATTCTGGTCAATCCCGACGGGAAGGCCCCGCACTACCAATACCTGAAATCGAAAGGGCATGCGCAGATGGACGCTCCCGCCGAACGGGTTCCGGCATGGCGGCTTTCGGAAATCGGACTCACCCCGGAATCCTCGGGCACGAGTACCGGGCATCGGGGTATCTTCATGGCCAACTATGCCGCATGGATGCTGCGGCTGGCGCATTACACGGGCGACGAATTCCTGGCCCGCACGGCGGATCACGCCGTCATAGGGCGCTACCGCAACTTCCCGGGCTACCACATCAACACGGCCCGCACGACCGTATACGAAAAGGCGGATTACCCGCTTCGGGAACACATGAAACTGGGCGCCAACTCCTTCCACTACAACCACATCATGCCGCACATATCGCTGCTTTACGACTTCCTCGTCACGCAGGCCCTGTACCGAAGCGACGGACAGGTGAATTTCCCGGGTGAATTCATCGAAGGATACGCTTATCTGCAAAGCAAATTCTACGGTCACCTCCCCGGCACGGTCTACGGCCACGAAGCCCGGTTGTGGATGCCGACGGGGCTGGCGGCACCGGCCGACCGGCAACTCAACTACATTTCGGCCGTCGACGACGACGCATTGTACATCGTTTTCATGAACCAGTCTCCGGAAACGGTCGAAACGGAGGTCGCGCTGGATTACGCCCTGAGCAGACATTCGAAAGGCCGGCATTACAGGACACAGGTCATAGGCGGCAGGGGCGTATCGGGGCCACTCGTCGACGGACGTTTTCCGATCCGTGTCACCGGAAACGGGATCGCCGCAGTCAGGATCGAAACCCCAACCCCGATTCGGCCGCAGCTCGCCGCACTCTTCACGGCTGGCAAACAGTGGCAAACCTCTTACGCCGCGACGCAGGATGACGCCGTACGCTGCATGCGGATCAGCTTCGGCCGGGCTGCAAACAACGTATTCGTCTATCTAACCAAAGACGACACGCAGTTGCAGAAAGTCTGGTTCACCATCGACGGACGGCAGACCGAAGACACCCACTATCCGTTCGAACATACGGCGGCCATCGACGGAGAGCGGACGGAGATAGCGGTAAAAGCCCTTACCCGGCAGGGCGAAATTATCGAATGGGAAACTCTGGAACTTAAAAAATAACGCAACGTGAGAAAAACAGCATTTTTCGCCTTCATGGCCCTTCTGTCCGCAAGTTGCGGCAGTAGCGCACAAAAAAGTCCTTCGGGTAATATCCGGGCAGAGGTATTCGCCGACAAGGAAGGTCTCAGCTACAGCGTAACTCATGACGGCCGCACGATCATCGATACATCGGCCATGGGTGTAACCATCGACGGAACGGAGTTGTTCCGCGATGCGGTTCTGCGCCCGGCAGGCACACGAAAAATCAACGAAACCTATTCCGTCACGGGACGCAAAGCCGTGTCAGAGAATCGGTGCAATGAATACCTTTTCGACGTAACGCATCGCCCTTCGGGCTATACATATCAGCTCCAGACACGTCTCTACGACGACGGCTTCGCCTACCGGTTCATTCTGCCGGGAGACGGCAAACGGATCGTCAACGGGGAAGCGGCCCAATGGCGGCCACCCCACCGGAGCAGGGTATGGTTCGCCGAGCGGAACTCGGGATGGAAACTGCTCACCTATGCCGGCGAATGGATATCCACGACGGCCGACAGCCTGCACATCGTCTCCCGACAGGGGCCCGTGCAGACCATGCCGTTGCTCTACCAAACCCCTGACGAATACGTGATGATCACAGAAGCCGCGCTGTACGGCTACAGCGGCATGCGTTTGCGGGCAGAAGCCGGAGCCAGCCTGCGGGCCGACTTCACCGAGCAGGAGGGATTCGAGCTGTCGGGCGACATCGTCACCCCATGGCGCGTCACGATCATCGCCCGCGACCTCGATGCACTGGTAAACACCGACATCATCACGAGTCTCAATCCGGCTCCCGATCCGGAACTTTTCGCCGACACGTCGTGGATCGTGCCCGGACGTTCGTTATGGAGCTGGTGGAGCGGCATCGACGGCCGCTTCATGACCCTCGAAGGCGAAAAGCGGGTGATCGACACCGCATCGTCACTGGGCATCGAATACAGCACCATCGACGACGGTTGGGAAGAACGTCCCGACAAATGGAAATTCCTGCAGGAGTTGACCGGATACGCCGAATCCCGCGGCGTGGGACTATTCGTATGGCGCCACTGGGAGAAACTCAACGACCCGGCGGACGATTACCGCCAGATGCGCGGCTTTCTGGACTCGGTCGCAGCGGTCGGCATAAAGGGTGTCAAGGTGGATTTCATGAACGGCGAGGGCATACGCCAGATCGACTTCAATACCCACCTGCTGAAAAATGCGGCACGACGCAGACTGTTGGTCAACCTCCACGGCTGCCAGAAGCCGACGGGCGAAATCCGCACCTACCCCAATGAAATCACCCGCGAAGGCGTGCGGGGCATTGAACTCAACCGCATCACGGCCAACTACGAAAAACGGATGCGGGACGAAGGTCACGCCCCCAATCCGAACCGCTATGTGCCCGGCGACGAAAACCAGAACATTCCGGCCAGCCACAATGCTGCCCTGCCTTTCACACGCGGCATACTGGGCGCCGCAGACTACACTCCGGTCGCATTCACCATGCCCGGCGGCACGACGGCCGCCCATCAGCTGGCGTTCGCTCTGCTGCTCGACTCGCCGCTGTTGACGATCGCTGAAAATCCGTTCGTCCTCTCCGGCGACAAGCGTTACCGCCCTGCCCTCGACATCATCCGCCGTCTGCCGACGGTATGGGACGAAACAGTCGTATTACTGCAAAGCGAGATCGGACGGCTGGCCGTCATCGCCCGCCGCAAGGCCGGCACATGGTACATCGCCGGTGTGAACACCGCTCCCGCCGCGGTGACGATTCCCGCCGGATTCATCCCCGCGACGGCCCGAAAGGCGCAGATCGTCCGCGACGCGGCGGACGGTTCGCTGCAAACGGCCGAAGTCGCACTGCCGGCGCCGGAACCACTCGTCATGCAGTTGCCGGAGAATGCGGGATTTATCGTCGTGCTCGAATAATCTTCCGGGAACCGGGAATCTTTATTTTTTGTAAACTGTAAAAAAAATACTATTTTGCGTGAAAAAGCTGGAAATGATAAAACATGCCACGATAAAGGATCTCGCCCAAGCTCTGGGCATATCCAAATCCACAGTTTCACGCGCTTTGGCCGATCATTCCGACGTCAAGCCCGAGACCAAACGGCTGGTGCTCGAAATGGCCGAAAAAATGAACTACCGGCCGAACCCATACGCTCAGAACCTGATACGGAGACGCTCGAAGGTCATCGGCGTCGTCGTACCCGAATTCGTCAATTCGTTTTTCCCGCGCATCATCATCCAGATACAGAAAGTCTTCGAGAAAGAGGGTTTCAATGTCCTGATCACCCAGTCAGGCGAATCCGCCGAGATCGAACTCAAGAACCTGCATCTGCTGGAAAACAGCATGGTGGAGGGCATCATCCTTTCCGTCACCGAAAAGGATCGCAACGACGAATATTACCGAAGGCTAATCAACAACGGAATCCCGATCGTTTTCTTCAACCGTCCGAGCAACGAAGTCGAAGCCAGCAAAGTGGTCATCGACGATTTCCGGATGGCATTTTTCGCCGTAGAGCACATTCTCTACGCCAACAGAACCAAACGCACCCGACCGCTGCACCTGATGGGACCGAAAGGGATTTTCAACTCAGCCACACGCTACCAGGGTTACAAGGACGCCCTCTGTAAACACGGCATCGCCCCCGCACCCGATACGTTCATCCAATGCAAGGGCATCACCCGCGAATGCGGTTTCGAGACCATGAATATGATACTCGACGGCGATCGTATTCCCGACGCGGTGTTCTGTTTCAACGACCAACTCGCTATCGGAGCGCTCAAGGCCATCAAAAAGAGGGGTTACCGCATTCCGGAGCAAATCGCCGTGATGGGCTTCTCGGAATCGCAGTCGGCCCTACTGACCGAACCGCAGCTGAGTTCCGTGGCCCAGCCCCTCGACCTGATCGGCGAAACGGCGGCAAACTTGCTGTTGGAAAAAATCAAGAATCCCGATGCCCCGAACCGCACGGTGGTACTCGACGCGCGAATCAACATCCGCGAATCCACCGACATAAGGCTGCAGCAATAGCGCGGCACGCACATTCGGCGAAGCGGGAGGAGCATCCCGAAAATAATACAATCAGTCCCGATTCCGTCCTGAAAAAGTTTTTTCAGGGCGGTTTTCTCACTTTTGAAGACATTTCCGGGAACGCTCCCGGCTAATCAAACCGTTCCCGAAACCGTTCCCGTTAATTTATTTCACGACACGAGATTCAAAAAATATTCATTCTGATAATTTTGCTTATAAGATCAGGCGATTTATCCGCTGTATGCAACCAACAAACAAACCCTAAAATATGAAAAAACTTCTTTACGCTTTTCTAATCACCGCTATCGCTGCTGTCCATTCCGGCTGCAAAGATGACGAGGGGCAATTCATCCATGTCGAAAAAGTAAGTATCGACGTTCGGGAACTCCACCTCAATCCCGGTAAGACATATCAGCTTTCGGTCACGATCACGCCGGAAAATGCCACCAACCAGAGAATCGCATGGTACAGCTCCAATACGAACGTGGCCACCGTGGATAAGAACGGCCTGGTCACAGCGCTGGCTTTCGGCGAGGTGACGCTCACAGCCGAAGCCAACGACATGCACGTCAACGACGCGATCCACCTCACGATCGACGACGTGGACAACAGCATTCCCATTGAAAGCCTGACGCTCGACGCTACGTCCAAGACATTCGACTTCGCAACTGATCCGGGAGTCGGATACTTCCAGTTCACCCCGACAATCCTGCCGGAGAGCGCCACAAACAAAAAGCTCAAGTGGATCTCCGACGATCCGCTCGTCGCCGAAATCGACGAAAACGGCCTACTGGTTCCCGTATCGCACGGCAAAACGACCATCCACGTCTCGACCACCGACGGCGGAAAGAAAACCGCCCAATGCGAAGTGACCGTGATCGGAGTAAAGGATCGCAACTATGATTCGGATGACGACTATTACAAGATCATCTATTTCCCTGTAAACATCACCGTCAAAGACGAGAACGGCCAGGCGACGGAACAAACATGGCTCGACCGCAACCTCGGTGCCAAAAGCATCGCCGCCGCATCCAATGACTATGCGGCCTTCGGATCGCTCTTCCAGTGGTCGCGCAAAGCCGACGGACACGAAAAGACCAAATGGACTTCTGCCACGGCTGGTTCATTCGTCAATGCCCTCGCACCGCTGAACACTCCCACCGCCGACCGCCGGGAGTCGGGTCGGGAAGGTTTCATGCCAACTAACAAGGAGCCCCACGACTGGGCGCGCGACGACACGTCGAACCGGGACGGACTCTGGGGCGGCCGCTTCGAGGACAAGACGTATGCGGCGCCGCTCGATGCCGCCACGCAGGACAACAATCCCTGCCCTCCGGGCTACCGCGTACCGACGGTGAACGAATTCATCGAGATGGCCAAAGCCGTCACCGGACTCGAAACGATGGTTTACGGCGACACCTCCTACAAGGTGACCGATCTTGCTGCCGTATTCGCCCGAAGCCCGCTCAAAATGCCGTGGGCAGGACAGGCGGTCGTCGGGGGAACCGTATCGGGAGGCCGCGGCGTCTACTGGACGAACATGCCCATCATCGCCGGCGCAGGCAACATCTTCACCAATGCGGCGCGTTTCATCATGCTCAACGGCACCAGCATATACCTGAACAACTACCAGCGAACCAACGCCTACTCCGTGCGGTGCATCCGCCATACACCGCTCGACAAAGAGTCCGCCGAAATGAGATAATTCCGTATCCGACATCTCCGGAGCCGTCCCGGACACGGGCGGCTCCGGGGGCATCGGATCCACGACATACCATCCAGTAAAAACCAACCTGAATATAACCATGAAGAAAAGTGTACTACTTTTACTATTATCGGCCCTGTTTACGTACGGCAGCGTCTATGCCCAGCTCCGAGTAACGGGCACCGTGCTGGACGCCGCGACCAGCGAACCGATGGCCGGCGCGAGCGTGATCGAGCAGGGAACCACCAACGGAACCACGACCGACACCAAAGGCCGTTTCGCCATAAGCGTCAAAAACCACCAATCCGTCCTGACCTTCTCGTTTATTGGTATGGTACCGCAGAACATCATGGTCGGCAGCAGCACCGATCTGCGGGTCGAGTTGCAGCAGGATGTGACCCAGATCGAAAACGTCGTCGTGCAGATCGGTTACGGCGACGCCCAGAAGAAAAATGTCGCCGGCTCGCTGGGCGTGCTGAGCACGTCAGAGATCACCAAATCCAAAGGCACGAGCTTTATGGATGCGCTCCAGGGCCGCATGGCCGGCGTGCAGGTCAGCTCCAGTTCGGGCGAACCCGGCGCGGGCATCGACATTACGATCCGCGGAGGCAACTCGATCAATGCTGGAACACAGCCGCTGTATATCATCGACGATGTACAGATTGACGTCAATGCCGACGAAGTCGCCACGAGCAGCTACACGTCGGCCAACGTGCGCTACAATCCGCTGGCGGGCATCAACCCATCGGACATCGAGTCGATCACCGTCCTCAAGGATGCGTCGGCAACGGCCATTTACGGGTCGCGCGGAGCCAACGGTGTCGTGATCATCACCACCAAAAGCGGGCGCGGCGAAAAAGCCTCAGTCGATTTCGACATGAGCGTCGGCCTGGCCCGGATGTCGAATACGATCGATGTGCTTCAGGGACAGGAATTCGCGGACTACCGTTTCGCAAAGTTCCCGACCAGTGATGCGTGGGGTATCGACACCAACGGCGACGGCCTGCCCGATCAGGTGAGGGACTTCTCCGACTACCGCAGCCGCAACTGGCAGGAGGAGGTCATGCGCACGGGTATCATCCAGAGCTACAACATCGGCGTCGCTTCGGGCGGCAGCGCGAAGACCAAAGTGGCCGCTTCGGCAGGCTACCTCAATCAGGAAGGCATCGTCAAGAAGAATCAGATGGAACGTTTCACGGGCCGCATCCGTTTCGACAGCGACCTCAGCAAGCAGTTCACTATCGGCGGTACGATCAACTTCTCCCACATCGTGACCAAGGGAGCCGTCACCAATGCAGGTGCCAATTCGTACAACGGACTGGTGCAGAGTTTCGTTCTCTACAAGCCAATTTTCGTGAGCGACGACGATGACGAAGCATCCAACCCCGAGAACTACAACCTGACGAACCCCATCACCTTCATCAACGACTCCTACAAGGCATCCACCCAGAACCGTACGATCGGAGATCTCTACCTCAAATACAAGATCCTCAACAACCTGACGCTGCGTATCAGCGGCGGCGGTACGATTCTGAATTCGAAGACCGAAGAGTGGTATCCTTCGACGACCTCGTGGGGCTACTCCAAAAACGGCATGGCCGTCGTCGCGGAGAGTGGCGCCGAATCGTGGCAAACCTCCAACACGCTGACTTATGCCATCTCGCGCGGCAAACACTATTTCAACGCCGTACTCGGATTCGAACTACGCGGCTACACCGCAACACGTCTCAGCACCCGCGCCGAAGGATTCGAAAACCAGAGCTTCAACGGAGCGTTCGACATCGGGCAGGGCTCCGTATTCCCCGAGAACGTACAAACCAACCGCGAACGCAACACCTCCGAATCGGAATTCCTGCGCCTGAATTACACCCTCGCCGAAAAGTATATCTTCACGGCTTCGATTCGACGCGACGGTTCGTCCAAGTTCGGCAAGAACAACAAGTACGGCTACTTCCCCTCAGCCGCTTTCGCATGGAGCATCGGCAAGGAGGAGTTCATGAAGCAGCAAAAGATTTTCAGCGACATGAAACTGCGGCTCAGCTACGGCGTGACGGGTAACGACCGCATTCCGGCCTACCAGTCGCTGAGCCGTACCGACAAGACCTACTATTCGGGGGACAACAACTCCGTACAGCTGGGTCTGTCGCCTTCGGAGATATCGAACCCCGACCTCAAGTGGGAGACGACCTATCAGCTCAACGGAGGTCTGGATATCAGCATGTTCCGCAATCGACTGAGCATCGAAGCCGACGTTTACTACAAAAAGACCAAGGATATGCTCCTGCATGCCGACATTCCCAGCCAGATCGGTTCCTACCGTCAGTGGCAGAACATCGGGCAGGTGGACAACAAAGGTTTCGAGCTTACGATCAACACGGTCAATATTCAGAAACGCAACTTCACATGGTCGACAAGCCTGAATTTCAACCTCAACCGCAACAAAGTCGTATCGCTGGGCGACGTCAGCTCGATCCCGGTCAAGGTCGCCGGCGGACACATCACCGAAGTAGGCCGCGTCATGGTAGGACACCCGATCGGTTCGGGCTGGGGATACGTCTTCGACGGCATTTACCAGAAATCCGACTTCGACGAACAGGGGAACCTGAAAAAGGGCGTGCCGTCATTCGCAGGAATCACCGTGAAGCCGGGCGACATGAAGTTCAAGGACATAGCGGGCAACGACAACGTCATCGACCCGAACAACGACAAAACGGTCATTGCGAACAGCGACCCGAAGCACTTCGGCGGCATGACCAACAACTTTACGTTCAAGAATTTTGACCTCAGTTTCATGTTCCAGTGGTCTTACGGCAACGACATCATCAACATCGGCCGCTACCGTTACGAGGGTTTCGTGGGCTACAACAACGTCTCGACGGACTACTGGCGCAACCGCTGGACGGAGGAGCGTCCTAGCAATAGGTATCCGTCGCTCAACGGCGAGGGCAAGACCGAAATGTCGAGCTACTACGTCGAGGACGGTTCTTACCTCCGCCTGAAAAACCTGACAGTAGGCTATACGCTGCCCACACACATCTCGCGGAAAATCGGACTCTCCCACCTGCGGGTCTACGTCACGGCCGAAAACCTCTTCACATGCACAGGCTATTCGGGCTATGATCCGGAAGTATCGTTCTGGAATCGTCTGATTCCCGGACTGGACTACACTAACTATCCGCGTGCACGATCCGTATTTTTCGGAGTTTCAATCAAATACTAAAACAGCGATATGAAAACGTTCTATTCGAAAGCACTAAAATACACGACTGCGTTCCTGCTTTGCACGGCGATGGCGGGCTGCACCAGTTTTCTCGACGAAAAAACCTATTCGTTCGTTTCGGGCGACGACCTCTATACCACTGCCGCGAATGCGGAGCTGGCCCTCACGGGCGTATACGACATACTCAACGCAGGATCAATTCAGGGAACCGGCAACCAGCCCCTCTGGGGACGCGGCATGCACTACCTGATGATGCTCGGCGACGAGATCGCCCCCAACGGCATCAGTGACCCGCATCATCAGATCATCGCCAGCTGCGGTTACAATGAAGAGGCTGACTTTGTCTCGATGGCATGGTTCGGACTCTTCGTCGGCATCGACCGTGCCAACCACATCATTCAGAAAGTTCCGGCTATCGACATGGATCCCAAACGCCGTGACGAAATCGTCAACGAAGCTAAGTTGCTACGCGGCCTTTACCGGCTCTATCAGGCGTGGCTCTGGGGCGAAGTCCCCCTGCCGAACACGCCCAACTCGTCGGCCGAAGCTCCGCGCGAACCGCTCGACAAGGTCTACGCCTGCATTGAGGAAGATCTCGACAAAGCCTATAAGGAACTTCCCGACCGCAATTCAAATGTAAGCGGCCGCGTAAACAAATGGACCGCGGGCAGCTATCTGCTCAAGATGTATACCTATCTGGCATCCTGCAAGGAGAACCGCGTAGGACAGGAACTCGGCTCACCGATCAACAGTTTCGACTGGGTAGATGCCGAAGCGTGCTGGAAAAAAGCCGCGGCCATCGCCGAAGATATTTATGCCCACAGCGGCTATAAGCTCATCAGGCCCTACCATTACAATTTTCTGGCCGACACCAAAAGCAGTCAGAAGGAGGAATGCATGATGGTCATGCAAACCGGAGCAGGCGGCTCGAACGAATATTTCCTCTTCGCCTACTGGGCCGGGCCGCAAGGTAACGTCGGCACGAACGGAGGCGGTTACGGCTGGATACGCCCGACTGGCGAGTTGTCGGACAAATACGTGACCGAGGACAGCCGCATGGCCTGGAACCTCTGCGGCAGTCTGGGTAACAACGTCACCGATTATACGACGGTCAACGGAGCGAAATATTTCAGTCCCGTGGCGCTTTACGCATCGGGCGCCAACCTCTGCCACGGTAAGTTCCGCCAGTCAGATCCCGCAGTCAGAACGTCGCAGGGCATTCCGACGTGGGCAAGCAATATCGACTTCCCGATGCTTCGCTTTGCCGACATCGTACTACTGTACGCCGAAGCGCTTTACAAAACAGGCAACGAATCCCTTGCGCGCGAACTGGTCGAGGAGGTGCGCAAACGCGCCTGCACCGACACGGAGGGGAAACTCGACGAATCGGCGCTCAACGCCATGAATTCGGCCTACTATAAGACCGATTTCATGGAAGAGCTGCTAGACGAACGTTCGCGCGAACTCTGCGTCGAGGGCTGGAGACGCATCGACCTGATCCGCACGGGCAAAATGACGGAGGTGATCGGCGGAATAAAAACCGTCAATGACACCGGCAACAAATATTACTACTTCGCCCCGCAGATGGAGCCGATCAAGAACAATTACAAACCGTACAAGATATGGATGCCGGTACCCAAGCGCGAACGCGAAGTGAACAAAAACCTGAGCCAAAATCCGGGGTACTCGCAGACGATCTGACGATTCCTGCGGGTAACCTCCGACAACAAACCCTATTCAGATGAACAAACTGACTGTTTTCTGTGCTGTCGCATGCCTCACGACATCTGCGGCAGCACAGAATTACCCGGATCTATACGAGATCCTCGACCGACAGAAAGGCCAGATCCTCATCGAAATACCCAAAGGCACCTATACGCTCGACGTGCGTAACAATGGGCCGTACAAGTTCCACAACCTGACCGATGTCCACATTAACGGCAACGGATCGACGGTCATCTGCAACAATCAGGAGCAGGCGTTCAGCTTTTACAACTGCGTGCGGGTGGAGCTGCGCGACCTGACCATCGACTACGATCCGCTCTGCTTTACGCAGGGCGAGATTACGGCCGTGGCCGAAGACGGAAGCTGGTTCGACGTCCGGATCGACAAGGGGTATCCCGTAACCGGTCTGGCCGCCAACCGCGTGCAGTTCTACGATCCGCAGACACGCCTGCTCAAGCGCAACAGCATCACCACCTACACGAGCAACTACTCCGAGCTGAAACAGCTCGGTCACAACCTCTTCCGGGCCGTCAAGAACGGAACGTGGAGCGCAGGCGAGCAGGTCGGGGATCTGGTAGTCATGGACGTCAAAACGGACAAACCAAATGCCGGCGTCCATACCATCATGCTCAACAAGTGCTACAACACCAAACTCGAAAACGTTACGGTATACGGATCCAATACCTTTTCTTTCTTCGAGAAAGAAGGTTACGCCAACGAATACAAGAACTGCGTTGTCGATCGCGGCCCCATGCCACAGGGCATCGCACCCCGCCTGCGTTCAGGCAACGCAGACGGCATCCACAGCAGTCAGGCCCGAAAAGGCCCGACTGTCACGGGGTGCAAGGTGGGCCATAACGGCGACGACTGTATCATCGTCTGCGGACGCTCATTCCCGGTCGGATCGGCGGATGCCGCAAAGAGGACGATCGACCTGGTGACGCGCGAAACTCACCCCGTATTCCGGCGCGGCGACAGATTGGTTGTGGTCGGTTACGATGGAAAACGCAAAGGCGAGCTCCGGCTGGTTTCGATCAACCGCTTCGACCCGACCGAAGAGCAGCGCAACGCCGTGACGAGGGGCTATCCCTCGCTGCTGTCGAAACCCTCCTACAAACTCGGGTTCCGGCTCAAGGTGAAGCAGATGCCGTTCGAAATCGGCCCCGGCGACGTGGTTTTCAATGCCGATGCGGTCGGCAGCGGATTCCTCGTCAAAGACAACGAAGTGGGGCACGTACGTTCGCGCGGAATCCTGATCAAGGGTATCGACGGAGTAGTGTCTTCGAACAAGATAACCGGATGCGCCATGCAGGGAATACTCATGTCGCCCGAAATCGAATGGATGGGAGGAGGCTTCTCCTCGAACGTACAGATCGTCGGCAATACGATCGAGGAATGCATGTTCGAGCGCGGCAATCCGCGCTTGCCTCCTGGAGCGCTGTCGCTCTTCTACATCACCGGCGACGCGAAAGTCGCGGATCCGGGCGCATTCATGAACATCACCGTTCAAAAGAACAAGGTAACCGACTGTCCCTACCCGGCAATCGTCGTCACGTCGGTCGACGGGCTGAAGATGTCGGACAACGAGGTCGAAAACTCAAAAGAGGTGACGCGTAACCACGGAAAGCGGTACGGCGCCGACACGGGTGCGCCAATCTGGGAAAAGAACAACGTAAAGAAATAGCCATGCGTATAAAGCCACCCATGGGAATCGTCATACTCCTCATGAGTATGGTCTGCGGTACGGCATATGCCCAAAGCAAAATAATCGACATCGCAGACTATAAAGGCCGGTACGACACGCAGGACATGACCCCGTTCATCTACACCCTGCTCGAAAACATCCCGGCGGACAACCCGGTAAAACTGGTATTCCCCGAAGGCACCTACCATTTCTGGCCGGAATTCGCCGCCGGGAAATACCACTGTATCACCAACCACGACAATGGATACCGGCATTTCGCATTCCCGCTGACAGGACGGCGGAACATCGAGATCGACGGCGGCGGCTCGGAATTCATCTTCCACGGCCGGATCATCCCGTTTCTGATCGAGGATTCGCACGGCGTGACGCTGCGCAATTTCACCGTCGACTGGGAAATTCCGTTCACGCTGGAAGGAAAGGTTACGGCTGCGGATCCGGAACGGCAACGTATCGAAATCGAGATTCCGGACGAATTCGGCCATGCGTTCGAAAACGGCAAGCTCATCATGCGGGCAGAAGGCTGGGAAGAACGTATTCTGGGCGAAAATATCGTTTTCGACCCCCGCACCATGGCCACCGCCTACCGCAGCGACGACTACTATATTCCCAAGCCGGACAATTTCGACATACGCGTTACGCCGAAGGCCCCCGGCCGGTATGAACTCCAAACCCGGTTCGTACGCGCCTTACCGCCCGTCGGAACGATCCTGACATTCAAAGGCGTCTTCACCCAGAACCGGCATTCGCCTGCGATCCACGCGACCGCCTCGTCCGGTGTACTGGTCGAAGACGTAACCATCCACCACTGCGGCGGCATGGGACTGATCGCCGAAAAGACCGACAACGTAACAGTCCGCAGGCTGCAGGTGGTTCTGCGGAAAGGAAGCCCCCGGATAATAACGACCACGGCGGACGCCACGCACTTCTGCAACTGCCGGGGAACCGTACTGATCGAAGAGTGCATTTTCGAGAACATGCTCGACGACGCGACCAACGTACACGGCTCCTACGTCCGCGTGACCGGAATCACGGCGCCCAATCAGGTCATCGCCCGCATTAACCACCCCCAGCAGGCCGGGTATGAATTCGCCGGGAAAGGCGACGAAATCGACGTCGTGGACGGGCAGACCCTGCTTGCGAAACACACCCTGCGGGTGAAAAAATCGGAACGCATCAATGCCCATTACATCCGG
The DNA here is from genome assembly GCF_025145285.1 of Alistipes onderdonkii. Taxonomy (NCBI): domain Bacteria; kingdom Pseudomonadati; phylum Bacteroidota; class Bacteroidia; order Bacteroidales; family Rikenellaceae; genus Alistipes; species Alistipes onderdonkii. The sequence continues at coordinate 782,589 of NZ_CP102251.1, forward strand.
CTGACGTTCACCTCACCTGTCGAAGGCAGACTCACGGTCGGCGACGGGCTGGAAAACATGTCGTGGTACCCCGAACTGATCTTCCGGAACAACGTCGTGCGCAACAACCGGGCGAGAAGTATTCTGGTCAGCACGCCCCGGAAGGTCATCATCGAAGGCAATACATTCTCATCCATGATGTCCGCCATTCTGTTCGAAGGAGACATGGATCACTGGTACGAATCGGGAGCCGTGCGCGACGTAACGATCCGCAACAACAAGTTCCTAGACGGCACATACGGCGGCGCCGATTTCCCGACGATATTCATCAACCCGCACCAGAAAAAAGAGGTTCCGGGCCATCCCTACGAACGCAACATCACGATCGAAGGCAATCTTTTCCGAACATTCAACGAACAACTGCTTCGGGCGAAATCCGTCGGAGGACTGATTTTCAGAGACAATACCATCGAATTATCGGAGAAATACAAACCTTACAACGACCTTCCGACGATCGACATTCGGAACTCGCAGCAGGTCGTCATCGAAAACAACCGATACAAGAAACCGGGAAAAATCAAGATCGTCGAGAAATAACTGTCTGTGGAAACAGGCGTCTCTGAAGCAGGGACGCCTGTTGTTTCATCAGTTCAAGCGGATCAGTGCGCAGAGAAATTCGCCACCGTTCCTGACGGGAGTGAAATGGTTCAGAACGACATCGGCGCCTTGATCGCCGGCCAGGGATCGTAGCCTTCGAGCGTGAAATCCCCGTAGCGGAAATCGAAGAGCGATTTCACATCGGGGTTCAGCCGCATCACGGGCAGCGGCCGCGGTTCGCGCGACAACTGCTCGTCGGCCTGTTCCATGTGGTTCAGGTAAAGGTGCGCGTCGCCGAGCGTATGGACGAACTCGCCGGGTTCGAGGCCGCATACCTGCGCCGTCATCAGCGTCAGTAGGGCATACGACGCGATATTGAACGGCACGCCCAGGAACGTGTCGGCGCTGCGCTGGTACAACTGGCACGAGAGCCTTCCCCCGGCCACGTAGAACTGGAACAACACGTGGCAAGGCGGCAATGCCATGTCCCCGATCTCGGCGACATTCCAGGCCGAGACGATGATGCGCCGCGACTCGGGATTGTGCCGTATCAGTTCGACTGCCTGCGCGATCTGGTCGATGAAGCGGCCGTCGGGCTTGGGCCAGCTGCGCCACTGATAGCCGTACACATGGTTCAGGTCGCCGAACCGATACCCTTCGACGGGCGATTCGACACCGTCCTGTGCCGCACGCAGGAACGTATCCCGGTCGACGGGCAGCACGCCGTGGCGCACGCAGAGTTCGTTGTAGTAGCGGAAAGCGTCGTTGTCCCAGATATGGACGCCGTTGTCCACGAGGTACTTGATATTGGTATCGCCCGCCAGGAACCACAGCAATTCGTGGATCACGCCTTTCAGGAATACTTTTTTGGTCGTCAGCAGCGGGAAGCCTTCGGAAAGGTCGAAACGCATCTGGTGTCCGAAGACGCCTTTGGTGCCGGTGCCGGTACGGTCGCCGCGGACGACGCCCTCGGCTTTGATCCGCCGCAGCAGGTCGAGGTATTGTTTCATCTCTCCAGCATTTTTAAAGTCATTCCGCCCGATGCGTCCAGCACGGCGCACGAAGGGTATTTCTCCCAGCACCCCAGGTTTATCACATGCAGGCTCTGCTCGCGGTAGTCGCGCGGGAAATGCATGTGCCCGAAGACGAAGTGGTCGACGTCGTGCTCGGCGGCATACCGGCGGGCATATTCGATCAGCGGCTCGGTAAGCGAAACGTCGAGTTCCTCGGCACCGTGCGATTTGCGCGACTTGCCGCTCCACCAGTGCCCGAAGCGCATCGCCAGGTCGGGATGCAGCAGCCACGAAAAGAGCCAGCGCAACGTCCGCGAGCGGAATACCGTATTGAGGAATTTGAGCACCGGCTGTCCGTCGATGTTCATGTTGTCGCCGTGGGCGATGAAGACGTTTTTACCGTTCAGGCAGAATTGCTGCGGCGAGGTATGTATCTCGACGCCGCACTCGCGGGCGAGGTAATCGCCGACCCACATGTCGTGGTTTCCCGTAAAGAATACCACCCGGATACCGCGGTCGGTCAGTTCGGCCAGTTTGCCGAGCGTCCGCACGAAGCCCTTGGGCACCACGCCCCGGTATTCGAACCAGAAGTCGAAGACGTCACCCACCAGGAAAATCGCCTCCGCATCCTGCGCCGCATCGTCGAGCCAGCGCACGAAGCGCCGTTCGGTCTGCTGCGCAAACGCCTCGCCGCCTGCGCCCAGGTGGATATCCGATGCGAAATAGTACATCAACGGGTCAGTTCATCGAGTTTTTGTTCGAGGCTCTTGCCGTAAATATCCTTCCCGACGATATTCCCCTCCTTGTCGATCAGGAAATTGGCCGGGAGTTTCTGCACGTTGTAGAGTCCCAGCGACGACGATGCGCGCCCGCGCAGGTCGCTCACCGAAACCCAGGGAAGCTGCTGCTCCTGCACGGCCGAAATCCACAGGGGCTTCGACGTGTCGATGGCAACCTGGTAGACCTCGAATGCGACGGGGGCGTCGGCATATTTCTTATAGACCTCCTTCAGTTCGGCATTGAGCGTATTGCTGTTGCCCAGCTCGGCCGACCAGAAATCGAGCAGCACGACTTTCCCCGCGAGCGACGAGAGACGCACCTTCTTGCCGTAGATGTCCGACAGCTCGAGGTCGGGATACCCCGCCTCGGTAATCTGGGACGACAGGCTGATGCGGGCGTCCATGCGGGCGATCTCCCCCATGAGCGATTGCAGGTAGGGCGATTCGGGATAAGTCTGTTCGATGGCCTCGGCCACCGTGCGGTAATAAACCACGTCGCTGTCGCCGTTGAACAGGTAAGTGTCCCCGGGCAACCGCTGGTACAGGGCATAGACCGCCGCCAGCGACGCTTTATTCTCGATGATGAACCGCAGCTGTTCGCGGCGGATACGGTAGTATTCGGCCGTGTACTCCTTTACCAGTGCCTGGCGGTCTTCCTCGGACAGCGTTGCCTTGGCAAACTGCGACGCGATGTTATCCAGCCGCTGCGCGCCCGAAACGAAAGCCTGGTAGAACTGCCGCAGCAGTTCCGACTCCTTCGAACCTTCGACCGTATAGTTGCGTACGACGCTCCCCACGGAATTCAGGGACAGTTTCTCGCCGGCGGCGAGGAACAGCGGAATGCGTTCGCCGTTATATATTACATTATAAAGCGACGGGGTCTTCGTCACGCCCTTCAACTCGAAACGATAGTTACCGTCCTTGTCGAGCACCGCGGAGTCGATCACCGACTGCGTCAGGGGCAATACCTGTTCCAAATAAACATCCTTGGCATCGTTACCTACGAAGCGACCCGAAATCTTCACCTTCGACGACTGGCATGCGCACAGCATGACGGCCGTGGTCAGGGACACGAAAAGCGTTTGTTTATTCATTTATCCTTGTTATCGCAGTTAAATGCTTACAAATATAGCAAAATTCCGGATATGCGCACTTTTTATTTCGACGAATTGCGGTGTGCGCCGTTGTTTTTCGAGAAATTGCGCCCGTGCTGCTGGTTGCGGTTTTTCTGCGGGCGCTGCTGTTGACGCTGCTGCGGCCCCTTCTGGGGACGTGCCGTAAAGTGCTGTTTATAGTCACTTCGGAGATTATTTAATGCCACTTCATCGATTTCGATCGCTCCGCCGGACATGCGTTTGATGTCTTTTACGATCACTTCGTTGTTGGGATGCTCCTGGTTGTACTCGTAGCTCTTCGTGCGCATGTACCGGGCCAGGTTGTCCACCGTGCGCGCCATGGTACGCCGGTCTTTTTCCCCGGAAAGCCCGGCGATCATCTGCTCGACATACTTGCCGTAATGCTTATAGGAGATACGCCCCTGCGTGTAGGCCATGCGGCGCGGCGTAATGGTCAGCTCCTGGCGCGAAGGCTGCGGATAGGGGGAATCCACATCGAGTTGGAAATCAGACATTATGAAAAGGTGATCCCACAGTTTGTGGGTGAAGTCGGCCGTATCGCGCAGCAAGGGGTTCAGGTTGCCCATCACGGCGATCACGGCACGCGCCTGGCGGTTGCGCTCGCGGCGGTCTTCGATCAATTGCAACGAGTCGATCATCTCCTGGATATGACGCCCATACTCGGGCAGGTACAACTTGCGTCGTGTGTAGTTATAATTCTTTTTCATATTGTATTTGTGGTCTTCCGCACTGTTTCAATCCGTCCGCCGGAGCGTCCGGCAAGCCCGTTGCGGTAAACCGATTCAAGACGTTTTTTCCGACTTTCCACCCCATCCGGCAAGACCCTACAAGATTGGTTTTACACCGCAGAAAGTCATAACTTTGGGACAAAAGTAGGTAAAATTTCAGGAAAAACAAGCTATGGCAAAGGTTTTAATTTTAGACCAATCAAAAAGTATGCGAAACACGCTGCGCGAGCGGCTCGAATACGAAGGTTTCTCGACGGAGGCCGCCGAAGACGAAGAGGCGGCCTCCGTCATGTGCGAGAAAATCCCGTTCGACGTCATCCTGTCGGACACCGGGTGCAAAATCCCCGACAAGGGCGTCCCGTTCATCGTGCTGTCATCCGAGGTGTCGATCGACTCGGCCGTGGAAGCCGTACGCAACGGTGCCCAGGACTATCTGACCAAACCCATCGACATGAACCGCCTGCTGCAGTCCATCCACCGCACGATCGACGACCCGGCCCCGGTGCAGGCCCCCGCGGCGGCCCCGGCACGCCGCACCCGCCGCGGACACTGTGCGCAGACGGAGCATATCATCGGCACCTCGCCCCAGATCGAACACGTCCGCCTGTTGATCGACAAGGTCGCGCCGTGCGAAGCGCGTGTGCTGATCACGGGCGAAAACGGCACCGGCAAAGAGCTGGTCGCACGCTGGCTGCACGCCAAAAGCAACCGCGCCGCGGCTCCGTTCGTCGAGGTCAACTGCGCGGCGATCCCCTCGGAACTGATCGAGAGCGAACTCTTCGGCCACGAGCGCGGCGCCTTCACCTCGGCCATCAAGCAGCGAAGGGGCAAGTTCGAGCAGGCCGACGGCGGCACGCTGTTCATGGACGAGATCGGCGACATGTCGCTGGCGGCGCAGGCCAAGGTGTTGCGGGCGCTTCAGGAAAACAGGATCAGCCGCGTAGGCAGCGACAAGGACATCGAGGTCAACGTGCGCGTAATCGCCGCCACGAACAAGAACCTGCGCGAGGAGATCCGGAAGGGCAATTTCCGCGAAGACCTCTACCACCGCATCGGGGTGGTCGTCGTGCGCGTCCCGGCGCTGCGCGAACATGCGCAGGACATCCCGCTGCTGGTCGACCATTTCATACACACAATTTGTGCCGAATACCACATCCCGGCAAAACGCATTGAGGAAGAAGCGCTTAGCGAACTGCAAACGATGCCCTGGAGCGGCAATATCCGCGAACTGCGCAACGTCATCGAGCGGCTCATCATACTCAGCGAGGAGCGCATCACCCCCGCCGACGTCAAGGCCTACTGCTGACCGAGGCTCAGAACAGCACCCCGACCTTCAGCAGGAGGGTGCCGTGGCTGAGCTGCTCGGCAAATTCGGCGGAGAACCAGCGGCCTTCGTATTTCCGGAGCCGCTCCAGCCGCTGCAACTCATAGCCCGCCGCGAAGAACAGATGCACACCGCAGCGCAATGCATACTGCACCCCCAGTTCGGGATTGAGCAGCAGTCCCCCGTTGGCATCCCTGCGCGGTGCGAAAGCATATCCGGCGGCGCACCCGGCATAGGGCGTAAAGCTGCGGCGGCGCGTAAGCAGGAACTTCGCATCGGCAAAGAGCGGCACGAGCGTTTTTTCATAGCAGGAAACCCCCGTTCCGGCACCGACCGAAAAACGGCGGCTCACATTGTAATAACCCGTCACGCGCCAGACGACGGGCACCGACGACGGGCGGGTCAGGCCGAAGCCCGTCCCTACGGACGTCGAACAGGAAAAGCGGGGAAACTCCTGCGCCGGCACCTCGGTGGCAAGGAAAGGCAGCACGCACAGCGCCGCGGCCAATACTCGGGATCGCCCCTTCATCGGACACGGATCGTAATGCGTTCCACGATCCGGAGCGCCGAAGTGAGCCCCGAAATATCGGGGTCTATCCCGCCCGAACTTCCGTCGGGACTGCTGTGGCCTACCAGCACGGCTTCGAACTGCTCCCTGCCCGACGACAGGTCGACGTCGGCGGCATAGACCACGGCCGGCTGGCCGCTCCCGTGCCGCCCGCCCGAGTAAGCGGGCTCCCCCTCCTTGGCCGATTCGGGATAGGTTTCGTTGAAATCGGTCGAATGGTTCACCTCGACCTTTACGACGAACCGATCGAGCCCCGCCCCGGGCGAGAGCTTCAGGTCGAAACTGCCGCGCGGCGTGGCACCCGATATGCCGTCCGCCAGCGGTTCGCTTTTCGTCGGCAGGTAAAGCCCGTCGGCATATTGCACACCCCGGCTATGGCACCAGTGAGGCAGCGCCTCCCTGCGGCGGTTTCCGCCCGCCGCCAGCCAGGACTGGGTGGCGATTTTGGAACTCGCATAAACCGTGGAGAGGTAGCGCCCCTGCGCATCTTCGATCCAGACCGCGATCTGCGGCGGGTTCTTCCTTTTAATCCCCAGGAACAGGGGAAAATCATGCAGCCATGCGTCGCCCCGTTCCACGACAATTTCCACGCTTCCCTTTTCATATTCGACCAGCTCCTTATCGCAGGAACCAAGCAATACGAACGGTAAAATCCATGCCATTACCATCTTTCTCATTGTTTTTGGTTTTCAATTTGTTACCTATTGGTAACATTCGTTATAAAAAATATATATACCTTCCCGCCCCGCGGGCCGGTCATTCCTTGAAAGTCTTGTCAATCAGCAGGTCTATCCCGAGGACGATCTGTTCCCAGCCGGCAGCCTCTCCGATCGGAATCCCGTTGTAAACCGGGCAATATTCCTCCAACAGCACAAGGTAGGTCACCGAAGCCGTCAGGAAAGTAGCCAGCACGGCCACCTCCGATTCGGGCAGCCCGGTTTTCCGCGACACCCGGGCGATCAACTCCAGCCCGGCCTGCTCGCGCTGCCTGCGGAGCGCCGCCACGAGTTCGTTCTTCGAGGACAACTCCCAGCGGTACAGGCGCCTCAGCGTAGGGTCGCCGTGCAAACGCCCGATCATCGTGCGGAACGTCTTTTTCAGGAATTCGGGCAAATGCGCGCGGCCGGGAATGTCGAGCGGAAAATTGATCCAGAAATCGTGCTGCCGGATATAGGCGGCCAGCAGTCCGTCCAGCGAACCGAAATAGCGGTAGATAAGGATTTTCGAGACCCCGCAATGCGCCGCGACGGCATTGACCCCGAGTTTCTCGAAGCCATCCCTGCGGATCATCTCTCCCACCGCCTTCAGCATACGCTGTTCGGTAGCATCCCGGTCACGTTCGGTATTGTTGTTCTTCGCCATATGTTACTACTCGGGAACAAATATACATCTTTTTCCCGGATTAATGCAATTTTCGGGAAAAATTTACATTTTCAGCATAAAATTCGGAAGAATCCTCAAAAGGATCCGGACAGCCGGGCAAACAGAGAGCCCCCCCCGGACTATAACAGCTCCAATATCCCGGCCGGGCTGTCGACGATGTGCCGCGCCCCGGCCTCCTCGAGTTCGGCGCGCTCACGGAACCCCCACGTCACTCCGACCGAGCGGACACCGGCGGCCGCGGCTGTCTGCATGTCCACGCCCGAGTCGCCGACATAGAGCACCCGCTCCTTCGCCACGCCCGTAAGCGCAAGTATCTCCTCCACCACCGCGGGGTCGGGCTTGAGCGGCACGCCCTCGCGCTGGCCGAAGACCGCGGCGAATTCGACACCGGGGAAAAACAACCGGATCAGTTTTTCCGTTCCGGTCTGGAACTTGTTGGATGCCACGGCGATACGGACACCTCGCCGCGCAATCTCCGCAACCAGTTCCGGAATTCCTTCGTAGGGTTTCGTATAAACGTCGATATGCTCGGTATAATATTTCACGAAATCCGCGCGCACGGCCGCGACCGTATAAGGCGTGCGGAGCTCTTCGGGCAACGCCCGCTCCACGAGCCGCATGATGCCGTTGCCCACGAAATGGCAGTATTCGTCATAGGTATGCTGCGGCAGGCCGCGCATGGCCAGCACGGCATTGCATGCGACAGCCAGGTCGCCGATCGTATTGAGCAGCGTGCCGTCGAGGTCGAATATCACAAGTCCGGTATCCATCTTATATTCCATAATTTAATGCGGATGCGCCGCAGTGCCTGCGGCTCTTTTGATCTTCCACCCGATGGCCGCCACCATCAGCGACATCAGGGGACTGACAATATTGAAAATACAGTAAGGCATGTAGACGAATGTGGAAACACCCAGCACGGTGGCCTGCGTCATGCCGCACGAGTTCCACGGCACCAGCACGGAGCAGACCGTGGCCGAATCCTCGACCGAGCGGCTCAACAGCCGCGGTTCGAGCCCCTGCTCCGCATAAAGTTCCCGGAAAAGGCGCCCCGAAAGGATGATCGAGATATACTGGTCGGCGGTGCAGAGGTTGAAGAAGATGCCCGCGCCGACGGTCGAAGCCACGGCCGAGAAGGCACGGCGTACGAAGCGCAGGAAAACGGAGGTCAGCGCCCCCAGCATCCCGCTGCCGGTCATCACGCCGCCGAAGCACATGGCGCAGATGATGAGCCATACGGTATTGAGCATGCCCGCCATGCCGCGCGTCGCAACCAGCTCGTCCAGCTGCGGGCTTCCGGTAGGGATCGCCGTCGGGCCGAAGCAGCTCATCAGCACGCCCTTGAACCCCGACATGAAATCCAGCCCTCCGACTCCGGCCACCTTCGCCACCAGTTCGGGCTGCGCCAGCAGCATGGCTATGCAGGCGAAAACCGCGGCGCAGAAGAGCGTCACGATGGCCGGGAGTTTGCGCACGATCAGCACGCCCGTCGCCACGGGCACCGCCAGCAACCAGGGCGTGATGCGGAACGTCCCGCGCAACGACTCGGCATACATCCCGGCATGCGTGCCGCCCGTATGATCGAGCGTCAGCCCCGCGATGACGAAAACCGCCAGCGCGATGACGAACGACGGGACGGTCGTATACAACATGTAACGTATGTGCGTGAAAATCGGAACCCCGACGGTCGACGACGCGAGCACCGTAGTATCGGACAGGAGCGAGATCTTGTCGCCGAAGTAAGCGCCGGAGATGATCGCCCCCGCGATCCACCCCTCGGGGAAACCCATGGCCTGCCCGATGCCCATCAGCGCCACGCCGATCGTGGCGATCGTCGTCCACGAACTGCCGGTCATCAGCGACACGCCCGCACAAATGGCACACGAGGCGACCAGGAAGAACGAGGGGTGCAGGATCTTCAGCCCGAAATAGATCATCGTCGGCACCACACCGCTCACCATCCACGACCCGGCAATGGCGCCGATCAGCAACAGGATGATGATCGCCGAAGCCGAAGCCCGGATATTGTCGATGATCGCCTCTTCCAAGACCGCCCATTTACAGCGGTAAATACCGATGGCCAGCATGACGCAGACCGACGTGGCCGACAGCAGCGCGATCTGGCTGCCGCCGTTGATCGCGTCCCCGCCGAAACAGCGGATGACCACGTAAAGCAGCAGCGTCAGCACCGCGAGCGGCAGCACCGACACCCACGGCGAAGGCAGCTTCACCGCGTTCTTTCCCGATTCCGGATTCCCATTAACCATACGGACGGCAAAAATACGAAAAACTTACCACATATCCGCACACCCGGTACCGGGGATAACCATTTCCGACCGGAAGATATGCGAGTGCGACTTTTCGGGGCGCATTGTTTTTTATTTCCGAAATTTTATCTAATTTTGGTAAAACATAGCGACGGATATGGCGGCACAGACAATCAAAAAGATCTTCCGGTTCTACCTCGACGGGTTCCGGAGCATGACCGTAGGCAAAACCCTGTGGGCCATCATCCTGGTCAAGCTGTTCATCCTGTTCGCAATCCTCAAGGTATTCTTTTTTCCCGATTTCCTGGCCGGGCAGAGCCCCGAAGAGCGCAGCCGTTCGGTCATGAAAGAACTAACCCCCGACAAATAACCATCGCTTATGTTATCGGATTATCTACAAACAGTCGACTGGTCGCGTGCGCAATTCGCCATGACGGCCATTTACCACTGGCTTTTCGTCCCGCTCACGCTGGGGCTGGGGTTCATCATCGCCATCATGGAGACCCTTTACGTCCGCACGGGCGATGAGTTCTGGAAGCGCACGACCAAATTCTGGATGCGCCTGTTCGGCATCAACTTCGCCATCGGCGTGGCAACGGGCATCATCCTCGAATTCGAGTTCGGCACCAACTGGTCGAACTACTCGCATTTCGTGGGCGACATCTTCGGTGCCCCGCTGGCCGTCGAGGGCATCATGGCCTTCTTCATGGAGAGCACCTTCATCGCCATCATGTTCTTCGGCTGGAACAAGGTCTCGAAAGGCTTCCACCTCACGGCGACATGGCTCACGGCCATCGGCGCGAACCTCTCGGCACTGTGGATCCTGGTCGCCAACGCCTGGATGCAGCACCCCGTGGGATGTACGTTCAACCTCGAAACCGTGCGCAACGAAATGACCTCGTTCTGGGAGGTGCTCTTCTCGCCCGTGGCGATGAACAAGTTCTTCCACACCATCACCTCGTCGTTCGTGCTGGCGGCGCTGTTCGTCGTGGGCGTCAGCGCCTGGTACCTGCTCCGGCACCGCGAACAGAAGATGGCCCGCAAGAGCATCGCCATCGCCTCGGCCTTCGGCTTCGTATTCGCGCTCGTCACGGCGATGACGGGCGACAAGTCGGGCGCCGTCATCGCCCGCGTGCAGCCGATGAAACTCGCGGCCATGGAAGCGCTCTACGACGGACAGCAGGGTGCGCCTCTGACGGCCATCGGCATCGTGAGGCCGGAGGCGGAACGCACCTCGAACGAGGACGCATTCTATTTCAAGATCGACATCCCGAAACTGCTCTCGATCATGAGTTTCCGCGACGCCGACGCCTATGTGGCGGGCATCAACGACCTGGTGAACGGCAACGAGAAATACGGCGTGATGTCGGCCGCGGAGAAGATGGAACGGGGCCGCGTCGCTGTAGGTGAACTGGCCCGTTACCGGGCAGCGCTCGAGGCCGGCGACCAGGCGGTGATCGACCAAATCATCGCCAAGTTCGACCCCTCGAAGCCCGAGGGCGAAGAGTTCCTGCGCGAATATTTCGCCTATTTCGGGTACGGCTACCTCGACACCCCGCAGCAGATCGTCCCCAACGTACCGCTGCTCTTCTACTCGTTCCGTGTGATGGTCGGTGCCGGGTGCTTCTTCATTCTGCTGCTGGGCATCGTCTGGTGGCTCAACCGCAAGGATAAACTGGCGGACAAGCGCTGGCTGCTGCGGGTCGCCGTATGGTCGATCCCGCTGGCCTACCTCGCTTCACAGGCCGGCTGGGTGCTGGCCGAGGTCGGACGCCAGCCGTGGGCCATCCAGGATCTGATGCCCGTGGGCATCGCGGCCTCGAAGATCGGCCCCGGGTCGGTATCGGCCACCTTCTTCATCTTCCTCGCGCTCTTCACGGCGCTGCTGATCGCCGAGCTGAGCATCATGTTCCGCCAGATCAAAATCGGGCCCGAAAACGAAAAACAGTAAACGACTATGGATACCCTGGTACTTTTGCAACACTATTGGTGGCTGATTATCTCCCTGCTAGGGGCACTGCTCGTATTCCTGCTCTTCGTACAGGGCGGGCAGGGGCTGCTCTACGACATCGGCAAGACCGAAGAGGAACGTAACATGTTGGTCAACTCGCTGGGCCGCAAATGGGAATTCACTTTCACGACGCTCGTGACCTTCGGCGGCGCATTCTTCGCCTCGTTCCCGCTCTTCTACTCCACGTCGTTCGGCGGCGCGTTCTATGTATGGATGGCGATCCTGCTGGTGTTCGTCATCCAGGCCGTGGCCTACGAATACCGCCGCAAACCGGGCAACGTCTTCGGCGAAAAGACATTCAACGTATTCCTGATGATCAACGGCATCGCCGGGCCGCTGCTGCTGGGCACGGCCGTCGGGACACTTTTCACGGGCGCAAACTTCACGGTCGACCGCCTCAACCTGGCCTACGGCGCCGGAAGCGGCAGCGCGACGGTCATTTCGCAGTGGACGACCCCGTGGCACGGGCTGGAAGCGCTTACGGATATCTCGAACGTCTTTCTGGGCATTGCCGTAACATTCCTCGCCATGACGCTGGCCTGCCAGTATTTCATGAATAACATCGACGACAAGACCATCCACGAACGTGCCCGCCAGCGGATGATCCCCGCGGCAGTCTGTTTCGTACTTTTCTTCGTAGCGTGGCTCGGCATGCTGCTCTTCGCCGACGGCCGGGCGGTCGATGCCGCAGGCCGGATCTCCATCGAGCCGTACAAATACCTGCACAACTTCATCGAGATGCCTTACCTCGCTGTGGTGCTGCTCCTCGGCGTAGTGGCGGTGCTGTGGAGCATCGGCCTGGGCTGGCGCGGCCGGCGCAACGCCATCTGGTTCGGCGGTGCGGGTACGGTACTGACGGTATTGGCGCTGCTGCTCTGCGCCGGATGGAACGACACGGCCTATTACCCGTCGCTGGCCGACATGCAGTCGTCGCTGACGATTTACAACTCCTCATCGAGCCTCTTCACGCTCAAGGTGATGTCGATCGTCTCGCTGCTGATCCCCTTCGTCGCAGCCTACATCTGGTACGCATGGCGGGCGATGAACCGCAAGCCGATCACCCGCGAGGAAATACGCGGGGACGACCACCAATACTGAACCCGGCCGGGACACGGAACCGCCCGAATAAAAAACCCGCAGCCCGCATCGGCAAACGGCAGGCGGCGATCCCTACGTGGGAACAATAAAAGGAGAGCATGAAAACCAGCATATTGATAATGGCGGCCGTCCTGTGCGCACCGGCCGCCCTCCGGGCGGCCGAACCGCTCCGCATAGGTGTTGCGGGAGTGTCGCACGGGCATATCCACGAAGTGATAAGTAAAGCCCACCGCGGAGATTTCACGGTCGTGGGCGTATGGGAGGCAAACGACAGTCTCCGTGCCGCCACGCACCTGCACGACAAAGTCGACGGGGCGCTGTTCTATGCCGACCTCGCCCGAATGCTCGACCAGACCAAACCCGAAGCCGTAGTGGCGTTCGGGCCCGTCTACGACCACCTGCAGGTGGTGGAAGCATGCGCCCCGCGGGGCATTCACGTAATGGTAGAGAAACCGTTGGCGGTCAGCGTCGAGCATGCACACCGCATCGCCGACCTGGCCCGCCGCTACGGCATCATCGTAATGACGAACTACGAAACCACATGGTACGCCACCAACGACGAGGCGTTCCGGCTCGTACGGACGGGCGTAATAGGCGAAATCACCCGAATGAATATTTTCGACGGGCATCAGGGGCCCGTCGAGATCGGGTGCGGCCCCGAGTTCCTGGCATGGCTGACCGACCCGAAACTGAACGGCGGCGGCGCAGTCATGGATTTCGGATGCTATGGCGCCAACCTCGCCACCAAGATGTTCCTCGGCGAAAAGCCGCTGAAGGTTTCCGGCGTGCTCAAACAACAGAAGCCGCACATTTACCCGAAGGTGGACGACGACGCCACGATAGTGCTCGAATACCCGACGGCAACCGTAGAGATAATGGCATCGTGGAACTGGCCCATGAACCGCAAGGACATGCATATCTACGGCAGCCGCGGATATATCTACCAGGACACCGCGACCGACATGCGCCTGTACACCGGCGGCAGGGAAACGCACCTCACCCCGCAACGGCTGCCGGCTCCTTACGACGATTCGTTCCGTTACCTTGCCGCACTGGTTCGTGGAGAAATAACGATGGCGCCGTACGACCTCTCGGCGCTCGAAAACAACGTGACCGTCGTCGAGATACTCGAAGCCGCCAAACACAACGCGGCGGGCACCCCGGTACGTCCCGCCCAACCGCCCCGGACGAAATAGGAATTTATATCCGCCGCCGTATGCAACCGGTGCCGGCAGGAACCGCTCCCCCGGCCTGAATTACGAGGAGCCGGCTGCCGGATAACGAATATCCTGCTGCCGGCTCCAAAGAGCGGTTCTCCGTAAACCTCACGGCCCACGGGCCTTATATTCTGCGGGATCCTACGGGCGTTATTTCCCCTCCTCGCCGAACGGGTACTGGTTCTGGTGCACGTCCTCGAAACGCATCCCCTTTTCGTAGGTCTTCATGGCGCGGCGACTCATACCCATCGAAGAAAAACCGCCGTCGTGGTAAAGGTTCTGCATCGTCACCTTGCGCGTAAGATCCGAGAAAAGCGTCAGCACATAGTCGGCGCAGTCGTTGGCCGAGGCATTGCCCAGCGGCGACATGTTCTCGGCGAAATTCATCAGGTCGCCCATTCCCAGCACGCCGCTTCCTGCCGTGGTCGGCGTCGGCGACTGCGACACGGTGTTGATGCGCACGTGCTTCTCACGGCCGTAGATATACCCGAAACTGCGGGCGATCGACTCCAGCAACGCCTTGGCATCGGCCATGTCGTTATAACCGTAGAGCGTACGCTGTGCCGCGATATACGAGAGCGCCACGATCGACCCCCAGTCGTTGATGGCGTCCTTCTTGCGGGCCACCTGGATCGCCTTGTGGAACGAGATCGCCGAAATGTCGAGCGTCTTGGAGAGGTAATCGTAATCCAGGTCGTCGTATGTGCGCCCCTTGCGGACGTTGGGCGACATGCCGATCGAGTGGAGCATGAAGTCGAACTTGCCCCCGAAATGTTCCATCGTCTTGTCGATTAGGTTTTCCAGGTCTTCGACGCTCGTAGCGTCGGCCGGGACGACGATCGTATTGCATTTTTCAGCCAACCGGCCGATTGTACCCATGCGAATAGATACGGCAGTATTCGTAAGGACGATTTCGGCCCCTTCTTCAACGGCGCGTTCCGCCACTTTCCATGCGATCGACTGCTCGTTGAGTGCTCCGAAAATAAGGCCCTTCTTGCCTTTCAATAAATTGTATGCCATCCTATTTAGATTAAAAATTCGGGCAAATATAACAAAAATATTTGAAACGGGCGAACCGCCGTCCCTGCAAACCGCGGCAAACGGCATGTCCCCGAACCAAAACACGGGTTGTAAATCACGGTTTTTTCACGTTTTACACATTTTTCGGCTTTTTATCGTACCTTTGTGCCGAATAAAACATGCACATGACCATTACAGACGATTTCAGCGCCCTGGGGCTTTCCGAGCAGATGCTCGAAGCCGTACGCGCCAAGGGATTCGAGACGCCCACCGCAATCCAGAAGCTCACCATCCCCCACCTGCTCACAAAACCCAACGACATCATCGCGCAATCGCAGACCGGCACGGGCAAAACCGCAGCCTACGGACTGCCGATACTCCAGACCCTCGAACCCGCCCGCGGGCCGATACAGGCCATCATCCTCGTACCGACACGCGAACTCGCACTCCAGGCGGCCGAAGAACTGCTCTCCTACAACCGCGAAAAACGACTCTCGATCACGGCCATCTACGGCGGTGCGGCGATGAGCGAACAGCTGCGTCGCCTTGCCAAAGGCATCGACATCGTCGTCGGGACACCGGGGCGCGTGCTCGACCACATCCGCCGCGGCACGATGAAACTGGAAAACGTCCGTTACCTCGTGCTCGACGAAGCCGACGAGATGCTCAACATGGGCTTCGTCGAGGACGTCGAAGAGATCATGAGCCACACCAGCGACGAGCGGCGCGTGCTGCTCTTCTCGGCCACGATGCCCGAGCGCATCATCCGGCTTTCGAAAACCTACATGCGCGACACGGAGATCGTGCGCGTGGAACACAAGCAAATCACGGCCGACCTCACGGAACAAATCTATTTCGAGGTACGCGAGGCCGACAAGTTCGACGCCCTGACCCGCATCATCGACGTCGAACCCGAATTCTACGGCATCATCTTCGCCCGCACCAAGATCGGCGCCGACGAAACCGCCTCGCGCCTGACGGTGCGCGGCTACGCAGCCGAGGTGCTGCACGGCGACGTGTCGCAGGCGCAGCGCGAGAAGATACTCCGCAAATTCCGCGACCGCACGATCAATATCCTGGTGGCTACCGACGTGGCCGCCCGGGGCATCGACGTGGGCAACCTGACCCACGTCATCAACTACTCGCTGCCGCAGGACTCGGAGAGCTACGTGCACCGCATCGGCCGCACGGGCCGCGCCGGCAAGCAGGGAACGGCCATCACGTTCGTCTCGCCCTCGGAGTTCCGCGGCCTGAATAACCTGATGCGCGACATCAAGGTCGAGATCAAACGCGAAACCCTCCCCTCGCCGCAGGACATCGTAGAGATGAAACGGCTGAAAATCAAGGAGGAGATGCAGGAGATCGTCGAAAACGAAAGCTACGACGGGTACAAGGAATTCGCCGAAGAGCTGCTCGCCGAATACACCCCCGACATAGCCCTGGGTGCGCTGCTGCGCCTGGCGTTCCGCAGCGAGCTCGACCAGAACAACTACCCCGAAATACGCTCCTTCTCGGTCGACCGCAAGGGTACGGCGCGGCTGTTCCTGGCCGTGGGCAAACGCGACGGCTACACGGCACGCAAGCTGGTCGACATGCTCAAATTCAAATGCGGCCTGCGCGACAAATATATCAACGACGTCCAGATTTCGGACAACTTCTCGTTCGTGAGCGTCCCGTTCCGCGATGCCGAGGAGGTCGTCCGCAAACTCAACCGGCTGAACCGCGGCCGCCGGCCGATGGCCGAGATCGCCCGCGACGGGGAAAACGGGGCGCAGGAAGCCCCGGTTCGCAAGCCCCGCCGCACAAAAACCGAGGATTACCAGACCGCCGGGCAGACATACGCCCCGGCACCGAAAAAGCCGACGCGGAACGTGAAGCCGGCAACGCCCGTCCCGGCAACCCCGGCGGCGTACGACCCGGCGCCCGCCCACGACGAAACGGTACACGCAGAACCCTCACACGACCAAACGGCATATGACCAAACGTCATCGCCGCGCCGGAAGCTGAAAACCAAGACCCAGCCCCACCCGGACATCCCCGATTTCAGCAAAATGTCGAACGAAGGTTTCGACTGGTCGGCATTTATGAAATTCGACGAAGGCACGGCATGGGGACGCGACGAGAATGGCAAAGGCAAGGGCAAAGCGACCAAAAGCGTCCGCAAGACCCCGAAAAAGACGGTCACAGCCGCCCAGCGGGTCGCCGCCAAAGGCAAGAAACGGAAATAACGGTTCCGGAAGGGACACCGGGCAGTATCTTTTCTTCCGTCCGCCCATATACACCACGAAACGCGGTTGCAGATAATCTGCAACCGCGTTTTATTTGGCAGGAAATGAAGGAACAGAACCTCCCGAAATTCGCCGTATATCAGTCTGTTATTCTTTGAACTTAATTTAAGTACACAGAATAGCCTACGGCCGATTTGCATCGTTTTAGCTTATATTGCAGATGGTTATAGCAAAGAAAAAAGGATAATCTAGTGACCCAATCACTCTTATTTCTCACCTATTTTTTATTTTTCGTGTATATTCATCCTTGATGCGGGTGAAATTTGCTTTTACCTGATTATACTCAACTTCTTGCTTCTCTACCAATTCTAGGCCTAATGCATATATTTCACTTGTTATTTTATTATCCAGTTTCGTCGTTTCAGCCGGGGTCAATACGTTGTTGAATCGGGAAAATAATTTCACCTTCAAATCCAACAATCTTTTTTCGTACCGTTCAAGATTGTATTTCAGGTTGTAATCAAGATAGGTATTGGAAATATGTCTCTTTTCACCGTCCATATCATACTCGATTTTTTTCACCTTTTTCCCCACCGCATTGAAAAGCGCAGAAACGGACTCGTCAAAATCTTGAAGGATAAAGTCTACCCATTTGTTGTATATATTAATCTTAAAACGCGATACATTGACATTTTCGGGTAAGGGATGGAATAATAACATGAAATTCATCTGTGTTTGAGGTAGGACTATATATCTGTCACCCGCGTATTTTTCTGGCAAATTATCAAGGCACATAAACTCGCCCTCATGGATAAAGCCCTCTCCATCCACCAACAACACCTCATTCGAATCAAATCTCCAACTGTCATGTCCGCCAATATTTTTTATGTTCACAATCAATCTATCAGCAATAAACTTGGATTTAGTCTTGCTATTTCCCATCATTAAGTGGATTGGGCAATCTTGATAGTATTCTCTATCCTTGATATAACGACAGTCCCTGTTGCATTTTATCTCGACATTCCTCTCAAACGAGAGAATCGTATAGATAAAACCTTCATTTTCTTTTGGAATATTGATATCGCTCATAAATATTCAGATAACAAATTATATTCTTTTAAATTTATACAAATTTAAAAAGATAATGATGATATCCAATTATTTTGATTCAAATAATAATTTCTATCTTTGCTCCTGCGAACATTATTTTCAAAAAACCTTTTCACTGGATTCTCAATACGGGAAGCCACGAAAAAAGTATGCGCAGAGCCGTTGGGGAGCAATCCCGCGAACGGCACCTGTATTGAGCCCGTAAAAAGGTGAAGATAGTGTTCGCAGCTGCGCACACTTTTTTTTGTATTATGCGAACACTATCTTCCGTCCGTACCCCGGTACAGACACGCCGCAAGGCCAGCCGCAGGCGGTTTCCGCCGTGCAACCTCCCGATCCGGTTCCATTTTCACCCGTCCGATTAGCAAACGACTGCTAACCAAATCGCTATTCTCTTTGTTGTGCCCTGTTGCACGATAAGGACAGCCCTTTTTATGCACGTCGTATCCGCTGCCACAGGCAGTGGCAGGCCGAAGCCTCCCCCGGCGGAGGCCTGCAAACACGCTGCGCATGTTTTCAAACCCCGCAGGCTTCGTCTGCAATCTTAAAATCAAACAAAATGGAAACGAATCAAAACCCCGCGCAGGAACAGCCTGTGCAACCCATAGTCCCCCAAACCACGCAGGCCGCGCAACAGCCGGACATCGAACAGATCGTCGCTCCCGCCATGGAACCGGCACAGCCCGCCGCGCAATCTGCCGCGCAACCCGCCCCGGCACCGCAACCACAACCACAACCACAACCACAACCACAACCGCAACCCGGGCGCCCCGACGAACTGCTCTACGACCCCGACGAAACGGCGCAGATAATCCGCCACCTGACGGACGGCTATTTCGACCCGGAATACGTCCTGCTTTTCGGAAAGCTGGCCGGCGGCACGCCCCACAGCGAGGCCGTGGCCTACGACCTGCTGATGGTCGTGCGCGAAACGCCCGAATACGACTGGATTCGGGCAAAACGCATCCTGCGGTACAGGATGCCGTACCGCCACCGGAAGGTCACCTACATCAATCCCTATATCCTGCCGTTGAACTATGTCGAATCGCATCGGACGCCGTTCCTCTACTTTGCCCATGCCGAGGGTGAACTATTGCATTGCAGCGACCACTATCTGTTTCGCCGCCCGAAGCACCCGATTGACTTTGCCAAAGCCTATGCCGACGCCAAATTCCATTTCGACACGTTCCGCACGCTCGGCAACGACCTGCTCGAACAGGCGCAGGATGCGTTTGCCGGGGGCCGCAACGTGCGGCTGGCGGCACAGTTCTCGGCGCAGGCGATCGTCTATTTCTACCACACGCTCTACTATGTCTATCACGGTATGGAGTTCGACATCCATGATCCGGTCGTGATGCACGACCGGATGCGGACGCTTTCGACAAAACTAATGCTGGTATTCGACGACAACCATATCGAAAACATTTTCACGTTGCCATGCCTGAAACAGGTGCTGTTAAAAACGTCTTACAGCGCCGAGTTCTACATGGCTCCGCAGGAATTGGAAATGCACATGGGGCGTGTTCAAAAGGCTGCCGAAATAATCGCAAACTACTGCGGCCTGCGGCTGGAACTCTATAAAGAACTGGGCACGCAATAGGCCACACCGACACCTGAATAAGACAAGAGGGGCTGATGGCCCCTCTTGCTGTCGATTCTTCATACATTCGGCGGAAAGAGAGGGATTCGAACCCCCGGAGCCTTGCAGCTCAACGGTTTTCAAGACCGCCGCAATCGACCACTCTGCCATCTTTCCGGGGACAAAAGTAGCACGGTTTTTCCATTCTGCCAAATCTTCACCCCGATTATTTTCCGCCCGGGCGGAGCCGGACTTCAAATTAAGGACATTATTTTTGACTTTTAGGAAAATTCCATATCTTTGTCAACAAGTTAGGTAAGGTCGCAACTTTTCACACATTATAGAACATGAACAAATCGCAGCTGGTCGAGGCGGTAGCCCTCGACGCTAACATCTCGAAAGTCGACGCGCGCAAAGCGGTCGATGCCATCATCCGGGTGACCGTACACAGTCTCCGGCAGGGTGAGCGCCTTACCCTCACCGGGCTCGGGACATTCAGCGTGCAGCAGAAACCCGCACGTATGGGCCGCAATCCGCGCACGGGCGCCCCGGTGAAGATCCCGCCGCGCAAGGCCATCAAGTTCCGCCCCACGGCCGAGGTCGAGTAATTTCCACTGCGTTTTTTAACTTTTTTCACACATGCCAGAAATCTCACAACGTGCCGAGCTGATGCCGGCTTCACCCATACGCAAGCTCGTCCCGTTGGCCGAAGCCGCCCGGGCACGCGGCACCAAGATCTACCACCTGAACATCGGCCAGCCCGACCTGCCGTCGCCGCAGACCGGGCTCGACGCCCTGAAAAAGATCGACCGTACGGTGCTCGAATACAGCCCCAGCGACGGATATCGCTCGCTGCGCGAGAAACTGGTAGGTTACTACGAACAGTTCCAGATCAAGCTCTCGCCCGACGACATCATCGTCACGACGGGCGGTTCCGAGGCCGTGTTGTTCGCCTTCATGTCGTGCCTCAACCCCGGCGACGAGATCATCGTCCCCGAGCCGGCCTACGCCAATTACATGGCCTTCGCCATCTCCGCGGGGGCCGTGATACGCCCCGTGGTATCGTCGATCGAGCAGGGATTCGCACTGCCCGACGTCGCGGAATTCGAAAAGCTCATCAACGACCGCACGCGCGGCATCCTGATCTGCAATCCCAACAACCCCACGGGGTACCTATACACACGCAAGGAGATGAACCGCATCCGCGACCTGGTCAAAAAATACGACCTGTTCCTCTTCTCCGACGAGGTCTACCGCGAATTCATCTACACCGGGTCGCCCTACATATCGGCCTGCCATCTCGAAGGCATCGAGCAAAACGTGGTGCTGATCGACTCGGTGTCGAAACGCTACTCGGAATGCGGAATCCGTATCGGGGCGCTCATCACCAAGAACCGGACGCTGCGTAACGCCGTGATGAAATTCTGCCAGGCGCGCCTCTCGCCCCCGCTGATCGGACAGATCGTCGCCGAGGCTTCGATCGACGCGCCGCGATCGTACAGCACCGAAGTCTATGAGGAGTATATCGAACGACGCAAATGCCTGATCGACGGGCTGAACCGCCTACCGGGCGTATACTCGCCGATCCCGATGGGCGCCTTCTATACCGTGGCACGGCTGCCGGTAGAGGACAGCGACGATTTCTGCGCATGGTGCCTCTCCGACTTCGACTACCAGGGCGAAACCGTAATGCTCGCCCCCGCATCGGGCTTCTACTCCGATCCGGCATGCGGCCGCAACGAAGTCCGCATCGCCTACGTACTCAAGAAGGAAGACCTCGAACGGGCGTTGGTCGTACTGGGCAAAGCGCTCGAAGCATATAACAACCGGAAATAGCCCGACCGGCAATCTCGGACACGCAGTGCGGCACTATCTGTGCCGCACTTTTTCTTGGAAGCCGGTGTGTCCGGCTCCACCCGGCGTTTCGGCCAATCCTATACCATATAGGTCAATTTTCAGGAATTTTAGGCCAAAAAGTTTGGGTGGCAGAGATAGTTTTCCTACTTTTGCCCTCGATTTTTACACGCCGCAACGGGCGTATAGTATAAACCAAACCAATACGTTATGAAAAAACTTTTCCTTCTTCTGGCCACCGCTGCCGTCACCTCGGGAGCATACGCCGAAGGATATCAAGTGAACAACCTCTCTTCGAAGCAAAACGGTATGGGACACGTGGGTACAGCCATGAAGCTCAACTCCGAGTCGATCTGGTTCAACCCCGCCGCCGCCTCGTTTCAGAACTCCCGGTTCGACATCTCGGTCGGCATCACCGGCATCGCTTCGAAAGCCACCTATACGTCGCTCCCCGACTATACGGGCAAAGCCAAACCACTGCACTACACCTCGGACAACAGCATAGCGACCCCGCTCTACGCCTATTTCAACTACAAACCCCTCGACTGGATGTCGGTCGGCCTGGCTTTCAACACGCCGTTCGGCTCCTCGATGGACTGGGGCAACAACTGGCCGGGGGCGCAACTCGTCCAGTCGATCAACCTCAAGGCCTACAATCTCCAGCCTACCGTCTCGTTCAAACTCTGCGAACACCTCTCCATCGGGGGCGGTCTGATGATGACCTGGGGCAAGTTCGACCTTTCGCGCTCGCTGCTGCCCATCGGTGCCGACAATCCGCAGAACAAAGCGCTCATGGGTGCGTTGCAAATGCTCAACCCGCAAATGCCCGACCTCTTCGAAATGGCCGGGGACAAGAACCTGATCTCGCTGGGGCTCGAAGGCAAAGCCAAAATGGCCGTCGGAGTAAACCTCGGTGTGATGTGGGACATCAACGAACAGTGGTCGCTGGGCTTTACCTACCGTTCGAAACTCAAAATGAAGGTGGATTCGGGTTCGATCGACCTGCGTATGATCGACAATACCCAAATCGCCCAGGTCATCGGACAGCTCCTGCCCCAGTTGGGTCTCGACCCCGCCAAGCTCACGTCGGCCGTCGTGAAGACCGAGCTGCCCCTGCCGGCATCGCTGACGTGGGGTGTCAGCTTCCGTCCCGTTCCGAAATGGGAGTTCGCCGTCGACCTGCAATATGTGCTCTGGAGTGCCTACGACAAACTCGACGTCAAGATTCTCGAACCGAGCAGCAATACCCCCGTGCTGAACATTCCGGTCAGCGATAAAAAATACTCCAACACGCTGGCGTTCCGTTTCGGCGGCCAGTACCACGCACTCGACTGGCTGACCGCCCGTATGGGTATGTACGTGGATGAAAGCCCCGTGCGCAGCGACTACCTCAATCCCGAGACCCCGTCGATGACCAAGCTCGCCTATACGGCCGGCGTCACCTTCCGCCCGATCAAATGGATGAATATCGACATCGCATACGGCTACGTCAATTCGGCCGATCCCGAACGTACGGGTTCCTATCCCTACACCAACTCGGTGCTGGGCATCGTGAACGAAAAACTGGCGGCAGCAGGCATTCCCGAAAGCCAGCTCACCAATCCGGTCACCGATTTTTCGGGTAATTACACCGCCCGGGCCCACACATTTTCGATCGGCGTAGGGTTCAGTTTCTAAAACCGGGAAAAATTATTATATTTGCGGTGCGCTTTGCAGAAAAGTGCGCCGCAATTTTTATCCGGCCTCATAGTTCAAGGGATAGAACGAGGGTTTCCTAAACCCTAAATTCGCGTTCGAGTCGCGGTGAGGCTACGAAAAGGGAAAGGTTCCGACCTTTTCCTTTTTTCGTTCCGCCCGGACGGGAGCAGCTTAAATCTCCGGCCGGGAAAGGGAACATCCGACAATTTACATTATCTTTGCCTCACATATAAAGCCAGTTTATGGAGTCACTCAAAGAATTATATAAGATCGGCAACGGCCCGTCGAGCAGCCACACGATGGGGCCCAAAAAGGCTGCCGAACGTTTTGCCGAACGTAGTCGCGACGTCGATTCATACCGTGTGACACTCTACGGATCGCTCGCCGCCACGGGCAAGGGACACCTCACCGACGTGGCGATCCTTTCGGTGCTGGAGCCCATCGCCCCGACCCAGATCGTCTGGGAACCGAAGGTCGTGCTGCCCTTCCATCCCAACGGCATGTTGTTCGAGGGGCTGAAAGCCGGCAAGGTCGTCGACAGTTGGACGATATACAGCATCGGCGGGGGTGCCCTGGCGAACGAGAGTTCGCGCCTGGAGATACCCGCCAGCATCTATCCGCTGACGACCATCTCGGAGATCAAGGACTGGTGCTACCACGAAGGCAAAACCTATTGGGAGTATGTCAACGACTGCGAAGGCCCCGAAATATGGGATTACCTCGACCGGATATGGACGGTGATGTGCGAAACGATCCAGCGCGGCCTGAACAACGACGGCGTACTGCCGGGAGGGCTCAAGGTCGCCCGCAAGGCGAGCACCTACTGGGTCAAGTCGAAGAGCTACACCGACTCGCTGAAATCCCGCGCCCAGATCTACGCCTACGCCCTGGCGACCTCCGAAGAGAATGCCTCCGGCGGCATCGTCGTAACCGCCCCGACATGCGGGTCTTGCGGCGTGGTTCCGGCAGTGCTCTACCACCTGGCCAATTCGCGCAACTTCCTGCGCATCCGCATCCTGCGCGCCCTGGCTACGGCGGGACTATTCGGCAACGTGGCCAAAACCAACGCTTCGATCTCCGGCGCCGAGGTCGGCTGCCAGGGCGAGGTCGGTGTAGCATGTGCCATGGCCGCCGCCGCGGCATGCCAGCTTTTCGGCGGCACCCCTTCGCAGATCGAATATGCCGCGGAGATGGGGCTCGAACACCACCTGGGGCTCACCTGCGACCCCGTATGCGGATTGGTGCAGGTGCCCTGCATCGAACGCAATGCGATTGCGGCAGCCCGGGCTTTCGATGCCAACGCCTACGCCACGCTCTCCGACGGCTCGCACATGGTGAGCTTCGACCGGGTCGTGGAGGTGATGAACGAAACCGGGCATAACCTCCCGAGCCTCTACCGGGAAACCTCCGAAGGAGGCCTCGCCAAGCGTTATAACGGCAAGAAATAATCCGGACAGGATTCTTACGGCGGGGAACCGTGTTTTTTTGTGCTCCGGGATTTTTCGCAATTCGGAACAGGGAATCTTCCAAAACTCAGACCGATAAGCATCCGGATAGCGAATGACCTCCGACTGCTCGTGTTCATGCCCTTTGAACGGCTGCACGGCTGTCTTTTGCACAATCGCCCTGCGCTCCGTCCAGTCGCCGCGTGCGCCGGAATCCGCATATTCATAGCTTTAGCTCCGCTCCGTAGCACCATCGTAATTGTGGGTTTCCTCCCGGCGTGCCACAAGCCGCCCCCCGGAATCGTAGACAAGGCGGCTTCTACTCCGGGTTCCCGTAGAACCGCATCGGTTCGAGCCAACCGTCCGGCGGCATCGTCTAAAAATTCGGTCGACCGCCCCACCTGCCGCATCACCCTCGTATTCGAGTTCCTGCGCGGCGATCCGGGCTACGGCACCATAAGTCAGCGATGCCGGCCTCCCTGCCTGTGCATCCCCTCCATACAGAAACACCCGCCCGATAAAAGCACGGCCGGGAGTGCCGCCGGGAGAGCGAACTATTTCGATTCCAGCTAACCATCGGGACAGTCCGGTTGAAGATAATCAGGAATCCGGACAAAAAAGAAGCCGTTCCCTGGGGAACGGCTTCTTTCGAATCGTATATGCAGCCTCGGATTTACTGCGCCTGCTGGAGCGATTCCAGCTCGGCTTTCGAACCGACCACAAGGTTGTCGTAATCGCGCAGGCCCGTACCGCCGGGGATCAGGTGACCGCAGATAACATTTTCCTTGAGGTTTTCCAGCGGATCGACCTTGGCCTGGATCGCAGCCTCGTTGAGCACCTTGGTGGTCTCCTGGAACGAAGCCGCCGAGATGAAGCTCGAAGTCTGCAACGCGGCGCGGGTAATACCCTGCAACACCTGCGTCGAAGTAGCGGGCACAATGTCGCGCACCTGCACGGGTTTCTGGTCACGGCGCTTGAGGCTCGAATTCTCGTCGCGCAGCTTACGCAGCGAAACGATCTGCCCGGGCTGGAGCGACGTCGAATCGCCCGCATCGGTGACGACCACCTTGTCGTAGAGTTCGTCGTTCACATCCATGAACTCCCACTTGTCGACCACCTGGTCTTCGAAGAACCGGGTATCGCCGGGATCCTCGATCTTCACCTTGTTCATCATCTGGCGGACGATGACCTCGAAATGCTTGTCGTTGATCTTCACACCCTGCATGCGGTATACCTCCTGCACCTCATTGACGATGTACTCCTGCACCTTCGTCGGGCCGAGGATATTGAGGATGTCGCTCGGGGTGATCGCACCGTCGGACAGCGGGCTGCCGGCCTTCACGTAGTCGTTCTCCTGCACGATGATCTGACGCGACAGGGGCACGAGGTAACGCTTCACGTCACCCTGCTTCGAGGTGATGATGATCTCGCGGTTACCGCGCTTGATCTTGCCGAACGATACCTCGCCGTCGATTTCCGACACGATTGCCGGGTTCGACGGGTTACGGGCTTCGAACAGCTCGGTCACACGCGGCAGACCGCCGGTGATGTCGCCGCCCGACTTGCCGACGGCACGCGGAATCTTGATCAGGATATCGCCGGCCTTGATCTTGGCGTTGTCCTTCACGACGACGTGTGCCGAAACGGGCAGGTTGTATTGCTTGACCTCCTCGCCCTCCTTGTTTACGATCTTGATGACGGGGTTCTTGGTCTTGTCCTTCGACTCGATGACCACCTTCTCCGAAAGGCCGGTCTGTTCGTCACGCTCCTCACGGTAGGTAATACCCTCGACGACGCTGTCGTAAACGGCCTTACCCTCGTATTCGGAGATGATAACGGCATTGTACGGATCCCATTCGCAGATCAGGTCGCCCTTCTTGACCTCGGCACCGTCCGCCATGAAAAGCGTCGCGCCGTAAGGCAGGTTGTGCGTGTAGAGTACGATCTCGGTCTTCGGGTCGACGATACGGAATTCCGACTGGCGCGAAATGACGATGTTGATCGCCTCGCCGGAGGCATTCTTGCCCTTGACGGTGCGCAGCTCGTCGATCTCCAGACGGCCTTCGTATTTCGAAACGACATTGGTCTCGACCGCCGAGCCTCCGGCCACACCACCGACGTGGAACGTACGGAGGGTAAGCTGCGTACCCGGCTCGCCGATCGACTGCGCCGCGATGACACCCACGACCTCGCCCTTCTGCACCATGCGTGCGGTGGCAAGGTTGCGGCCGTAGCACTTCGCGCATACGCCCCGGCGTGCCTCGCAGGTCAGCACCGAGCGGATCTCCACCGATTCGAGCGGCGATTTCTCGATCGCCTCGGCAATCGCCTCGGTGATCTCCTCGCCCGCCTTGCAGATGACCTCGCCCGTCAGCGGATGGATTACGTCGTTCAGGGCGACACGGCCCAGAATACGGTCGTAGAGGGTCTGCACGACGTCGTCGTTGCGTTTGATGGCCGTAGCCGTCAGGCCGCGGAGCGTACCGCAGTCCTCCTCGTTGATGATCACGTCCTGTGCGACGTCAACCAGACGGCGCGTCAGATAACCGGCGTCGGCCGTCTTCAGTGCGGTATCGGCAAGACCCTTACGGGCACCGTGCGTCGAGATGAAATACTCGAGCACCGAAAGTCCCTCTTTGAAGTTCGAGAGGATCGGGTTCTCGATGACCTGCTGGCCACCCTCGACACCCGACTTCTGCGGCTTGGCCATAAGGCCACGCATACCGCTCAGCTGACGGATCTGCTCCTTCGAACCGCGGGCGCCCGAGTCGAGCATCATGTATACCGGGTTGAAACCGTCGTCGTCCTTGATCAGCGTGTCGATCACGACCTTCGTCAGCTTGGTATTGATGTTCGTCCAAACGTCGATGATCTGGTTGTAACGCTCGTTGTTGGTGATAAGACCCATGTTGTAGTCCTCCATGATGGCGTCCGAACGCTCGTAACCTTCCTGTACGAGTTTCTCCTTGGCATCGGGGATAATCACGGCGTCGAGGTTGAACGACAGGCCGCCGCGGAATGCCATGCGGTAACCCATGTCCTTGATGTCGTCGAGGAACGCGGCCACCTTGTCGGCACCGGCCTTCTTCATCACCACGGCGATGATGTCACGCAGCGAACGCTTCGTAAGGATCTCGTTGATGTAACCCACCTCCTTGGGTACCACCTGGTTGAAGAGGATTCGGCCGATGGTCGTCTCCTTCAGCTCGCGTACCGGGTTGCCGTCCGCGTCGATGTCGTCTACCATACACTTCACAATGGCGTGCAAGTCGGCCTGGCCTTCGTTGTAGGCGATAATCGCCTCCTCGGGGCCATAGAATGCGCGGCCCTCGCCCTTGACACCCTTGCGGGGTTTGGTGATGTAGTAGAGGCCGAGTACCATGTCCTGCGACGGCACGGTGATGGGTGCGCCGTTGGCGGGGTTAAGGACGTTGTGCGAACCGAGCATCAGCAGCTGTGCCTCCAGGATGGCGGCATTGCCCAGGGGCAGGTGCACGGCCATCTGGTCGCCGTCGAAGTCGGCGTTGAACGCCGTACATGCCAGCGGGTGGAGCTGCATTGCCTTGCCCTCGATCAGCTTGGGCTGGAAAGCCTGGATACCGAGGCGGTGCAGCGTCGGGGCACGGTTCATCAGCACGGGGTGTCCCTTTATGACATTCTCCAGAATGCCCCAGATCACGGGGTCTTTCCGGTCGATGATCTTCTTTGCGGATTTCACCGTCTTCACGATTCCGCGCTCGATGAGCTTGCGGATCACGAACGGCTTGTAAAGTTCGGCCGCCATGTCCTTCGGAATACCCATCTCGTGCATCTTCAACTCGGGGCCGACGACGATGACCGAACGCGCCGAGTAGTCGACACGCTTACCCAAAAGGTTCTGGCGGAAACGTCCCTGCTTGCCTTTCAGCGAGTCGGAGAGCGACTTGAGCGGACGGTTCGACTCGTTCTTCACGGCATTGCTCTTGCGCGAGTTGTCGAACAGCGAGTCCACGGCTTCCTGCAACATACGCTTCTCGTTGCGCAGGATCACCTCCGGCGCCTTGATCTCGATCAGGCGCTTCAGACGGTTATTACGGATGATGACACGACGGTAGAGGTCGTTCAGGTCGGACGTGGCGAAACGTCCGCCGTCCAGCGGCACCAGCGGGCGCAACTCGGGCGGGATCACCGGGATGACGTTCAGCACCATCCATTCGGGCTTGTTCTTGCCCTCCGACGCACGGAACGACTCGATGACGTTCAGGCACTTGAGCGCTTCGCTCTTACGCTGCTGCGACGTTTCGGTCGAAGCCTTGTGGCGCAGTGCATAGGACATCGTGTCGAGATCGACCTGCTTGAGCAGCGTATAGACCGCCTCGGCGCCCATCTGTGCGACGAACTTGCTGGGGTCGCTGTCGTCGAGCGCCTGGTTGCCCTTGGGCAGGGCGGCCAGCACGTCGAGGTACTCCTTCTCCGAAAGCGTTGCCAGACGTTCGATGCCCTGCTCGGCAGCGGCACCGGCGTTGATCACGACGTAACGCTCGTAGTAGATGATCGCCTCCAGTTTCTTCGACGGGATACCCAGCAGGTAGCCGATTTTCGACGGCAGCGAACGGAAATACCAGATATGAACCACCGGTACGACCAGCGAAATGTGGCCCATGCGTTCGCGGCGCACCTTCTTCTCGGTTACCTCCACACCGCAGCGGTCGCAGACGATTCCCTTGTAGCGGATGCGCTTGTACTTGCCGCAATGGCATTCGTAGTCCTTGACAGGGCCGAAGATACGCTCGCAGAACAGACCGTCGCGCTCGGGCTTGTAGGTACGGTAGTTAATGGTTTCGGGCTTGAGCACCTCGCCGCTCGACTGTGCCAGGATCTCCTCGGGGGAGGCCAGGCCTATCGAAATCTGGCTGTAACCATTATTCGTCTTATTGTCTTTGGAAATTGACATATTTGTTCTTCGTTTTTCTTATCCTAAATACACCTTACTCGAGTTTGACCGACAGGGCCAGGCCGCGCAACTCGTGCAGCAGCACGTTCATGGCCTCGGGAATACCCGGTCTGGGCAGGTTCTCGCCCTTGACGATCGCCTCGTAAGCCTTGGCACGTCCCATCACGTCGTCGGACTTGATGGTCAGAATCTCCTGCAGGATGTTCGCGGCGCCGAAGCCTTCGAGCGCCCAAACCTCCATCTCACCGAAACGCTGTCCACCGAACTGGGCCTTACCGCCGAGCGGCTGCTGCGTGATGAGCGAGTACGGGCCGATCGAACGGGCGTGCATCTTGTCGTCGATCATATGGCCCAGTTTGAGCATGTAGATCACGCCCACCGTAGCCGGCTGGTCGAACTTCTCGCCGGTGCCGCCGTCGTAGAGGTACGTACGGCCGCTGTGCGGGATGCCCGCCTTGGCGGTGTACTCGTTGATCTGATCGAGCGAGGCACCGTCGAAGATCGGCGTTGCGAACTTCAGGCCCAACTCGCGGCCGGCCCATCCGAGCACGGTCTCGTAGATCTGTCCCAGGTTCATTCGCGAAGGCACACCCAGCGGGTTCAGGCAGATGTCGACGATCGTACCGTCCTCGAGGAACGGCATATCCTCGTCGCGCACGATACGGGCGACGATACCCTTGTTACCGTGGCGGCCGGCCATCTTGTCACCCACCTTCAGCTTACGCTTCTTGGCGATGTAAACCTTGGCCATCTGGATAACGCCGGTCTGCGGAAGTTCGTCACCGTTGGTGATGTTGTACTTCTCGCGCTTGATGACGGCATCGGCCTTCTTCCACTCGATGGTATAATTATTAATGGTAGCTTCGATCAACGCATCGGTATGGGCATCGCCCGTCCACTTGCACGAGCCGAGGTTCAGGTAACCCATCACCACGCCCGTCTTCTCGTCGGTCGACTTGCGGGCGATCTCCTCAAGCAGTTTCTGCGAGAACTTCGTGCCTGCGGGATAGAGTTCCACGCCGAAGTAGTCGGTGATGCCCGTCGTGGCCTTGCCCTGGAGCAGCGTCCACAGCTTGGCGACCAGACGCTTCGTCAGCTCCGAAATCTCGGCTGCGAACTTCTCGTCGAGCTTCTCGAGCTGCGCCTTCTCAGCGCTCTTGCCCTTCTTACCCTCCTTGTTCGCACGGCTGTAAAGCCTCGTGTCGATGACCACGCCGTGCAGCGACGGCTGCGCCTTGAGCGAAGCGTCCTTCACGTCGCCTGCCTTGTCGCCGAAGATGGCGCGCAGCAGTTTCTCCTCGGGCGAGGGGTCGCTCTCGCCCTTGGGGGTGATTTTACCGATCAGGATGTCGCCCGGATGTACGTTGGCACCGATGCGGATGATACCGTTCGCATCGAGGTCTTTGGTGGCGTCCTCGCTTACGTTCGGAATATCCGAGGTCAGCTCCTCGACACCGCGCTTGGTGTCGCGCACCTCCATGATATACTCGTCGACGTGCACCGACGTGAAGATATCCTCACGCTGGATACGCTCCGAGATCACGATGGCATCCTCGAAGTTGTAACCCTTCCAGGGCATGAACGCCACTTTCAGGTTGCGGCCCAGGGCCAGCTCGCCGTGTTGCGTCGAGTAACCCTCGGTCAGGATCTGCCCCTTCACGACCTTGTCGCCCGTCAGTACGGCGGGCTTGAGCGTGATGGAGGTATTCTGGTTCGTACGGCGGTAACGCGGAAGTTCGTAGGTCGTGACTTCCGGTTCGAACGAGGCCAATACCTCGTCTTCCGTACGCTCGTATTTGATCTGTATCTTGGTAGCGTCGGCGAAAACGACCTCGCCGTCGCCCTCGGCCACAATCTGGATGCGGCTGTCGGAGATCATATCCTTCTCGATACCCGTGCCGACGATCGGGGCTTCCGATGTCACCAGGGGCACGGCCTGGCGCATCATGTTCGAGCCCATCAACGCACGGTTGGCGTCGTCGTGCTCGAGGAACGGGATGAGGCTGGCCGCAATCGAAGCGATCTGGTTCGGAGCCACGTCCATCAGGTTCACCTCGTCCGCCGTAACCACGGGGAAATCGGCTCCCTGACGCGCCTTGATACGCTCGGGTTGCAGGAAATTGCCCTCGTCGTCGATCGGCATGTTCGACTGCGCCACAATCTTGCCCTCTTCCTCCTCGGCCGAGTAGTAGTGGATGTGCGAGTTGTCCAGGTCGATCCGGCCGTTCTCCACCGTGCGGTAAGGCGTCTCGATGAATCCCATCGGTGAAATCTTCGCATAAACGCACAGCGACGAGATCAGACCGATGTTGGGGCCTTCCGGCGATTCGATCGGGCAGAGGCGGCCGTAGTGCGTGTAGTGTACGTCTCGCACCTCGAAGCCGGCACGGTCGCGCGAAAGGCCGCCGGGGCCGAGGGCCGACAGACGGCGTTTGTGCGTAATTTCGGCCAGCGGGTTGATCTGATCCATGAACTGCGAGAGCTGCGACGTCCCGAAGAACGAGTTGATCACCGACGACAGCGTCTTGGCATTGATCAGGTCGACCGGAGTGAACACCTCGTTGTCACGTACGTTCATGCGCTCGCGGATCGTACGCGCCATGCGCACGAAGCCCACCGAGAACTGGTTCGACAACTGTTCGCCCACGGTGCGGACACGGCGGTTCGACAGGTGGTCGATATCGTCGACATCGGCCTTCGAGTTGATCAGCTGGATCAGGTATTTGATGATGGCGATGATGTCCTCGCGCGTCAGCGTGCGGATAGCGGGGTCGATATCCAGATCCAGCTTCTTGTTGATGCGGTAACGGCCTACGTCGCCCAGGTCGTAACGCTTGTCCGAGAAAAACAGCTTCTCGATGACGTCGCGTGCCGTAGCCTCATCGGGCGGCTCCGAAGCGCGCAGCTGCCTGTAAATATATACGACAGCCTCCTTCTCGGAGTTGCAGGGGTCTTTCTGCAGGGTATTGTATATGATCGAGAAATCGATGCCCGAGAGGTTTTCCTTATGCAGGAGGATCGTCTTGGCGCCGCTTTCGAGGATCTGCTCCACGTGCTCCTCCTGGAGGACGGTCTCGCGGTCTACGATCACGTTGTTACGCTCGATGGAAACCACCTCGCCCGTATCCTCATCCACGAAGTCCTCGACCCAGGTCGAAAGGACGCGTGCGGCGAGTTTGCGGCCGACGGCCTTCTTGAGATTGGCCTTCGTGACCTTCACTTCGTCCGCCAGGTCGAAAATCTCGAGGATCTGCTGGTCGGCCTCATAACCGATGGCACGCAGCAGCGTAGTGACGGGCAACTTCTTTTTACGGTCGATGTAGGCATACATCACGTTGTTGATGTCCGTAGCGAACTCTATCCACGAACCCTTGAAGGGGATGATACGCGCCGAATAGAGTTTCGTGCCGTTGGTGTGCATGCTCTGGCCGAAGAACACACCCGGCGAACGATGCAACTGGGATACGATGACACGCTCCGCACCATTGATGACGAACGTACCGCGTTCTGTCATATAGGGAATCGTACCGAAGTACACGTCCTGAACGACGACACCGAAATCCTCGTGCTCGTCGTCCGTGCAGTAAAGCTTGAGCTTCGCCTTCAGAGGGACGCTGTACGTAAGGCCGCGCTCGAGGCACTCCTCGATCGAATAACGCGGCGGGTCGATATAGTAGTCGATGAACTCCAGAACGAAATTGTTCCGGGTATCCGTAATGGGGAAATTCTCCTGAAACACCTTGTACAGCCCCTCGCTCTTGCGGTTTTCGGCCGTG
Organism: Alistipes onderdonkii; assembly: GCF_025145285.1. Lineage (NCBI taxonomy): Bacteria > Pseudomonadati > Bacteroidota > Bacteroidia > Bacteroidales > Rikenellaceae > Alistipes > Alistipes onderdonkii. The sequence continues at coordinate 816,332 of NZ_CP102251.1, forward strand.
GTGTCCATTTGGAAAAAGTCCCGGAATGATTTAAGCTGTACCTCCAGCAGATCCGGATAGGGCACCCGGTTCTTGACTGTCGAAAAGCTAATTCTTTGTTGTGTTTTTGCTGTGGACATCGTAAAATCCAAATTATGTTGAAGTGTAATTCTGGTGGGTTACGCTCCCCGAATTGCTGGGCATCTGATTATCCCGCCAATGCCCCCGTTTGCAGGCGCAATTCGCCCCGGGAGCATCCATTTCCAAAGAGTGGACACAGCTCCTGTTCGGCACTTCCAGTCTTTAGACCAAGAAAAGGCATAGAGCTTACACGCCGGTAAGCCCTATACCTGATTCGTCTGAGCAGACTTAAGCAGCAATGCTACTTAAGCTCAACTTCAGCACCAGCCTCCTCGAGCTGAGCCTTGATCGACTCGGCCTCTTCCTTGGAGACACCCTCCTTGACGGCCTTGGGAGCACCGTCGACGAGAGCCTTCGCATCACCCAGCGAAAGGCCGGCGATATCCTTAACGACCTTGATAACCTGGAGCTTGGCCTGGCCGGCAGTCTTCAGGATCACGTCGAAAGTCGACTTCTCGGCAACAGCAGCCTCGCCTGCGCCGGCAGCGGGAGCTGCAACGGCAACAGCGGCAGCAGCCGGTTCAATGCCATATTCCTCTTTGAGGATGGTAGCCAATTCGTTTACCTCGGTAACCTTGAGGTTTACCAGTTCTTCAGCAAGTTTCTTTACGTCTGCCATAGTTGTAAGCTTATTAAATTTCGTTTTTAATTCTTGGTTGTGATTAGTTGTTTCTCGATTCGAGCGTCTTCACGATGCCCGCAATCTTTTGGCCTGCATTAGCCTGCAATGCAGAAATAACATTCTTCGCCGGGGACTGGAGCAGGGCAATGATATCGCCGATAAGCTCTTCCTTCGACTTGATGTTGCACAGAGCGTCCAACTGATTGTCGCCCACGTAAACGCACCCTTCGGCGAAAGCCGCCTTCAGGACGGGCTTCTCGGACTTCTTGCGGAATTCCTTGATCAGAACCGCAGGAGCCTTCGCTACGTTCGCAAACATAATCGAGGTGGAACCCTCCAATACTTTTACCAGTTCAGCGTCAGCCTTCTCAACCTTCTCGAGCGCCTTGGCCAGCAGCGTGTTCTTCACTACGACCAGTTTGATGTCGCTCTCGTAGCACTTGCGGCGCAGGGCAGCGGTCTGCTCGGCGTTCAGTGCCTCGATGTCGGCGATGTAGAAGTGAGGATAAGCCTGGAGCTGCTCGGCGATGGCGTTAATAACGACCAGTTTTTCTTCCTTTGTCATCTCTTCTCTCCTCCTTCTATTTGGTTTCTACTGATTTGGAATCAATCTGCAAGCCGGGACTCATCGTGGTCGAGAGATAAATACTCTTCACATAAGAACCTTTAGCAGCAGCCGGTTTCAGTTTGAGAATCATGCCCAGCACCTCTTTCGCGTTCTCCACGATCTGGTCTTCCGAGAATGAAACCTTACCTACCGAAGTGTGGATGATACCGAATTTGTCGACCTTGAAGTCGATCTTACCCGATTTCACCTCCTGAACGGCCTTGCCGACTTCCATCGTAACCGTACCGGTCTTGGGGTTCGGCATCAGGCCGCGGGGCCCCAGAATACGGCCCAGCGCACCGACCTTACCCATTACGTTCGGCGTACAGATGATGACGTCGACGTCAGTCCAGCCGGACTTGATCTTGTCGACATACTCGTCCAGGCCTACGTAATCGGCACCGGCAGCCTGTGCTTCGGCCTCCTTTTCGGGAGTACAGAGCACGAGCACCCGCACCTGCTTACCCGTACCGTGAGGCAGCGTCACGACGCCGCGCACCATCTGGTTGGCCTTGCGGGGGTCAACGCCCAGGCGGACGTCGATATCAACGGACGCGTCGAATTTCGTGAACGTAATTTCCTTCAGAAGAGCGGCGGCCTCCGAGAGCTTGTAAGCCTTAGCGGCTTCCACCTTAGCGTAGGCGATCTTTTGATTTTTTGTCAACTTACTCATCTTCGATTACATATTAGGAAATTCACCGACGACGTTGATACCCATACTACGAGCGGTACCAGCAATCATACGCATAGCAGCTTCCAGGGTAAAGCAGTTCATGTCAGGCATTTTGTCCTGAGCAATCTCGCGCACCTGATCCCACGTCACCTGACCGACCTTGTCGCGGTTAGGCTGTGCGGAACCCTTCTGCACCTTGGCTGCTTCCTTGAGCTGAATAGCTACAGGCGGCTGTTTTACAACGAAATCAAACGACTTGTCGCTGTAAACCGTGATGATGACCGGAAGAACTTTTCCTGCCTTGTCCTGGGTACGCGCATTGAACTGCTTGCAGAAGTCCATGATGTTGACTCCCTTAGAACCCAATGCGGGACCAACCGGGGGCGAAGGATTGGCGGCACCACCTTTGATCTGCAATTTAATAAATGCAGCAACCTCTTTTGCCATAGTTTTCCTTGGTTAATTATTCTTTTTCTACTTGTGTGAAACCCAACTCCATAGGAGTTTTGCGCCCGAATATCTTCACCGATACCGTGAGTTTCTTGCGCTCGTTGTCGACGGCCTCGATGGTACCCTGGAAGCTTGAGAAAGGGCCATCGGTGACCTTGACGGTCTCGCCGACAAAGAATGGAACTTCGTTTTCCTCCTCCATGGCATTCATCTCGTCGACGCGGCCGAGGATTCGCGCCACCTCCTGCGGACGCAGGGGCGTGGCATTCATCTTGCGGCTGTCCTCCTTGGTATCGCCGAGGAAACCCAGCACATTGGGAGTATTACGAATTATAATCGGAATCTGACCTACGAACGCGGCTTCCACCAACACATAGCCCGGATATGAAACCTTCTCCTTGGAGACTTTCTTTCCGTTGCGGATGGTATAGACCTTTTCGGTGGGAATCAGTACCTGAGATATGTAATCCTCTAGGTGGTTGTGGCGAATCTCGGCTTCGATGTACTCTTTGACCTTGTTCTCCTTACCGCCGATGGCACGGACGACATACCACTGTTTTTTAATCTCGCTCATCGTTTCAGCAACAATTAACGGCCAAAACCACCCAGTACCTTGTAAATCACAGCCATCAGGTTCTCGAACGACAAGTCCATCGCCAATACGACGACAGCGAAGATGACCGAAGCCACCATCACGACGATCGTAGAGTTCTGGAGCTGCGGGAACGTAGGCCACGTCACCTTGTTTACAAGCTCGTTGTAGGATTCTTTAACGTAATTGAACATATCTTCTTCTTTTACTTTTGGCAGGAGCAGAGAGATTCGAACTCCCATCAACGGTTTTGGAGACCGCTATTCTACCCTTGAACTATGCTCCTAAAAGCGGGAAGCGGTGCGGAACACCGCTTCCCTATGGTTGTGAAAATTATTTCACGATCTTCAGGATCTGACCGGCACCTACCGTACGGCCACCCTCGCGGATTGCGAAACGCAGACCTTCGTTGATAGCTACGGGGTAGATCAGTTTCACGGTGATGGTTACGTGGTCACCCGGCATAACCATGTCAACGCCTGCGGGCAGATGAACCTCGCCCGTTACGTCCATCGTACGCAGATAGAACTGGGGACGATAGTTGTTGTGGAACGGAGTGTGACGGCCACCTTCCTCTTTCTTCAGGATGTAGACCTCAGCCTCGAACTCGGTGTGCGGAGTGATCGAACCCGGTTTGGCAACGACCATGCCGCGCTTAACCTCCTTCTTGTCGATACCGCGGAGCAGCAGACCTACGTTGTCGCCGGCCTCACCCTCGTCGAGCAGCTTGCGGAACATCTCGACACCGGTGCAGGTCGAAGTCAGGGTCTTCTCCTCGAGACCTACGATCTCAACGGGATCACCCACGTGGATGATACCGGTCTCGATACGGCCCGTTACGACGGTACCACGGCCGGTGATCGAGAATACGTCCTCGACAGGCATCAGGAACGGCTTCTCGTTCTCACGCTGCGGGATCGGAATATAGGTGTCGACAGCATCCATGAGCTCCATGATCTTGTCCTCCCACTGCGGCTCGCCGTTCAGGCCGCCGAGTGCGGAACCACGGATAACGGGCGCGTTGTCACCGTCGTACTCGTATTTCGAAAGCAGGTCGCGAACCTCCATCTCGACCAGGTCGAGCATTTCGGGATCGTCGACCATGTCGCACTTGTTCAGGAAAACTACAATACGCGGCACGTTCACCTGACGGGCGAGCAGCACGTGCTCGTTGGTCTGGGGCATCGGGCCGTCCGTTGCAGCGACTACCAGGATGGCACCGTCCATCTGGGCGGCACCCGTAACCATGTTCTTCACATAGTCGGCGTGACCCGGGCAGTCCACGTGAGCATAGTGACGGTTAGCCGTCTGGTACTCGACGTGCGAGGTGTTGATCGTGATACCACGCTCTTTCTCCTCGGGAGCGTTGTCGATGGAGTCGAACGAGCGGAGCTCCGACAGACCTTTCTTTGCCAGAACGGTCGTGATTGCGGCGGTAAGAGTGGTCTTACCGTGGTCAACGTGTCCGATGGTACCGATGTTCACATGCGGTTTCGAACGGTCGAATTTTTCTTTTGCCATAGTATTAAGTATTTAAAGTATTGTTAAAAATTGCTTTAAAGTTTTAAAATTCATTTCGCAGAACAAGCGGGCGACACAAACGTCCCCGCTACGCCGGCTGGGGTCATCCGTATCACACGCGTCTGCGTCTGGAGCGGAAGACGAGGCTCAAACTCGCGACCCTCAGCTTGGAAGGCTGATGCTCTATCAACTGAGCTACTTCCGCAAAAATATACCGTATCAGAGTCAGCCCTCTCCCTCCGCGATGCCCGCAGGCGGACACCACTGGAAATCTTGCAACTCCAACCGGCACTTTTTAGTGGGAAGTGATGGATTCGAACCACCGAAGGCGTACGCCAGCAGATTTACAGTCTGCCCCATTTGGCCACTCTGGTAACTTCCCAAATTGTCTGCCCCGAACGGACGGATCCCGCATTGCGCCGAATCCCCTCTGAGGCTTTCGTCCTGCCGCTGCCCGGTTTGTGCGGGGATTTCTCCCCTCCCTCGCGTCGGCTTTCCGAGCCGATGGAGGGATTCGAACCCCCGACCAGCTGATTACAAATCAGCTGCTCTGGCCAACTGAGCTACATCGGCAAAATCAACCGTTTTGGATTGCAAAAGTAGGCATAAAAAATTTACCAGCCAAATAAATCCCGATAAATTTTCTACTTTTTTACTCTTCTCAAAGAACGTCATTCAGCCGCCATTATTTCAGGGGTGAAATCGGGTGCAAAGATAGGAAAAGTTTTATATTTTACAACAGCTTATCCGAAAAATATCACCCCGGCGGCCGAAGGTTGCCACCGTCCCGCCCGGAAAGGCACCGTCCCGCACCACAAGCCCTGGCCAAAAGCCGCCACACCTATTTATAATAATAGAAATCACGGAAAATTCGTTATCTTTGGCCCGACAAACACAGTATGCCATGAACGCGACACCCCTGCCCGACGGCTTCGGGTTACGCCCGCTCCGTGCGGACGACACCCCGGACATCTTCACGGCCATAGACACGCAGCGCGAACACCTCGGGCGCTGGCTCCCGTTCGTAGCCGCGACGCACCGCGTGGAACAGACCCGCGAAGTGGTCGCCGCCATGCTGGCCGACCCGGCCAACCCGGTCTTCACGCTGCGTGTCGGGGATGCCTTCGCGGGGCTTATCGGGTTCAAATCGGCGGACAGTCGCACCCGCACCATCGAGATCGGCTACTGGCTTCGCTCCGAATACCAGGGACGGGGACTCATGACCGCAGCTGCAGAAGCGCTCTGCCGCATGGCCTTCGGGCAAATGGGCATGGAGAATGTCGAAATCAAATGCGCCGCAGGCAACCTGCGGAGCAACCGGATCCCGCTGCGCCTCGGCTTTCGGCTCGACCGCATCGAAGTACGCGGCGAGCAGCTCGCCGACGGGGAATTCACCGACCTCAACGTATACCGGCTGCCGCGCCCCTGAAACAAAAAACCGGGAAGGCGTTCCCTCCCTGTTCCAACTCCCGACAACAAACCCACGCTGCCGGCACAGCCTCGTCCCAGTCCGGGCCGGGACGACCGACAGGGCTACCCCTCCTTGATCGAAGCGATCAGCTGGGCGGGCGTCGCCTGCAGGTAATTCTTGCAGAAACGGCTGAACTGCGTATAGTGACGGAACCCGTACTTATTCATCAGCGCCTTCGTACTGTCTTCGCCGTCGCGTATGTCCGCGAAAATCTTGAGTGCCTTCTGGCGCATCATCCAATGGTAAACGCTGTCATTGAAATGTTCGGCAAAACGACGTTTGAACACCGAAAGGCTCATGCCCGCAAGGGCAGCCAACTCGGCTACACCCTGTGCCTTGTCGTAGTTGTTGCACACGAAGACACGGAAATTGTCCTGCGGCTGAATCATCGACTGGAAGAAATAGGCATGTTCGGTCGGCGTATAAAGCACCTTGATCATCATGAAAAGCTCCGTAGCCTTCATCTTGTGGTAGCGGGAGCAACCGCTCATCTCCGGGATCATGAAAAGCCCTTCGAGCAACCGCTCGATCGACGGATGCATCGCCAGCTTGGGCACGTCCTCATTGGGAATGACCGTATCATAGGGCATCACCTTGTCGAAAATGTCCTGTTCGCAGAATTCGATCCTGTGGATCAGCGACAGCACGACAATATTCGCCTCGTCCTGGGCCGTCGCAACGAACCTTTCGCCGCGTGCCAGGCACACGTACTGCCTCGAAGTCACCAGGCGCACCGTTTCGCCATGCTCTATCATGAGCGACCCCGACATGACGAAAAGGATACGCACCATACGGTCGGCTGGGAAGGTCACGCCCTCGCCGGGTGTGAGGGTCATCTGTACAAAACGGCAATAATTCGAATCGCCGATACGGCGGAACGGCGCAGGAAACGTGGGACAACTACTACAATCCGCAGGACAATTCTCCTTTAATGCCAGCTCCACAAACTGCGGTTTGGTCTGATCCATATATTCGATGATAATTTAATTGTCCAAAGTTACACAAAAAATCATAACCGACAAAAAACAAACACTTTCGTCCACCCTTTTTGCATACAAAAAAACATCCCGTTACCGTAAAATCCTCCTTCTGGGGCATAGGGCGCCGGGGCTTCTCGCCTTCAGAAAAGCGTGCAATGACCTATATAAAAGCATATTAACTCAAAAATCGCACTTTTCTAAGGCTGATATCCGGGTGGCCATAAACGGTCGTTCATCGCATTTTCACACAAAACAGTCCGAATTTCGGAAAAACCTCTGCCTCTATGCAGGAAAACCGGGCCCTCCCGACCGGAAGGAAAAAGGAGGCGCCACAATAAATTGCGACGCCTCCCGGGCTTTGCATAGCCGGCAAACGCCGGCAGCAGCCATTACTTATAGCTTATAATCAGTATTTTCGACGACTCCCAGAAACGTACGGGATCGGTAATGAGCAATTTAGTGACGATCTTATCCTTCTCGCCGCCGGTAACCAGCCGGTAGGAATCCTCGGGCTGCGCCGTGACGACGGTCACCTTTTTCCGACCCACGGGAATCTCCGACAGCAACCGCGAATCGGCCTTCGTAAAACTCTCCAGGTTACTGGTGTTGTTCACCGTCAGCGTTCGCCCGATAAAGCCCTGCTTGTCGATGATCTGCGCCTCGCGGAGTTCTTTTTCGGCACCGACGATGTAATAGACCGTGTGGAGCTGGTTCTCCAGCTCGACTTTTTCGGTATTCAGGGTTTCCGCCCGGGCATTCTGCTCGGCGACCTGCTCGGTCAGAGTCTCCACTTCGACACCCATCTTGTTCAGGCTCTCCCGCAGACGGGCGATTTCGTCCTTCTTCTCGGCAAGCTGCGCATTCATATCCCCGATCATTTTCTCCAGTCCGTCGATACGCAGGTTAGCCTTGCGCAGCTGGGCCGCAGCACGCTGCAACGAGGCGATCTTGTCCTTGTTCTCCTGCAACAGGCGGTCGATCGCCGCAATATCGTTGTTGATCTCCTCGATGGGACGGCGGCCGCCTTCGCTACCGCCCGCCACAGAAATCAGGTTTTCACGGGTCTTTATCAGCATCAGGTTCTCAGAAATCGTATTGATGTCCTCGAAAACGGCATTTATCAGCGAATCTTTGGCGCTGACGACCGAAACGAGCGAGTCCCGCTGGTCTTCGACCCTGACGACCGTCCCTTTGCTCACGCAGGATGCGAGGGCGAATGCCGCACCCAGCGCCATGACCGTAACGTACTTCATAACTTTCTAAAATTTAAGTTATTGTTTGCTTTTCGGGAGGCAAATATAAATATAAAAACGATACCCTGTTCAAAAATCTTCCCGGCACCCGGAAAATCAGCATTATCCGTGCCGGAGCATCCCGGCACAAAGGGCTCGGCAACGGCAAAAACAAAGGCCGCACCTTCCGGTACGGCCTTTATCTTGCAGGGAGGGAAGTCTTACTTCGCGCCCTTCTTATCGTAGCGTTTTGCGTAACGGCTCATAAACTTATCGACGCGACCAGCGGTGTCAACCAACTTCATCTTACCGGTGTAGAACGGGTGCGAGGTGTTGGAAATTTCCATCTTATACACGGGATAGGTTTCGCCGTTCACTTCGATGGTTTCTTTTGTCGAAACGGCGGACCGACACAAAAACACGACGTCGTTGGACATGTCCTTGAACGCCACTAAACGATAATTCTCCGGATGAATACCCTTTTTCATTTCGCTGTTTTTGTTTTTAATTGATGCTTAAGCGGGACAAAGGTACTAATTTATTTCCAACAAACAACATCCCGCTCATATTTTTTTACGGGATCCGAGCAACCGGACACTGCCACCCGGCCGGAATCGGACACAGGGCGCATCATTTTTTTCGCACACGGCGCCCCGAATGGTTGCGCAATCTGAATTGTTTTTTTATCTTTGCAACGCAAAAAGCGCTCATGCGCCATGCAGGACCCATAGCTCAGTCGGTTAGAGCAGCGGACTCATAATCCGAAGGTCGTGGGATCATGCCCCTCTGGGTCCACGACGAAGGCGGGAGGTTGCGAACATCGCAGCCTCCCGCCTTCGTTTGTTCATCCGGCCGCATCGCTCTCTGCCGGCGCCGTATCGTCCCTCCCCGGCAAAAACTCCCGCACAGGGCGGTATGCGGAGCAGGGACATAGCTACCGCCCGGGCGGCGCGGGCTACCGGTTCTCGTCGTCGGCACGGATCGCCTTGCGGCGAATCTTACCGCTGATGGTCTTCGGTAGTTCGTCCACGAATTCGATGATGCGCGGATACTTGTAAGGCGCGGTGATCCGCTTCACATGATCCTGCAACTCCCGGATCAATTCCTCCCCGGCCCGCGGCCTGTATTTCTCCCCCAGAATGATCGTCGCCTTGACCACCTGCCCCCGGATCTCGTCGGGAACCCCAGTGATGGCACATTCGACGACGGCCGGATGGGTCATCAGGGCGCTCTCCACCTCGAAGGGGCCAATCCGGTAGCCCGAACTCTTGATTACGTCGTCGGCACGCCCCACGAACCAGAAATATCCGTCCTCGTCGCGCCATGCCACGTCGCCCGTATAGTACACGCCGTCGTGCCAGACCTCGTGCGTCATCCCGTCGTTCAGGTAATACTCCTTGAAAAGCCCCAGCGGCTTCCCCCGGTCGGTACGGATCACGATTTGCCCCTGTTCGCCGTCCTCGGCCGAACGGCCGTCGGGCGTCAAGAGATCGATATCGTACTGGGGGTTGGGCACGCCCATGCTGCCGGGCTTGGGCTCCATCCACGGAAAGGTGGCGAGGGTCAGCGTCGTTTCGGTCTGCCCGAAACCCTCCATCAGACGGACGCCGGTCAGGCGTTTGAACGAGTCGTAAACGGCACCGTTGAGCGCCTCGCCCGCGGTCGTACAGTACTCCAGCGACGAAAGGTCGTATTTCGAAAGGTCTTCGCGAATCAGGAAACGGTAGATCGTAGGCGGCGCACACAGAGAGGTTATCCGGTACTGCCCGATCTTGCGCAGGATGTCGGCAGGCGTAAATTTCTCGTGGTCGTAAACGAAAATGTTGGCCCCGGCCAGCCATTGCCCGTACAACTTGCCCCAGGCGGCCTTCGCCCATCCGGTGTCGGCAATGGTGAGGTGCAGGCTGCCCTCGTGGAGGTTGTGCCAGAAGCACCCCGTGCTGATATGCCCCAGCGGATAGGTGAAATCGTGGGCGACCATCTTCGGTTCGCCCGTCGTGCCGGAGGTGAAATACATCAGCATGATGTCGTCGTTGGTGTTCACATGCTGCGGCCGCACGAAAGGCGCTGCATGGCGGATGCCCTCGTGGAAATCGAGGAACCCTTCGGGAACCTCGGGGCCGACGCTTATCAGCAGCTTCGTGGTAGGGCTTTCCGGCATGGCCGCGGCGATATGGCCGGTTATCACCGGCTCGCCCGCGGCGACGATCGCCTTGATTCCGGCCATGTTGCAACGATAAACGACATCCTTCCTGGTCAGCAGGTGGGTCGCCGGGATGGCCACGGCTCCCAGTTTGTGCAAGGCAAGGATCGAAAACCAAAATTCATAGCGGCGCTTGAGGATCAGCATCACCATGTCCCCCCCGGCCGATGCCGAGGCTCTGGAAATAGGAGGCCGTGCGGTCGGTTTCACGCTTCATGTCGGCAAAGGAGAACTGGATCTCGCCGCCCCGGTCATCCGTCCACAGCAGCGCCTTCTTGTCGGGTTCCTCCGCCGCATAGGCATCCACCACGTCATAGGCGAAATTGAAATCCGCGGGGACGCGGATGCGGAAATTCCTTATGTAGTCTTCCTGGGAAGTAAATACCGTCCGGGATAAAAATTTCTCCACCATATGCCTACATTATTATCGCCAGGAAACGCACCGGCTTGCCGTCGAGCGCCTTCATGCCGTGCGGCAGGCCGGAATCGAAATAAAGGCTGTCGCCCACGCCGAGCACCAGCTCCTTGCCGCTGACCGAGATCAGCAGGCGCCCTTCCAGCACGTAGTTCATCTCCTGCCCCTTGTGGCAGTTCAGGTGCATCGGGGCATCGGCAGCCGAAGGCTCCACCGTCACGATGAAGGGGTCGGCCCTGCGGTCGCGGAAACCCGAGGCCAGCGCCTCGTACTTATAGGCCGCACGCCGTTCGACCGATACACCCGTGCCGGCACGGGTGATGAAATAGGAGTTCATCTTGGGCTCCTCGCCGAACATCAGCACATCCAGGCTGATCCCGTAGCGGCGGGCTATGGTTTGCAGCACATTGACCGAAATATCGGCATCGCCGCTCTCCATATCCCTGTACTCGTCGACCGACAGACGGCAACTGTCCGCCACTTCCTGCTCCGAAAGTTCGAGCACCTCGCGCAATCCGCGCAAACGGGTTGCGATCGATTTAATCGGATCACACATCATTCTATAATTTAAATTATCGGATAGGTTCGGCATTTGCAAAATTCCACGGCATAAAGTTACGATCCGTAACCGAATCGCCCCACAGCCAGCTTCCCATGCCGGAAATTATCACCTAACAACCTGGGCGTAAAGATAGTAAATATTATTAAAAACTACAACCATCCCCCTTTTCTTTCATTGTCCGCCGGAAAAACGCCCCGTCCCGGCGAAATCCGCAGGCGGCGGTGATATAGCGCAGGCACGGCAGCACCGGAAGCACCAGCGGTACGGGAAGCACCAGCGGTACGGAAACATCGGTGACACGGGAAGCACCGGCGGCACAACGGCTTACGGGGAATGCGGGCATCTTGCGGGAAGTCTGCGGGACGTCTGCAGGAATAATGCAGGAATAATGCAGGAACCTTGCGGAGACTCTGCGGAGACACCCTGATGGCATCGCGGCGGCAAAACAAAAGGAGGGCCGTACTTGCGCAGTACGGCCCCCTTTTCCAAACCGGATCGCCTATCGCACGCTGAAGCGGTAGATACCCGACCCGACGCCGAATACGCGGTACCCGTCCTCGGTACCGAGGCTTTCGACATCCTTGCACTGCGCGACTTCGAGCCCGCTTTCGCAAACCCGGCTGCCGGCAGGGGCGGGGACATAAATCCGCGCCGTGGTGTTGGCCGGCACCTCGACCAACAGGTCGAAACCGCCCTGTTCGGTCGTCCACTCGCTGCGGATCAGTCCATAGGGCGAGCGGAACGAGGCCTTGGCGCTGCGCAGGTCACCCACGATCTCGGGCCTGACGATGAATTTCTTATAGGCCTGCACCGAATCGTCGCGGCGAATGCCGCCCACATAGGTATAAAACCATTCGAGCAGGTGCCCCAGCATCAGGTGGTTGTGCGATTTGCGGGGCAGTGCCTGCCATGATTCGGGCAGCGCCGTAGCGCCCTGGGCGAGCATATAACCGTAGCCGTATACGTCGTACCGCGAGTTCATGTCGAAGATCACCTGCGAATTCCCGCTCTGCTCCAGCGCCCGCAGCACGTAGTTGTATCCCACGTCGCCCGCCGTCAGCGCATTGCCGCGGCTGCGGATGTCCTGCACCAGGTTCGCCAGCACGGCATCGCGGTTCTGCGGCTCGCAAATGCCCGAGTAGAGCGCCAGCGCATTGCCGGCCTGGCTGTTCTTGTCATAACTCCCGGTCTGGGGATGATAGTATTTTTCGTTGTAGGCCTTGCGGATATCCTGTGCCAGCTTCCCGTATTTCGCGGCATCCTCCTTGCGCCCCATCTTCTCGGCCGCCTTGCGGATCGTCTCGGCGTCCATATAATAGATCGGTGTCGCCGTTCCGGCCAGGGAGGTGAGCTGCGCTCGGCCGGGGTATTTGGGCCCCAGGTCGCACCAGTCGCCGAGCCCGTGGGAAAGGATATGCCCGTCGGCCTTCGAACTGAGGTAATCCACATAGCGCTTCATCGCCTCGTAATGCCGCTCGACCAACCGGAAATCACCGTAGTACTCGTAGACCAGCCACGGTGCCAGCACGAACGCGCTGCCCCACTCGGGCGAATCGCGGAACCCGTCGAGGAAAGTGACATATTCGGGACAGATATCGGGGATAAGCCCCTCGGGCGTCTGCGCGAGCTCCATGTCGGTCAGCATCTTATCGTAGAGGGTATACACGTCGAACTTCGATTGCAGCGACCCGAACATCAGGTGCAGTTGCTCGATCCACGGCAGCTTCTCGCGGTGGGGGCAGTCGGTGAAATAGCTCACCATATTGCCCTTGATACCCCACGCAATAAGCTCCTCGGTCTTGTTGAGCAGGTCGTTCGAACAGAGGAACGTCCCGGCCATCCGGGTGGCGTTGCGCGTATGCAGGCCACGAAGGGTAACGATCTCGGGCAGCCCTTCGGGATTCTCCTCCCCGGCCGGGACGGCATTGCTCACCAGCACGTAACGCTGTCCGAAATAGGTGAACTGGGGGCGCCACGTCTCCACCTCGTCGCCGCGCAGGGTGTAGGTCAACCTGTATTCACCGCGGTAGCCGCCGCATTCGGTAATCGAGTCGCACTCGAAATTGAACAGCTCGGTGGTGTTGAGCTGCACGCTCTGCCCGCGTTTGCCGCGGACTTCCAGCTGCACCGTCCCCGAGAAGTTCTGGCCCATGTCGTACAGCCATTTGCCGTGGCGGGTCTTGCGGATCGAGACCACGGGGAACTCTTCCATCACCCGCACGGGTTCGGCGACGGGGGAAACCAACTTCCCGCGCTGGGTCGTCACCAGCGGCTCGGCCCAGGCCGAAGCGTCGTAGCCGGGCAGCATCCATCCTGTCCGCTCGCGCGTCGCATCGTAATCCTCGCCGCCGAAGATGCTGCTGTACGTCACGGGGCTTTCGGTCACACGCCAGGCGCGGTCGCTGACAATAGTCTCGTGCGTCCCGTCGGCATACTCGATCTCGGCCTTGAAGATCATCTTGGGATAACCGAAGCTGATGAGCGCCTTGAAATAGCGTTCGCGCGGCACATTGTAGAGGCCGTTGCCGAGCATCACACCGAACACGTTGCCTCCCGGCTGCAATTCTTCGCTGATGTCGAACGTCTGGTAGCACACCTGCCTGTCGTAGTCGCTCCACGCAGGGTCGAGGAAATTGTCGCCCACCTTCGCCCCGTTCAGAAACAGCTCGAACTGTCCCAGGCCGCTGACATAGACCGTCGCCCGCTCGACGGGCTTGGTAACCTTCACTTCACGGCGGAACTGCGGCAGCCGGTTGAGCGCCGTTTTCCTGTCGCCGATCTTTATTTTGTTGAACTCCTGTCCGGGCACCACGCGCAGGCTGTCGGGCAGCTCCTCGAAGGCGATCCACCGGGCTCCGTCCCAATCGCTGCCGTCGAGCAGGCCGACCGCGAACGACCGGATTTCGCTCCACGGCGAATAATTCCCCGCAGCATCGCTTACCCGCACGCGCCAGTAATAGCGCTGCCCCGGCTTCAGCGTTCGCCCGGCATAGCGCACATGCAGTGAGACATCGGATTTGCGTTGTTCGTCCCACAACAGCTTCCGGCCCCTGGCCAGGTCGGCGGGGTCGGACGCCACCTGAATCTGATACCCGGCCTGCAGGAATCCGCGGCCGACGGAAAGCGTCTGCCAACTGAATTGCGGCGTCAGCGTATTGATCGCCAACGGGTTGTCCCGGTATTCACACCTCAGTTCCGCCACACGAAACTCATCTGCGGCAATGCCCCACAGGCAGCTTAGCAGCAATGGGAACAATAGTAATAGTTTTTTCATAATCATTAAGATTTGGTTTCGTTTCAGGTTGTTTTTAATTTCCTTTGAAGCCAAAAATAATGTTTTTATTTTACTTTTACACGCTCTTGCAAAAAATACGAATCCAAAAAGTCATTTTTCGAATATAAAAATCATATTTCGAACTTTTCCGGCAAAGGTACTATCCCCGCACAGGCTGCCGGCCTGCCGCCAAAGCCCGTCAAACAACCGAATATCAGGCAGGCAGCGCACAATACCCAAGCTACCGGACAGCCGGGCATGCAGCGTGCAAAAATGAAAAACCCGCCCCTCGGGCAGGGCGGAAATCGCACAAGATCATTTTACCCGGCTGCACTGGTCGACCAGACAGGCGACCGAAACACTGTGCATCCCGGCATTGGCCGCACTGAATACAATGGAAATATGCAGGATGCGCGGCGTTGCAGCTTCGAATTTCGGTTTTCGGACTGCAAATCAGGAAAAAATTCGGATGTCGTGTCCCGCCCAGCAAAAAATTCTTACGGCTTTTTCAACCGCTCCCGCTCCGAATGTCCCGATTTTTTTCCTACCTTTGTCACAAACAAATCTATCAACACATTTTACATCGATACCATGGAATTCGAAGGAACCGTTTACAAAATAATGCCCGTGACGAAAGGCACCTCCGCACGCGGCGACTGGCAGCGCCAGGACGTAGTGTTCGAGATGAACGAAGGCTCGTTCGCACGCAAAATCTGCGTGACGTTCTTCAACAAGCCCGAAGACGTCGCCCGGCTGAAAGAGGGTGCCGCCTACACCGTCTCGGTCAACATCGAGTCGCGCGAATACAACGGCCGCTGGTACACCGACATCCGCGCATGGCGCATCCAACCCAAGCAGGCCGAATCCGCCGCCCCGATGCCCGACATGCCGCCCATTCCCGAAGAGCCCTCATACGCCTCTTCCCCGGCAGAAGTGGACGACCTGCCGTTCTAAAACGGGCAGACACCATACACAGCGGCGGCCGGAGCGATTTCCGGCCGCCGTTGCTTTATACGCATAAACATGGAAAAACCTACCGACACCGCCATACGCCCCCTGCACGAAACGGAACTGCCGGCAGCATCCGCCCTCGCTGGGCGCGTCTTCGCCGAGTTCGAAGCCCCGGAATACAGCCCCGAGGGCATCGGCGCATTCCTCCGCTTTGTCGCACCGGAAGCCCTCGCGGCACAGCACCGCAACGGGTCGATGCAATCGTGGGGCGCTTTCCGGCAGGGAAGGCTCGTCGGGATCATCGCCCTGACGCGACGCAGCCACCTGTGCCTGCTTTTCGTGGAGAAAGCCTGCCATCGGCAGGGCATCGCCCGGGCCCTGTTCTCAACACTGCGCGACCACTGCCGCACGGCACCGGACACGCCCCGGATCACGGTAAACTCCTCGCCCTATGCCGTCGGAGCCTACCGCAGGCTGGGATTCCGCGCGACCGGCGACGAACGCACCGTCGACGGCATCCGGTTCACACCGATGGAATACCTATTTATATAAAAAAGAAGCGGGCTCCGCTCGGAGCCCGCTTCCAAATATCTTCCGGAAATGCATCCCGCTTATTTTGCAGGTGCCGGTGCAGGAGTCGTCGCGGTCGAATCGGCCGGTGCGGGCTCCTCGTAAGGGATTACTTCGATCACTTCCACATCGAACTGGAGCGCCTCGTTGGGGCCGATGTCACGGCCTGCACCACGCGTACCGTAAGCCAGGTCGCTCGGAATCCAGAGCGTGATCTTACCGCCCTCGCCCACGAGCTGGAGACCTTCCGTCCAACCCTTGATGACACGGTTCAGCGGGAACTTGGCGGGTTCGTCAGCCTCCTTGGGAGCGCCCTTTTCATCGAACGAATCGGGGCTCTGCTTGCGCATCATCTCCTGCTGCTCTTTCGAGCGGTTCTTGAAGATCGAGGTGTCGAACACCTTGCCTTCACGCGTATATCCGGTATAGTGTACCCGAACCACATCGCGGGGATCCTTCGCCATCTTGGCAGCGTCGCCCTCCTTGGTAACTTTGTAGAGCAGGCCCGACTCGGTCTTCTTGACGCCCGACTTCTTCTCGGTCTTCTCCAGCCATGCCTTCGATGCGGCGGCATTCTCGGCAGGGCGCTTCACCATGAAATAATATTGCAGGTACTGGTTTACCTCGTCCTCGGTCATCTTGGCCTTGCCGTCACGTACGTCCTGCATGGCCTGACCGATCCAAACCAGCTGTATGGGCATACCGCTCTGGCTGATGTTGTAACCGATGTCGTTACCGAAAGCATACGAAATCTCGGCGCGCTCCTCCTCGTTCTCGAACATGGCAGGGTCGGCCGTGGGATATTCGACCTTCGTGCTGTCGCCTCCGGCCAGACGGATGCTGTCCTGCTCGGCACGTTTGGCGGCGATTGCCTGGGCGCGCTCGCCGCGCTTGGTCATGAAGTACTCGCGCAGCATTTCGAGCGATTTGTCGTGCTCCTGCGTAGCCTTACCCATCGCACTTTCCTTGATACCCTTGTCGATGGCCTTGAAATCGAAGGGGATGTCCCTCATTTCAAAATTTATACCGTTACCAATGTTCGCACCCAGCACATACGACAGCGAGTCGAATTCGGAAAGGCTGCCCATATGGACACCGCCGCCCTTGTCTCCGCAGGCGGTCAGGATTGCGGCACCCGCAAGCGCCGCGGCAAAAAGAATCTTTTTCATCGTTTTTTGAATATGTTTAGTCTAATCGTTTGAGCCTGTTCGGGGTTCACCCGCGCAAAGTTATAAAATAATTACGATATCGCCCCAAATTACCGGCGTAAATTATTGCGCCGCGACCAATTCGTATATTTGTCGAGATCGACAAGCTCGATTTCGTAATAAAGCGTGGCATTGGGCCGGATCCCGAGCTCTTTGTCCCCCGCAGAGCCATAGGCAACCGCAGAAGGCATCCATGCATTGATCTTCCCGCCCTTGCCGATCAGCTTCACGCTCTCCTTCATCCCTTTGTTCAGGCTGCCGAGCGACGTGCGCAGCGTGTCGCGGCGCTCGTAGGAGGAGTAGACGTCGGCCCCGTCGGCCGTGCGGATGATGTAGCGCAGCGCAACGCTGTCCCGGTCGGAAACCGGAATCTGCTCCTGATCGCCCAGCACCTCCACGGCGTAGGTCACGCCCGACGGCGTGCGGGCATAGCTGCGGTTCGATTTGGCGAAGTCCGCGAGGAACTGCTCCTCGTAGGCACGCGCCTTTTCGGGCAGCACATAGTTCATGTAACGCAGGTAATAGACCTCGGCATCGTCCGCCGAGAGTTTCGCCCCGGCACGGAACACGTCGCGGATACCCTCGCATACGGCATTGACGTTGAGCGTCGAATCCATTTTGAGCAGGTTCATGCCCACGTTCATACCGATGATATAAGCTACCGAATCGGTGTCGGCCTTGAGTTTCACGCCCCCGCCCGACTTCCTGGAGCAGGCTCCGGCCAGCAACGCCATGGCTGTCAGGGCAAAAAATGTTTTACGCATATTATTTATTTCCGTTTCTTCGAAAAAACCAAAATCAGCAGGCTTCCCAGCACGGCCGCGGCCGTCGAGCCCATCAGGATCGCTATCTTGCCCCGGTCGATCAGGTCGGGTTCGGTGTAGGCCAGCGCATCGACGAACAACGACATCGTGAAACCTATGCCGCCCAGGCAGGCCACGGCCAGCAACAGGCGCCATGTAGCCCCCTCGGGCATCACGGCAAGGCCGGATTTCACGGCACCCCAGCTCGCAAGAAATATGCCCAAAGGCTTACCGACCACGAGCCCGAAGAAAATACCCATCCCGATCGACCCGATCTCGGACGAATAGTGAAAAATATTCAGGTACTCGGGCGAGGTGATCTCGACACCGGCGTTCGCCAGTGCGAAAATCGGCATCACCAGGAACGTGACATAGGGCGCCAGCGAATGCTCCAGGCGGTAGCTCATACCCACCGAGTCGGCCGCCAGCAAACGCATGCGGCGCATGTAGAACCGGTGGTGCTCGTTGGGAAAATCATCGCCCGACGTTCTCGCAGCCAGCATCAACTCCTTCAGGTGGCGCATCTTATGGGCGAAATACTCCTTGCTGTAACGGGGCGTCATCGGGATCAGCATGGCCATCGCCACGCCCGAAATGGCCGAATGCACGCCCGAATAGTAGAACAACCCCCAGATCACCACGGCGGGCACCAGGTAGAAGAACATGCGTTTTTCGCCCATCTCCTTCATGAAGTAGACCGCGAGCATGATGACCAATGCCGCCAGCAGGCAGCTTATCTGCACCTGCCCCCCGTAAAAGAGCGCGATGACCAGGATTGCCCCCAGGTCGTCGGCGATGGCCAGTGCCGTGAGGAATATTTTGAGCGAAACCGGCACGCGGTCGCCCAGCATCGAAAGGATGCCGATGGCAAAGGCGATGTCCGTGGCCGTGGGTATACCCCATCCGTTGGCCGCTATGGTGCCGTGGTTGAAGAACAGGAAAATGATCGCAGGGGCGAGCATGCCGCCTGCGGCCGCCAATACAGGCAGGATGGCCTGGCGTGCCGACGAAAGCTGCCCGCAAACGATCTCCCGCTTTATTTCGAGTCCGACGGCGAAAAAGAAAATCACCATCAGGCCGTCGTTAATCAGCTTCTCGACGGTCATTCCGCGCGGGAAAACCCAGTCGATCAGCCCATCGGGGCTGTGCACCATCAGCGAAAGATCCGTTTCGAGCAGATGGCGGTAATAGAGCGAAGTCCCGGGCAGGTTGGCCAGCAGCATGGCTACGATCACACAACCGAGCAGTACGACGCCTCCCGCCCAGGGGGCTTCCAGAAAATTGCGGCCGCGTATACCGATCATATGACGCTCACGTACCCAGCGGTACATTGAAAATAGTCGCATTTACCGTCCGTTTGATTTTAATGTCAAATTACACAATTTCCAGAGCATGCGCGCCCCGGTGATGGCATCCACTTTCGCTTCAGGCGCCGGAGCGACCTCCACGACGTCGAACCCGATGATGCGGCGCCCCGAACGCACGAGCGTATCGAGCAGCCACACGGCCTGATTGAACGTAAGCCCCCCGCAGACGGGCGTACCCGTATGGGGACAGTTCTCAAAAGTGAGGCCGTCGATGTCGAAGCTCACGTAAACCTCCTGCGGCAGCGCATCCACGATTCGCCGGCACAGCGCGTCCCAGGTCTCGCCGCGGAACATCGCGGCGGCAAGCGACAGGTCGTCGAAGGTGGCAACACGGGCGGAAGAAGCGGCCAGGGCGGCTTCCGTCCCGCTGAAATCGCGCACTGCAACCTGGGCGATCTTCTTCACCGAAGGCACGTCGCGCAGGACGTTGAACATGATCGAAGCATGCGAGAACTCGAAGCCTTCATAGGCATCGCGCAGGTCGCAGTGGGCGTCGATATGCAGGATGCCGAACTCCCCGTGGCGGTCACCCAGGGCACGGATCAGTCCGTAAGGCGTCGAATGGTCGCCCCCGACGAGCCCCACGGTCTTCCCGGCGTCGAGCCACCGTGCGGCCTGCGCCCCGATGTTGGCGTTCATGGCACGGCAGCCTTCGTTGATGCGGCGCACCTTGCGTACCACATAGTCGTCCTCGGGACTGCCCCCGCCTTCGAGGTGGGCGATCACCTTCTCCGCATCGCCGCGCAGGCGCTGCGACTCCTCCAGCAACGCATAGTCCACATCGGCCGTGGCGATCCCCCGGCGCCACGCGCCGGGAGCCAGCGGCTCGTGGAAATCGAGCTGTGTCGAGGCCTCGATAACGGCGTCGGGCGCATAGGCCGTCCCGGCTCCGTACGACACCGTCACGTCCCACGGAGCCGAAACCAGCACCAGCTCGGCCGTCCCGGGCTCGAAAGGAAGCCCGAAATAGGTTCCGTTATCCACGCCGACCCCGTCGGGATCGAAGGCTTTTAGTTCCATAGGATGAGTTTCATTCTTCATCTCCTGCGCCCGGCACAGTCTGCATACAGCCTCTGCCCCGCTCAATGAAAACGTTTGTTTTAAATGACAAAGGTACAAAAATTTTATTTTTTCCCTATATTTGCTTCCCGGAAAGAAAAGAAATCAGGAAAAAGCAACCATCCATGAAAATCGTCGCCGACAGTGCCATCCCCTTTTTGCAGGGAGTCCTCGAGCCGTGGGCCGAGGTACGCTACCTGCCCGGCAGCCGGATCGCCGCGGAGGACGTGCGCGACGCCGACGCCCTGGTCATCCGCACCCGCACCCGCTGCGACGAACGCCTGCTCGCCGGTTCGCGCGTCCGTCTGATCGCCACGGCCACCATCGGGTTCGACCACATCGACACGGCGTGGTGCGCGGCGCACGGCATACGGGTCGCCACGGCCGCAGGCTGCAATGCCCGCGGCGTCCTGCAATGGGCGGGTGCCGTACTGGCCCACCTCGCCCGTACACAGGGATGGGAGCCCGCACAACGGACGCTGGGCATCGTGGGCGTGGGGCACGTGGGATCCCTCATCCGGGAATACGCCTGCCTGTGGGGCTTCCGCGTCGTCTGCTGCGACCCGCCGCGCGAAGAGCGCGAGCATTGCGGATTCCTGCCGCTGGACGAGGTCGCACGCCAAGCCGACATACTCACCTTTCACACGCCGCTTGACGCCTCGACGCGGCACATGGCCGGCGAGGGACTGTTCGCCCGCCTGAAACCGGACGCCGTAGTGATGAACTCCTCGCGCGGCGAAGTGGTCGACGGCGACGCATTGCTGCGGAGCGGCCATTCCTGTGTGCTCGACGTCTGGGAACACGAACCGCGCCTCGACCCGCAGTTGCTCGACCGCACGCTGCTCGCCACGCCCCACGTCGCCGGCTACTCCGAGCAGGGCAAAGCCACGGCCACGGCCATGTCCGTGGCCACGCTGGCCGGCTTCTTCGGCCTTCCGCTCCGGGGCTGGTACCCCTCCGAAGCCGCCCCCTCCGTCCCGCGGCCGATTCCGTGGCAGGAGCTTTGCACGACCATCCGCGACGCCTATGACATCGAAGCCGAAAGCCACCGCCTCAAGGCGCGGCCCGCCGATTTCGAGGCCATGCGCGACCACTACCGCTACCGCAGGGAATACTTTTAGCGAAATCAATTCTTTTTTAGTACCTTTGCGGCCACGGACAATGCCCTTAAGAATATGTACCGGAGAATCATAAAGCCCATACTTTTCTCGCTTACCATCGAGCGGGCACACCATGTGGCGCTTCTGTTGTTGCGCATCATCGGGCTCATACCCGGCGGCCGGTGGCTCCTGCGCAAATGTTACACCGTACGGCACCCGGCGCTCGAACGCGAGGTCTTCGGTGTAAAATTCGCCAATCCCATCGGCCTGGCCGCGGGCTTCGACCGCAACGGCGAGGCCTACCGAGAACTGGCGGCGCTCGGGTTCGGGTTCATCGAGATAGGCACCGTCACCCCGCGCCCGCAGGCAGGCAACCCGCGCCCGCGCGTGTTCCGGCTGCCCAAAGACCGCGCCATCATCAACCGCATCGGGCTCTCCAACCGCGGCCTGGACAAGACGATCTGCCACCTGCGCCGCCCGCACGAAGGGTTCATCGTGGGCTGCAACATCGGCAAGAACACCGTGACGCCCCCCGAAAATGCGGCCGCGGATTACCTCCGGCTCTTCCGCAACCTCTACCAGTATGCGGACTATTTCACGGTGAACATCAGCTGCGACAACTCCTGCCGCGAAGGTACCACCCATACGCGCACGCACATACTCCAGATACTCGATCCGCTGTTCGACTTCCGCCGCGGGCAAAACCAGTACCGGCCGATCATGCTCAAAGTGTCGCCCGACATGTCGGACGAAGTCATCGACGAAATCAGCGACATCCTGCTCGAAACGCCGCTCGACGGCATCGTGGCCACCAACGGCACCCACCGCCGCGAAGGGCTGCATACGAGCCACATGGCGCTCGACAAGATCGGCAGCGGCCGCCTGAGCGGCGCACCGCTCGCCCAACGGGCCGTAGAGGTCGTGCGGCGCATCCACACCCGTTCGGGCGGCAACTTTCCGATCATCGGCGTGGGCGGCATCATGAGCCCCGCCGATGCCAAGGCGATGCTCGACGCAGGCGCAGACCTCCTGCAACTCTACACCGGTTACATCTACGAAGGGCCGGGGCTGGTCGGCGAAATCTGCCGTTCGCTGATCGCCGATGCCGAAGCGGCCGCAGCCGCCAAGGCAGCCGCGGAAGCGAGAGCCGAAGAAGAGGCCCGGGCTGCTGCTCAGGCCGCTGAGGCAAAAGCCGCAGCAGCGACGGCTTCCGGCGCACAGGCACCGGAAGCCGGGAAGGCCGCACCCGGAACGGAAACCGCCGCGGCAGCCCAAACGCAGGCCGCCGCACCTGCAGAATCGGTGCCGAACCCGTCACCGGAAACACAGAACGGCCCGGCACGACCTGCGGATAACGAACCGGACACCCGCAAGAAACAGCCCGCATCCTGAGCCTCAGATATTGCCATGAAAGCAACGATCATCACCATCGGCGATGAAATCCTCATCGGCCAGATCGTGGATACGAACTCCGTATCCATCGCCAAGCACCTCAACGCTGCCGGCATCGTCGTACACGAGAAGGTTTCGATCGGCGACGACAGCACACAGATCGTCCGGAGCGTGGAACGCGCTCTGGGGGATTCCAACGTCGTCGTCATCACCGGGGGGCTCGGCCCCACCAAGGACGACATCACCAAAAAGACCCTGGCCGGAATGTTCGGCTGCGAACTGGTGCCCGACCAGCGGGTCGCAGACCATGTGAAACGCATGCTCGAAGGGCGCGGCATCGAGTTCAACGAACTCAACCGCGGGCAGGCGATGGTTCCGGCCTGCTGCACGGTGCTGTTCAACGCCCACGGCACGGCTCCGGGCATGTGGTTCGAACGCGACGGCAAGGTGGTGGTCTCGCTGCCCGGTGTCCCCTACGAGATGGAACACCTGATGCAGGACGAAGTGATGCCGCGCCTGAAAGCGCATTTCGAACTGCGC
The DNA here is from genome assembly GCF_025145285.1 of Alistipes onderdonkii. Taxonomy (NCBI): domain Bacteria; kingdom Pseudomonadati; phylum Bacteroidota; class Bacteroidia; order Bacteroidales; family Rikenellaceae; genus Alistipes; species Alistipes onderdonkii. The sequence goes on from NZ_CP102251.1 coordinate 840,044, forward strand.
CAGATCGTGCACCGCACGATGATCACAGCCGGACTGCCCGAGTCGATGCTCGCCACGAAGATCGAAGCATGGGAAAACTCCCTGCCATCCTACCTGAAACTGGCTTACCTGCCCAATCCGGGCGCCGTACGGCTGCGCCTGTCGGCCTATGAGGTCGAGGGCGAAAGCGTTTCGAAGGAGATCGAACGGCAATTCGAGGCACTGCGGAAAATCATCCCCCACAACATCATCGGGTACGAAACGACCACCATGCAGGAACTGGTGCACAAGCTGCTCACCGAGCGCGGGCTGACCCTCGCCACGGCCGAAAGCTGTACCGGAGGCAGCATCGCGGCGCGTTTCACGGCCATGCCGGGCGCTTCGGCCTATTTCCTCTGCGGCGTAGTTTCGTACAGCAACGCCTCGAAACACGACATCCTGGGCGTAGCCCCGGAGGTCATCGCCCGCCACGGCGCCGTCAGCGAAGAGGTCGCACGCCGGATGGCCGAAGGGGCACGGCGGATCTCGGGCGCCGACTGCGCCATAGCGACCACCGGCATCGCAGGCCCCGCGGGCGGCTCCGCCGAAAAGCCTGTCGGTACGGTATGGATCGCCGTGGCGACCCCGCACCGGACGACCGCAATCCTCAAACAGTGCGGTTCCGACCGCGGACAGATCATCGACCGGGCCAGCGCCTTCGCCATCAGTCTGCTGCGCGATGAACTCAACGGGAAATAATACATTCGCCCCATGTATAGAATACTTGCCTCAACCATCGGTGCACTCCTCGTCCTCACCTCCTGTATGCGTCAGCAGCCCGAGGAGCGGGTGCACAGACTCCTGACCGACCGCATCCAGACCCTTGCCACGGCAGAAAGCTGCACGGGCGGTACCATCGCCGCACGCTTCACGGCCATGCCGGGCGCCTCGGCCTATTTCAAATGCGGCGTAGTGACTTACAGCCTCGATGCCAAGCAGAACTTCGTAAACATCTGCTGCGATACGATAGCCCGCTACGGCGCCGTCAGCGAACAGGTCGTACGCCAGATGGCCGAAGGCGTCCGCCATCTGGCAAATGCGCACTATGCCATCGCCACGACTGGGATCGCAGGCCCCACGGGCGGCACCCCCGAATACCCGGTCGGTTCGGTATGGATCGCCGTCAGTTCGCCGCTGCGCACCACGGCCCGGCTGATCCACGCCAAAGGCGACCGCACGCAGATCATCCGCAAAGCGGGAACGGCCGCCATCGAACTGCTCGAAGAGGAGTTGCTCGCCGCACAACCGGACAAATAGTTTCAATTCATCGGCTGTTCCCTTGTTTTTCTAAACAATTTAGCTTATTTTTGCATCAATTCAGCCCGATGCAAAATGAAAAGAACCTTATTCCTGTCGGTGTTGTTCGGTATGCTCCTCGTTACGGCCCATGCTGGAAACGAAAGCCACCAACAAGTTGACAGTACGCTTTACGCCTATTACCGCTGGTGTAACAACAACATACGCGACACGGCCGTCCTCAGCAAGGCGGACACGTTGTTCCGGCTCTCGGGCGAGAAGCACGACATCCGGATGCAGGCCGTTGCGCTGAGCATGAAAGCCGACCATTACTATTTCAACAACGACCTCGATTCGCTCAAGGCATGGATTCCCCGCGTGCAGGATTTCGCCCGCAAGCACAACCAGCTCAAATATTATTACTTCACATGGTCGCGGCTGATCCTCTATTATACCAAGCAGGCGCAATACACGCTCGCCCAATACGAGCTGGAGCAGTATATGTCGCAGGCCGAAAAGGACAACTACAAGCCCGCAACCGCCGATGCATACAAACAACTCGGGCACATCTACCGCACACGGGGGCTGAAAGAGGCATCGGTGGAATACTACCGCAAGGCAATCGACTTCATGATCCAGAACGGGCTCGACAAATTCCAGCTCTCGAACCTCTATTCGGAACTCGCGACCATGCTGATGGATCTGCGACGCTATCCCGAAGCCGCGGAGGCGATCGAAAAGGGCAAGGCCTGCATCCCCCTGCCTGAGTATATCTGGTCGCTGAAAATAAAGGAAGTGCTCCTGCTTCTCCAGACCGACCAGATCGCCAAGGCCAAAGCCCTGTTCGAAGAGATCAAGGCCGGACACGGCGGTTACCTCACCGATATCAACCTGACCGAAATCCAGCTGGCGATCTACAAATCCTCGCACGAATACACCAAGGCGCTCGCAACGATCGAGAGACTGATCGGACTGTTCGGGAACGAAGGCTACGCGGAATCGTATTTCTACTATATTTACAAAACCCGCGCGGACACCTACGCAGCACTCGGCAACTTCGGGCCCGCCTATGAGGACTTGCAGCACTTCATCGACCTGTATCACAAGCGGGTCAACGACGACAACGAAAAGACACTCGGGGAATTCGCCACGCTGCTCGACGTCAACCGGCTGAACGTGGAAAAGGCCGAACTGCACCAGCAGGCGCAGGAAGAGCGCCTGCACCGCACCCAATTGGGCACCATCGGCCTGGCGTGCATCCTCCTGCTGGCCACCGTCTTCATCGCGGTGATGCTCCGCATGAACCGCCACCTCGCCCGCGCGAAGCGGGCCGCCGAAGAGAGCAACCGGATGAAGGGCATCTTCATCCGCAACATCACACACGAAATCAATACGCCGCTCAACTCCATCGTCGGGTTTGCAGAGCTGGCCGCAGCCTCGGACGATGCCGACGCCGCCGAACGGCAATCCTATATCGGCATCATCCAGGAAAACAGCGGCTACCTGCAAAAACTCGTGGACGACGTACTCTACGTCGCCGGGCTCGAATCGTCGGAAACCCCGCCGGTCATGGGGCCGACCGAGATCAACGAATGCTGCCTGGAGTGCATTCAGAAGGTCTCGCAGTACAGCCCCCGGGCGGCCGACATCCGTTTCGTCCCGGCATGCGAAAAATTCCACCTGCACACCTCCCGCGTGCTGATATCCAAAGCCATCACCGAAATGCTGCGCAATGCCGTGCACTTCGCGGCCGACGGCGATATCACGCTCGCCTACACGCTCGACGGCGGCAACCGCCGCATCACGTTCACGGTAACCGACTCGGGCCCCGGCATCCCGGCTTCCGAGGCCGAGCATATTTTCGGCCGCTTCGTCAAACTCGACACCTTCTCGCAAGGGCTTGGGCTCGGGCTGACGGTATGCCGGCTGATCGCCTCAGCCCTGGACGGCACGATAAAACTCGACACGGACTACAGCGGAGGGGCACGTTTCGTACTTTCGATACCGCTACGTTAAACACTAAAAACCAATACAATAGACCATACACTGGAAAATTAATATGAATTATTAATCTTTAATTCTCATTTTTTCCTTATATTTGCACTCCCTTACGGGAATAACGAACAAATTTAGCGAAAACAACAATGAAAGTTTGCGAAATCACAGGCAAGGTAGCGATCGTGGGCAACAACGTCTCGCACTCGCACCACAAGACCAAACGCAAATTCAGCCCCAATCTGAAAACCAAGCGTTTCTGGTCCGAGCAGGAAGGCCGCTGGATCACCCTGAAGGTGTCGGCAGCCGGAATGAAAACAATTAACAAGAAGGGTCTTGCAGTAGCACTGCGCGAGGCTGCCGCACCCAAGTCCGTTTACTAAAACACCGAAGTAACAAATGGCAAAGAAAGGCAACAGGGTTCAGGTCATTCTCGAATGCACCGAACAGAAACAGAGCGGAGTTCCGGGAATGTCCCGTTACATCACGACGAAAAACAAAAAGAACACCCCCGACCGTCTGGAGCGTAAAAAGTACAATCCGTTTTTGAAGAAGGTCACCGTTCACCGTGAAATTAAATAGTTTTGAAGCTCTATGGCAAAGAAAGTAGTCGCAACACTGAAAACCGGCACGGGTAAGAACTTTACGAAGTGCATCAAGATGGTCAAGTCGGACAAGACCGGTGCTTACATGTTCAAGGAAGGCATCATTCCCAACGACCAGGTCAAGGAATTCTTCGAAGAGAAGAAATAAGTATTTTAAGAGCTATTCTTAAATACAAAGGGCATCCGATCGGATGCCCTTTGTGTTTTACCGACCTTCCCGGCGGATCAGAATTTGTGTACCGCGCGCACCAGGAAATTGTTATACTTGGGAATTTCAACGACATAGGGAGGTTCGATACCCATATGTGACGTAAAGGCCGACTTTTCGTCCTTCTCGGTCGAGGAGAAATAGTAGACCAGCCGATCCATACGCTTGCCGCCGTTATTCTTGAGGGCGTTGTTGAAACGGTTGCGGGCCTGGCGGCTGGACTGCACACGCGTCCCGCCGCTGTAATTGTGGCCGATGTTCAGCAGTTCGTCGATCGACGGAAGGTACCAGCCCTCGCCTTTCTCGCGGCACCACTTGAATGCCGGGAAATCGTCCCACGAGAGGTTGTTCTCGGCAATGTAGGCCGCGACTTTCTCCATATTCACACTGCCGTCGGAACGGTTGTCCGTACCGATGACGCGCAGGTCGGGTTTGCGGAACTCGCTCCAGTGCAGGTAAATCTCATCGAGCGAGATTACCAGCCCGTGCTGGCGGTCGTCGGAGAGCATGCATACGACGCCCTTGATCCCGTTCTGGTTATAGAATTCGCCGATCTCGTACTCCTTGACCACATACTTCACCCCACCGGCCGGGCTGGCGGCAGGCGCCTCGGCCGCAGCGGGAGCGGCGGAAACCGTTGCAGGCTCTTCGGCCGGGAGGGCCGGGGTCAACGGTGTTGCAGGAATGCTCGCGGCAGCCTTGAAATACTCTTTCTCGCCGTTTGCATATTGGATATAGCTGATTTCCGACACGGGCAGGACATAAGTCGGGCCGTCGGGATTGGAGAAACGCTTGTAGCGGACGGCCTCGGGGGTAATCTCCGTCACTTTCGCTTCGACCTTCGAGGCGTCGGCCTTGATTATCAGGTCTTGGGCTGCGACAGTCAGTACGCCGCAAAACGCTGCCAACAGCAGCAGGATCGTTTTTTTCATCATTGCAGGAAATGTATATAGCGCAAATATAACGTTTTTTTCCAAACTTTCTTATTATCTTTGTCAGGATATATTAAATATAAGTATGGGATTTTTCGATATTTTCAAAAAGAAACAGGATAACGCCGCAGCAGACATTCCGGAAAGCCGGCAACAGCAGCAGGAAGAGCTCAGCGCAGGGCTCGAAAAGACCAAGACCGGAATCTTCTCGAAACTCGCCCGCGCCGTAGCAGGCCGCTCGACGGTCGATGCCGACGTGCTGGACGACGTGGAGGAGGTGCTGATTACGTCGGACGTGGGCGTGGAAACCACGGTGAAGATTATCCGGCGCATCGAAGAGCGCGTAGCGCGCGACAAATATATGAACACCTCCGAGCTCCAGTCCATCCTGCGCGAAGAGGTTATGTCGCTGATGGAGGAGTCGCACGGCTCGGAGAAGCATTTCGGGCTCGACGCCAGGCAGGGCGAACCCTACGTGGTGATGGTCGTCGGCGTCAACGGCGCGGGCAAGACCACCACCATCGGCAAGCTCGCTGCACAGCTGACCAAGGCCGGACTGAAAGTCTGGATCGGCGCCGCCGATACGTTCCGCGCTGCAGCCATCGACCAGCTCAAAGTCTGGGCCGACCGCGCCGGGGCGACGATGATCCGTCAGGAGATGGGTTCCGACCCGGCATCAGTAGCGTTCGACACGCTGACGTCGGCCAAGGCCAACGGCGCCGACGTGGTGCTGATCGACACGGCAGGCCGCCTGCACAACAAAGTCAACCTGATGAACGAACTGACCAAAATCCGCAACGTCATGGGCAAGGTCATCCCGGGGGCCCCGCACGAGGTGATGCTGGTGCTCGACGGTTCCACGGGACAAAATGCCTTTGAACAGGCACGGCAGTTCACGCAGGCGACGCAGGTCACTTCGCTCACCATCACCAAGCTCGACGGCACGGCCAAAGGCGGCGTGGTGATCGGCATCAGCGACCAGTTCCACATCCCGGTGCGCTACATCGGGATCGGGGAAGGCATCGACCAGCTCCGCATTTTCGACCGCAGGGAGTTCGTGAACGCCCTGTTCGGCCACGAAACGAAATAAAGCGCCCCCACGCCTATGAAACCAATCCTCTGGGGCTTATTGCTCGCACTGGGATGCAGCCTTCCGGGAAAAGCCCAGCAACCGGCCGCGGCAGACAGTTGCCGCATGCAGGCCGATGAACAGGCCGGCACATCCGCCATGGCAGCACCGACAGCCGACGACCCCTTCGCGCAGGATTCGGTATGGCAGGAAGCGACGGCCGGCGAAGGACTCGATTTCATGGTTTTCGGCCGCCATGCACGCGACGACAGGTATTACGGGCAACTCGCCGAACGCTTCGAGAAGGCCGACACGACACTTTTCGGTTCCGACTTCCTCGTGCTTTATTACGGGTACGCCTACCGTGACGAATACGACGGGGGCTACGGCCGGGATCCGTGGAACGAAGCGACCAAGGAAAAGCGCTATGCGGAGGCATACGACGCATTGAATTCCGCCCTGAAGAAAGCCCCGGCAACGCCCCACGCGCTGTCGGATGCTTTGTGGATCGCCCGGGAACTCGGACGGCCCGACGAAGAGGTGCAACGGCTCGAATGGAGGCTTTATGCCCTGCTGACATGGATAAGCCTGCTCGGGGACGGGAGCGAACAGTATCCGGCGGTCGTGGTCAACGTCCGTGACGAATATACCCTCATGTACGATTACATGGGCGTCCGGCAAGTCCTGGGGCAGCAACTCATCCGCAAAGACGACGGCATCCCGTACGACAAGATCGACATAGAACCGCTGGACACACCCGACTCCAAAATCTCGGAGGTATGGTTCGATGTCAGCTACCCGTTCACCATGCTGGCGTCCCCCGGACATTGGGCAAAAAAACTCACGGGCGAAACACTCACAAAGGACACCGCCCCAGAAAACGAACCCGGCGTCCCGTCCCCGGGAGAATAGCCGGGAACGGGATAGCAACCGCCCCCGATTCCGCCGGGATAACGGACAACATACAGTAACAATATAAGTATCAGGCGACAGGCTCCGAAATCGGAGCCTGTCGCCTTTTTTGTGTCCGGTTCATCCGGATCACCCGTACGCGGAAGTCAATTATACGCAATCTGAGGATTCAAATACGCAAACCACGCCCAGCAAGAATTTCGATATACATAATTTTGAATATCAAATTTCCACATATTACAAATCGACGACAAACACCCGCGATTATTTAAATTATTTTAATAAATCAAGCCAACCTATTCGGTGCAAACCGAGCCTCTATACCAATAATACTAATATTAACCTTAACTCTATGAAAATGAATTTGACTACTTCGGAGAAGAACAGGGGCATCGTCCGCTTTCTTCTGACGAGTATGCTGCTGTGCCTACTCATTCATCCGGCCCAAGCGCAAGACCGCGTCACGGTTACAGGGCGTCTGACCGACACCAGCCATGCACCGCTCATCGGCGCTTCGGTCATAGAACAAGGGACGACCAACGGCGTTACGACCGATACGGAAGGTAACTACCAGATCTCCGTAAGCGGCAACGCGACCCTCGGCTTCTCGTTCATCGGCTACAAACCCCAGAGCGTCGCAGTCCTGAACCGCACCGTGATCGACGTCACGCTGGAGGAGGATGCCACGATGATCGGCGAAGTCGTAGCCATCGGTTACGGTTCGCAGCGCAAGGAAGACCTCTCGATGGCCGTGACGACCGTCAAGCTCGACGAAGCGGCCAAAAGCCGCGCCTCGAACCTGGCGACCATCCTCCAGGGCCGTATGCCGGGCGTCACCGTACAGCAGACCGGCGACCCGATGAAACCCGCCTCGTTCACCATCCGCGGCCGCGGATCGAAAGGCAACGACGACGACCCGACCTCGGGCGACGGCGTACTTGTCGTCGTGGACGGCGTGCCCAACGCCCCCTACATGATGGAGGACGTCGAGACGATCACCGTGCTCAAGGATGCCGCCTCGGCTGCAATCTACGGTGCATCGGTTGGTTCGAGCGGCGTCATCCTCATCACGACGAAGAAGGCCCAGAGCGGCAAACTCCGCGTAGACGTGAATGTCTCGCTCGGCTTCGAGAAGGTGACCAACCTGCCGAAGATGCTCACGGCGGAACAGTACAACGAAGTGTGGGCAAAAACCGTGGAGAAGAACCCCGGCAGCCAGCTTCCCAGCGCCTCCAACCCGGAGGTATACCCCTGGGGCAACGTAACCCGCACCGACTGGCTGGATGAGATTTTCCAGACCGGTTTCACGCAGCACTACGCCGCAACGATCTCGGGCGGCAGCGAGAAGGTACAGTCCATCTTCTCGGTATCCTACGACAAGAAGGACGGCGTGCTGCTCAACACCTACAGCGAGAGTTTCAACGGCAAATTGCAGACCGACTTCAAACTCACCAACTGGCTCAAGATTTCGGAGCGTGCGTCGTTCGTGGTATCCAACGGACAAGGCAACGTGGACACCAGCCACCAGGGCCCGATCATGGGCGCCATATGGTACCCGCGCGCGGCTTCGGTCTACGAGATGAACGAGGACGGGACATACGCCCGCGACGAGAAGGGCAACCGCTATTACGGCGGTACGAGCCCCGAGTGGGCGGACGTGAACGGCACGCCGATGCTCTACAACCCGGTGGCATACCTCGAAAGGATGCACCGCAAATACCCCGAGCATAAGATCTTCTCGACGACCTCGATCGAAATCAAGCCGATCTCGTCGCTGACGATCAAGTCCGACTTCACGGTCGACCTGCGCAACAAGGAGTCCGACGAGTTCTACCCCACCATGACGGAGAAAGGCCTGCGGCGCGACATCAACTACCGCGAACAGTTCTTCGACCGGGACAACCACTGGCTCTCGGAGACGATCGCGACCTACGCACAGGTATTCGGCCGGCACCACATCAGCGCGATGGCGGGCTTCACGGCCGATTTCAAGAGGCTGCACAGCCGGGAAGTCTATTCGAGAGGGTATCCCGACAACGATATCAACAGTTCGATTTGGGATCAGGCCAACGACTGGACTTCGAACACGCCCAAGGAGAGCAAATACGAACAGACCATGGTGTCGTTCCTGGCCCGCCTGGGTTATTCGTTCGACGACCGTTATTTCCTGGTGGGCAGCGTGCGCCGCGACGCATCCTCGAAACTGCCCACGAGCAAGAACTACGACTGGTTCCCCTCGGTATCGGGATCGTGGAAACTCTCGTCCGAAAAATTCTTCCAGAATGCAGGCCTCGACAAGGTTTTCGACCTGGTCAAGTTCCGCGCAGGCTGGGGCCGTATCGGTAATGTCGACCTCTATCCGAACAACGTGGCAACCGTTGAGCTCCTGAACTACCAATACCCGATCATCTTCGGCCAGAACCTCGACCAGCTGCTCCAGGGAACCTACCTCAACACGATTCCCAATTATTCCGCCCGCTGGGAAACCACCGAGCAGACCAGCGCGGGCCTCGACCTGACGATGTTCAAGAACAAACTGAACATCAGCGTGGATTACTACCACAAGGTAACCAAAGACCTGATCGACTACATTCCCACGCCCGAGCAGATCGGTGTGGCGGATCCTCCCATGGGCAATATGGGCAACGTACTGAACAAAGGCTGGGAGTTCTCGGTGAACTACAACGGCAGTGCGGCACAGGGCAAGCTGACCTACAACGTCTGGGGCAACTTCTCGACGAACAAGGGTTACGTACGCGAATACGGGGTACGCCAGGGCGCCGTGATGCACACCTCGCCCAACCTGAACAGCAACCCGATCCTCTACTCCGATGCAGGGCAACCCTGGTATTCGTTCATGGTCTACCGCACGGCAGGCATCTTCCGTTCGCAGGACGAAATCAACAAGTACATCTACAAGAACCCCGAAACCGGCGAGGCGAAACTGCTGATGCCCGACGCGAAGGTCGGCGACCTGATCTTCATCGACACCAACAACGACGGCGTGATCAACGACGATGACAAGACCTTCGCAGGTTCCTACACCCCCAAGAACACCTTCTCGTTCGGAGGCTCGCTCAACTGGAAAGGCTTCGACTTCAGCTTCTTCTTCCAGGGCGTGACCGGCAACAAGGTCTACAACGGCCTCAAGCAGATGGCCATGAACGGCCGCAACGACTACGGCAACCTCATTTCCGACGTATTCAACAGCTGGGACTTCGACCCCCAAGGCAGCAAATACCCCCGCCTGGGCCTGGTTACGGGCAGCGATACGAACGGTAACTACAGCAAATTCTCCGACATATTCCTCGAAGACGGCGACTACCTGCGCCTGAAGAACATCACGCTGGGTTACACGCTGCCCAAGAGCGTCAGCCGCTTCGTCGGGATGGAGAACGGTTCGCTGCGTGTCTACATGAGCGTCGACAACGTATGCACGATCACCGGTTATTCGGGCGTCGATCCCGAGGTCGGCAACTACGGTATCGACCGCGGTGTTTACCCCGTATCGCGTTTCTTCAATTTCGGTGTGAACATTAATTTCTAACCAACACAAACTACAATAGCGATGAAAAAGATATTGATAATAGCCAGCCTCGCCCTCTGCTGTTCCCTCTTAGCGAGCTGCGAAGACTTCCTCGACACCAAGAAATACGGAGCCAAGACGGACTGGGAGACCCAGGAAGACGTAGAGAAAGCACTCGTCGCCCTCTTCTCCTTCAACACGAACGACGCCGAGGGCGTCACGGGCCGCGGCATCACGTGGTTCGAATGCTGCAGCGACGACATGACCGTAGGCCGCCCCCAGGGCGAAGCCGAAGACATCCGCAACTTCCGCATGTCGCCCAGCAACGGCCGCGACGTGAAGAACAACTGGAAGATCATGTACGAGGTCAACGCCAAGGCCAACAACATCATCAAGGTCGTCCCGACGATGAACCTCGACAACGCGTTCAAGACCAAAGCCACCGGCACCGCCTATTTCTTCCGCGGGTTCGCCATGCTGTGGCTCTCGCCCTACTACGGTGACAACGGCCCCAACGGCGGCATTCCGATCATCCTCGACACGACGGAGCCCGCAGCCATGGACAGCCCGCGCCCGGCCTCCGTATTGCAGAACTACGACCAGATCATCAGCGACCTGCGCGAAGCCGGCGAACGCCTGCCCCTCTTCTCGCAGCTCGCACCCCAAGAGTACGGCATGCCCCACAAGGCCGCAGCCTGGGCCTTCGCCGCACGCGCAGCCCTCTATGCAGCCCAGTTCGACGCCAAATACTACGACACGGTCATCGAAATGTGCGACAAGGTGATGGGACTTACCGGCGCCGACAAGCGCGAGCTGTTCGACGACGGCACGGACAAGGCCTTCGCAAACCTCTGGCGCAAGCAGCAGAATTTCGGCAGCGAATATATCTTCTCGCTGCTGGGCAGCGCGGTCGACGGCCCGAAATTCCACGGCATGTCCTTCCAGAACGGCGGCTGGGGTCTGTATAACCACTGGGGTTATTTCCAGCCCACCCTTTCCCTGTGGAACGCATTCGAATCGGGCGACACCCGCCGCGACGCGACGATCATCTACCCCGGGCAGACGATCCGCTTCATGGGCCGGGACATCGTATTCGGCAGCAGCTCCTATTCGATCTCCTCGGATACGGGCATGTCGTTCCGCAAATTCCTCTCCCCGTGGGAAGAGGCCGACTGCAAAGGCAAGGAGGTGAATTCCAACGGCGACAACGCCAGCAACACGCTCGGCACCTGCCTCATCCGCTTCGCCGACGTCCTGCTAATGAAAGCCGAGGCGCTGATCTGGAAGAACGGCGAAGGCGACGCCGAAGCCAAACAGCTGCTCAACCGCATCCGCAAACGCGCCCGTCTCCCGGAGAACAGCCCGGCGACCAAAGCCGAGCTCAAGAACCAGCGCCGCTGCGAACTGGCGTTCGAGTTCATGCCGAGCCGCCACCTGGACATGGTTCGCTGGGGCGACGCCAAGGAGGCCTATGCCAAACCCACGCAGCGCGTGAACTCGCACTGGGATTACGACCTGCAGCAGGTGGTCATCGACGCGCCGAGCAACTACGACAACGGGCGTACGTTCGACCCCGTCATCAACCAGGTGTTCCCGATCCCCGTAACGGCATTCAACGGCACGGTGAACCTGACCCAGAACCAAGGTTATTAGTAAACAACCAAGATCATTACCGAATATGAAACTGTTAAAACATATCATCCGCGCAGGTGCCTTATGCGGCCTGCTCCTTACAACGGCTGCGGCCGAGGCGCAAACCGTGCAACTGAAAGTGATGGAATGGAACGTGTTGTCGTTCGAAATGACGGACAAGTCCAACCAGATCGACTTCATCGTCGACGAGTACGTCGACCTGATCAAGGCCCAGAATCCCGACATCGTCTGCATCAACGAGCTCGAGACCGGCACCAGCCGCATGGGCAAGGAGAAGCTGACCGAACTGGCGTCCCGCCTGGGCATGTACCCCTATTTCATCATGTCCTATCCCAAGGACGTGGGATTCTACGGCAACGGCATCCTCTCGAAATACCCGATCCTCAACTCGTTCTCTGCGCAGTTCACCTACCGACATGCCAACGGCGAGGGCAACTACCAGTGGAACACGGGCACGAACTACAACCGCTACGGCTACGACCAGCGCAGCATAGGCTATGTCGACATCCTCGTCCCGACCTCCGACTCCGACGGACAGATCGTACGCATCGCCTGCGCACACTACGACCATGGCCCCAACGCCGCGCGTACGTTGCAGTCCAACGAAACCGTAACCTACCTGGGACTGGACAACCCCGAGTACCCGACGCTGCTGCTCGGCGACCTGAACACCAGTGCGAGCAGCCTGCCGGCTCTCACCGAGCGTGGCGACCACATCGGCGTGTCGTGGGTAGACCATATCTTCGGATTCCCCAAAGGAAGATGGACGAGCAACGATTTCAAATCTCTTCCCTGCCCCAGTGCCAGCGGTACGGCGTCGCTCTCCGACCACAATCCGATCACGGCAACCATGGTGCTCAAATAACCGCCTGTCGAACCCTAAAATGTCGAAAACATGAAAAATGTAAATAAATATCTCGCAGCACTGCTCGCGCTCGCCATGGCAGCCCCGGTATTCACCGGTTGTTCGGACGATTACGAGTATTCGCTCAGTTCGGTGGTCGCCAAACCGTCCGACAAGTTCAACGCCAGAATCCAGTTCGTCAGCCGCCTGGGCGACGGGGCGCTGATTACGGGCGATGCCGACTACACGGCACTCAACAACTACATGGTCAACACGCTCAAAAGCCGCGAAGAGGCATGGCTCACGGTCTTCGACCGTTCGGACAACGCCAACCTGGACAAGGTGATGCAGATCTCGATCAACACCTACCGCTGGACGGCCTTCGCCTTCAACGGGCTGACCGACAGGACGACCTACAAGGGCAGTACGCTTTTCTTCAACCAGCCGACCCGCTCGGTCAGGGCCACGGCCTGCGGCAAAGGCTGCTACGTCACAGGCTTCTCCCCGCTGATGGAAGGTACGCGCACCGACAAGGATGAAAACGGCACCGTGACCGGCACCGTAGACATCGCTTACGACATCAATTTCCGCACGGTACGCTTCGAAACGAACGAGCAGATCAACGCCTTCGGCGGTGAAAACGGCGTCATGAACACGCTCAAGCGCGAAAATATGAACATGCTGATGATCGGCACGGTCAAGAACGACCTGCTCGGGGCGCTCGAATCGGCAGTACAGAACACGGACGGTTCGTTCAAGGTCTACAACGTCGCGTCCGGAAGCGCATATACGATCTTCATGCTCGCCGAAGAACGCTTCTGGGGCTTTACGGACGTTTCCTCGGCTTCGGTCGGGAACGGCATCGAGGCCTACACGATAAACGTCATGTGGTAAGGGTTGGTTTAATTTAGTTGGAAGGAGGATGCGGCTTCGGGGCCGCATCCTCTTTTTATGCACGGGGAACCGCCGCGGCAGGCGGCGAATCCGGGATTATTTCGTACTTTTGCAGCGGAAACCAGATACGGAATGAAAAAGATCAACGTCATAACGCTCGGCTGTTCGAAGAACACGGTCGACAGCGAGCACCTGATGGCACGGCTCGCGGCGGCAGGCTACGAAGTCCTTTTCGACAGCGACCGCACGGACGCCAAGGTCGTGGTCATCAACACCTGCGGATTCATCGGCGACGCCAAACAGGAGTCTGTCGACATGATCCTGCGCGCGGCGGCCGCGAAAAACGCCGGCAAGATCGAGCGGCTGTTCGTCATCGGCTGCCTCTCGGAACGCTATGCCGACTCCCTGCGCGCCGAACTCCCCGAAGTGGACGGGTTCTTCGGCGCCCGCACATGGGACGGCATCGCCCGGGCGCTGGGAGCCGCCGAAGACCCGGCCCTGGCCACTGAGCGGCACCTCTCGACGCCCAGGCACTATGCCTACCTGAAAATCTCGGAGGGTTGCAACTGGAAATGCGGCTACTGCGCCATCCCGCTCATCCGCGGCGGGCACGTTTCCGTGCCGATGGAGGAACTGGAGGAGGAGGCGCGCAAACTCGCGGCCCGAGGCGTGAAGGAACTGATCGTCATCGCGCAGGACACGACCTACTACGGGCTCGACCTCTACGGGAAGCGCCGCCTGGCCGAACTGCTGCGCCGCCTGTGCCGCATCGACGGCATCGAGTGGATACGCCTCCACTACGCCTATCCCACGGCATTCCCCGACGAGGTGATCGAAGCCATGGCATCCGAGTCCAAGATCTGCAAATACCTCGACATCCCGTTCCAGCACATCTCCGACGCACAGCTCTCGGCCATGCACCGCCGCCACACCAAGGCCGAAGCCTATGCGCTGGTCGAAAAATTGCGAGGTGCGATCCCCGACCTGGCGCTGCGCACGACGCTGCTGGTCGGCTATCCCGGTGAAACGGAAGCGGATTTCACGGAACTGGAACAGTTCGTACGCGACGTACGGTTCGAACGCCTCGGGGTCTTCGCCTATTCCGAGGAGGAGGGCACCTACTCGGCACGCGAACTGGCGGATGACGTCCCGGAGGAGGTCAAACAGCAGCGCGTGGAACGCATCATGACGCTCCAGAACGACATCGCCCGCGAAAACAACCTGCGCCGCGTAGGCTGCACGGAACGGGTTCTGATCGATTCGCGGCAGGGCGACTACTATGTCGGACGGACGCAATACGACTCGCCCGAGGTCGACCAGGAGATACTGATCCCGGCTGCGGAACGGCGTCTTCTGCGGGGGCATTTCTACGAAATACAGATCGACGGCGCCGCCGATTACGACCTTTACGGAAAGGCCGTCGGGAAATAAAATTTGTTTTTTAGCGTTCCTTTTCATACCTTTGAAATGTAAATCGGACTTTACCCGAGACCCAATGGCCGAAAAAAGCGTGATAACGAATATCGAAGCCCGTATCCGGCAGCTCATCGACGACCACAAAAGGTTGTCGGAATCGTGTGCGGAACTGACGGCGCAGCGCGACAACCTGAAAGCCGAAAACAGGACTTTGCAGGAGCGCATCCGCGAACTCGACGGCGAATTGTCACGTATGCAACTGACGGAGGGACTGGCGGGTGAAAGCCGCAACCGGGAGAAAGCGCGGACGCGCGTCAACCGTCTTATGCGGGAGGTTGACAAATGCATCGCACTGCTCGGAAGGCCCGAATAACGGGAAGGGACGGCGAACCGGCAGTAACGCCGCAACCAGCACCCGGGCCGCAGATGAATAAGAGGCAGCAAGATAAACGAAACAAAAACGACATGGCACAACAGGCGATAACCCTCAAGATAGCCGGGAAAAGCTATTCGCTCAACATCGAAAGCGAAAAGGAGGAGGTATACCGTCTTGCCGAACGGGAGGTGAACAACTACCTCGCGGCGATAAAACAGAACAACTTCAAGAACTGGACGGATCAGGACTACCTGTCGATGGCCGCACTGAAATTCGCCATTGCAAACGTCGACATGCGGCAAAGCCGCGAACTGGGCGACGAAGACCTGAAACATCTGGGGCGGCTCGGGGAAGAGATTGACGCCTACCTCAACACCCTGCAACGGTGAGTGAGGGCCAGGCACGGGATTTGCCCGGGCAAACCGTAAAAAACGAGGTTCTTTAACATACGAAGGAAAAATCTACCCGCATAGATTCCTTACAGCTTTGCGAAACTGAACACTTTTTAAATTGGGGCAACTCAAGGCGCTTCAAAATCAGGCCTTGACCCTTCGGGGTGTATGCTACGGCGTACCGTTGGAAGATTGCGATTGTCGGAGCCCCCACACATGACTTATCTGCAGATTCGTCAAACAAGACTAAGGAATCCTATGCGGTTTTTTTATGCACTACAACAAACCCTATAATAACAAATTCAAAACAGCAACAAAAACATGTATACCACCATTTTGGTTGCCTGCATCTCTGCCGTGGCCGCCGTCGGAATCTACGCGGTCGTCACGAACCTCGTAGCCAAGACCTCGATCCGCAAGCGGCGCGAAGCCGCCCTGAAAGAGGCCGAGGCCGAAGGGGAGATGATTAAAAAGGAGAAAATCCTCCAGGCAAAAGAGAAGTTCATACAGCTGAAAAGCGAATACGACCGCCAGGTCAACGAGCGCAACCAGAAGATCGCCCAGAGCGAACAGCGCGCCAAACAGATCGAGGGCAACCTGCAGAACCAGCAGCGCGAGCTGGAGAACAAACTCCGCGAGAACGAGCGCCTGAAGGAGCAGATGCAGAACCAGCTGCAAATCCTCGAGCACAAGAAGGAGGAAGTCGACCAGATGATGCGCGAGCAGAACATGCGGCTGGAACAAATCTCGGGCATGAGCTCGGAGGATGCCAAGAACATCCTCATCGAGAACATGAAGGCCGAGGCCAAGACCGAGGCTGCTTCCTATGTGAACGAAACCATCGAGGAAGCGAAGATGACCGCCACGAAGGAGGCCAAGCGGATTATCGTGGCTTCGATCCAGCGCGTGGCCACGGAGACGGCCATCGAGAACGCCGTGACGGTTTTCAACATCGAAAGCGATGAGGTCAAAGGCCGCATCATCGGCCGCGAGGGCCGCAACATCCGGGCACTGGAGGCAGCGACCGGCATCGAGATCATCGTAGACGACACCCCCGAAGCCATCATCCTCAGCGGGTTCGACCCTGTCCGCCGCGAGATCGCCCGCCTGGCGCTGCACCAGCTGGTGACCGACGGCCGCATCCACCCGGCACGTATCGAGGAGGTCGTAGCCAAAGTACAGAAACAGATCGAAGAGGAGATCGTCGAAGTCGGGAAACGCACCACGATCGACCTCGGCATCCACGGGCTGCACCCCGAGCTGATCCGCATGATCGGCAAAATGAAATACCGTTCGTCCTACGGCCAGAACCTCCTGCAGCACGCCCGTGAAACGGCCAACCTCGCGGGTATCATGGCCGCCGAGCTGGGGCTGAACCCCAAGACGGCACGCCGCGCAGGCCTGCTCCACGACATCGGCAAGGTACCCGACGACGAACCGGAACTGCCGCACGCAATCATCGGCATGAAACTCGCCGAGAAATACAAGGAGAAACCCGAAGTATGCAACGCCATCGGCGCCCACCACGACGAAGTGGAGATGACTTCGCTGATCGCACCGATCATCCAGGTCTGCGACGCCATATCGGGTGCCCGCCCCGGCGCCCGCCGCGAAGTGGTCGAAAGCTATATCAAACGCCTGAAGGAGATGGAGGACATCGCCCTCTCGTACCCGGGCGTCGTGAAAACCTATGCGATCCAGGCCGGCCGCGAACTGCGCGTGATCGTCGGTGCAGACAAACTCACCGACCAGGAGTCGGAAGGGCTGTCGCACGATATCGCCAAGAAGATCCAGGACGAGATGACCTATCCCGGTCAGGTGAAGATCACCGTGATCCGCGAAACCCGCGCCGTCTCGTACGCGAAATAAGAACCCAGCCTGCAGGACAGTCTGCATACGGCCGCCCGGCCGCAAATCAATTACAGGTAAAAATCCCTCCGCAAAACGGAGGGATTTTTTTATCTACGATCCTGTCCCGGTAAGCCCCGGCACGCGGCAACGGCTTCTCCGGAACAGCATCCGCGCGCAATATCCCGGCTATCACCACGCTGGGGAGGGGCACCGCCTTGGAAAAGAAAGGAATCCGGCAGCCCGTTCCGCGCCAGCGCGGGAAACCCTGCAATCCTGGGCACTGCCGCCGTAAAAAAGAAGCTCCTGCATGCCCGGCCGACACCGTAGAGAAGCGGCATCCGGCAAACCAGCCCTTCACCACGCCGTAAGAAACATCCGCCCGCCGACTCCTCACATGAAAGAGGTATCGGGCAACCCGCCCGGCACACCCCAAAGAGAGGAACCAGACAGTCGACCCGCCACAAGGAGGCGCAAGGCCGGCCCTCCCCTTCGCCGGACAGCACCCTTCTTACCAAAGGCCGCCCACCCGCCGGCATTTCCACGCAGCGGGCAGCGACACCCGTTCCTCCGGATTATTTCCAGCTGTTCCGTTTCCTGAAATCGGACGGAGTGACACCCTCCTTATGCTTGAAAAAGGTGGAAAACTGCCCGGTATTCACGAACTTCAAGGCATAGGCGATATCCGATATATTTATATCCGTCCCCGTCAGCATCTCTTTGGCCTTCAGGAGCCGCTGCTGCAACTGGTACTGCGCGGGGGATATCCCGGTGTATTCCTTGAACGTCTTGCGGAACCACGAATAGCTGACCCCGAGTTCCCGGGCGATCGCCTCGACGTCACGCGGGTTATCCACATCCTTCATCAGCTCCCGCGCGGCATTGACTTTCTCAAGGATGAACGTATTGGCATAGGAGTTATTCCGCTCCTTGTAATAGATGGAACCCAGGATGTGCAGCACGATGCTCGACATCATCTGCTGGCACCCCGCCTTTTCGGCCGACGCCAGTTGCAGTATCTCCTCATACAGGCTCACGATCCCCGAACTTATCCCGATATTATGTAACGGCTGCTCGCGCACGAGAAACCGGTTCGCCACCCTGTCGTCGATATAGGAACCCTTGAACCCGACCCAGTATTCGTCCCAGCCGGTCGCGTCGTCGGGATGGTAGCTATGCCACTCCCCGGGAAACAACAGCATCACCGTCCCGGCCTTCACAGGCGCCTCGGGACAGGACTGCGAAGCGAAATACCCGGAGCCCTTGGTGATATACACCAACTGGTATTCGTTCAGTATCCGTCCGCCGCGGGGCATGAAAGAGTACTTGTCCGGATGTGCCGAGAGCGGGTACTTCGTCCCCGGCGGAATAAACTGGTACCCGATCGTCGTGACGACAACGCCCCATTTCTCGTCCTTATCCCCGATCGTCAGGTAACATAACTTGTCTCGCTCCTGCTGCATATCAGATTTGATAGGTTGAAAATCATTTTTCATAAGCAAATATAACTTTTTTCCACGTAATATGCAGATTTTAACACAATAAGATTTTCCGGGAGCGATTTTTTCATTCCGCAACAAGATCCGCCCACCGAAACCAGTTTCACCCGCACACCCTTCCCCACATGCAGCGGCAGCAATTCCATTCACCCCGCAATTCGCCCCGTTACAAGCCGCTCCAGCCACCTTCCGCATCGTTCCGGCCAATACCGCACGGCATAAATCTGTATTCCCACGACAGCCTCCGGCAGGGCCGTACATACCGTCCTGTATACATCGGAAATACCCATACATACTTCAAAAAAAGCCACTCAGCAGCCATATGAAACGGCTTACGAGGGGATAATTATGAAATCTGACACCGAAATATTAAAAAATGACAAGAATCGGACTTTCTGCGCGGGCGATTCTTAAAAATGCCCCGGGTTTTATATTCGGGACACAATAACGTACTACAAATGCTCAAATTCGTACCTGACGGGGGGGGGGAAATCCTCTATATTTGAATTGCAATTTGAACGTGTTGAAATATACTTTTAACAAATCATAAACCTAAAAACAACCTAAAATCGTATAAGCCTATGCCAAAATGACTCCTTTCCCCTGAGGTTTCTATTATATATATGTACGAATCGTGCATATGGGGGGGGGAATTTCATTTTCAATCATCATTCATCTACTATGGACAAAACCAACCAATCTTTATGAAGAAAAATTTATCCATTTTTATGACAGCCGGAAGCTGGTTGCAGCGGGCGCTTGCGTTGTTTTTGTGCGTTGCTGCCCTCGAAGCTGTCCAGGCGGCACCCCAAGACACCAAAAGAACGATCACGGGTACGGTCGTCGACCAGAACAACCTGCCCGTCGCGGGAGCCACAGTCATGGTTTCGAACACGTCGAACGGCACTGCGACCGATTCCAACGGCCAGTTCAGCCTTTCGGGCGTAACCGACAACGACGAACTGCAGATTTCGTTCCTCGGCTACAAGACCGTAACGATGCAGGTAGGCACGCGCACCTCCATCGCAGCAACGCTCGAAGAAGATTCGGGCTACCTGGATGAAGTCGTAGTCGTAGGTTACGGCACGACGACGCGGCGCCACATCATCTCGGCCGTTTCGACCGTGAAGTCGGAGGCAATCGAGAACCGCCCGGTGGCCAACATCCAGCAGGCACTGCAGGGTGCGGCAGCCAACCTGATCATCCAGACCAAGAATTTCAACCCGACGGACAACCAGATGAACATCTCGATCCGCGGTGTGAACACCATGGGTAACAACACCCCGCTGGTAGTCATCGACGGTGTACCCCAGCCGGACGCAGGCCGTATGAACGACCTCAACCCGAACGATATCGAGTCGATCAACATCCTGAAGGATGCCGGTTCAGCCGCTATCTACGGTGCACGTTCCTCGAACGGTGTCATCCTGATCACGACCAAGAACGGCCGCAAGGAGATGGCTCCGCAGATCCGTTTCAGCGCCAAAGTCGGTGTCGAAAACCCCGATATCCTCTACAAGGCCGTTCCGACCTACCGCAACGCAATCCTGCGTAACGAGGCCCTGAGCAACGTCGGCCGCGAGCCGCTCTTCACGGCTGCCGAAATCCAGGATTTCTACAACCACGGGGACTGCGAGGCTGCCGTAGAGCAGGCCATGCAGAACGCACTCCAGCAGAACTACAACGTAAGCGTTACGGGCGGTACGAAAACCACCACCTACATGCTTTCGGCCAGCTATTTCGACCAGGAATCCAACTACGTGGGCCCCGATTACGGCGTAAAACGCTATAACCTGCGTTCGAACCTGACGACTGAATTCGGCCGGCTGAAACTGGGCGCAAACGTCGGCTTCACCCGTTCGGAGATCAACTCCCCGTCGGATGCCAACGAAGGCTTCCTTTTCGCCGACCTCGTCCGTTTCCCGAACTACTACTTCAACCGCCACGAGGAGAACGGAATCTTCTTCGGCAACAACTATAAGTACGGCGGCTATTCCGTATCGCCGCTGGCCGGCCTTATGGGCGGTGGTACCAACAAAAACGACCACGAATACCTCACCGGTACCTTTACGGCCGATTTCGAGATCATCAAAGGCCTGAAGGCTCGTGCCGTTCTGGGCGGTGAAGTCCGCCACGAGCACCGTTTCACCTCCCACAAGACTTACCAGTATGTCGTGGACAACGGCGCAGCCCATTCGGATATCTCGACCGCTACGACCGGCGGCAACACCAAGCGCGAAGCAGACGACTGGACGAAGAAAGTCACTTTCGTCACCGCACAGCTGATGCTGGATTACAACCGCACGTTCAAGGAGAAGCACAACGTAACCGGACTGTTCGGTTGGTCGGACGAATCGGAGATCGGCTATGACATCACGGCCGCCCGCCAGGGTATGAACAGCATCGACCAGCCGGGTGACGGTTCGATTGCCACGGAAGGCACCAAGCTCTCATCGCAGAGCAAATACCGCCGTGCGTTGCAGTCGTTCTTCGGCCGCGCCGGATACTCCTACGACGACCGCTACTATTTCGAATTCACCGCCCGTTACGATATGTCTTCGAAGTTCCTCAAGGAGCGCAACGGCGCCTTCTTCCCTTCGGTATCGCTGGGCTGGCGCATGTCGCAGGAGAATTTCATGCAGACTTACCGCGACCGTGTCGGCGACCTGAAACTCCGTGCTTCGTACGGTCTGAACGGTAACCAGCAGGATGTGGGCGACTACGATTTCATGACCACCTACGGCACTTGGGCCAACGCTTACGGTTTCAACGGCGTCCCGGTTCAGGGCCTGATGTTCACCATGGGTAATGAACTGCTGACGTGGGAGACCGCCAAGACCTTCAACATCGGTGTGGATGCGACGTTCTTCAAGAATACCCTGAGCGTCAACTTCGACTACTTCTACAAGCGTACGGAAGACATCCTCCTCTCCCCGATCGTCCCCGGAACCTTCGGCGCCTCGATCGCCAAGGAGAACCGCGGTATCCTCGACAACCAGGGCTGGGAACTTACCATCAACTATAACCTCTCGCGCGGCAACTGGAAGCACAACTTCTCGCTCAACCTCGCCGACTCGCAGAACGAGGTAGTCCGCTATGGAACCCCGGCTATCAGAACTGCCGACAGTGCCGGCACCATCATCATGGAGGGTCTGCCGATCAATGCCCTCTACGGCTGGAAAACGAACGGTTTCTTCCAGAACTACGATGAAATCCAGAATGCAGCCCTGCCGACCGGCATCGACCGTTCGCAGCTCCGTCCGGGCGACGTGCGCTATGTCGACCTGAACAGCGACGGCAAGATCGACGAAAACGACCGCACCTACCTGGGTTATGCCTTCCCGCGCTATACCTACGGTTTCACCTACAATGTCAAGTGGAAAGGCATCGACTTCAGCATCATGCTCCAGGGCGTGCTGAAGCGTGAGAACCCGGTTCGCGGCGAGCTCGTGCAGCCGTTCCACGCCGACTACTCGATGACCATGTTCGACCACCAGCTCGACTACTGGTCGCCGCAGAACCGCGACGCACGCTGGCCGCGCCTGGGAGTATCGGGCTCGGTGAGCGACACGAACAACTGGGGTCACACGGGCTCGGATCTGATGTTGCTCGAGGGCGCATACATGCGTGTCAAGAACATCCAGCTGGGCTACACCCTTCCCAAGAAGTGGACGAAGAAATTCGGCTGCGAGGCACTGCGCATCTATTTCGACACGCAGAACCCGCTGACCTGGACCAAAAACGGATTCGTAGACCCCGAGACCACCTCGTTCGGCAACAACATGAGCGGCGGAGCGGACAACTCGGTGCGCAACTACCCGACCCTGCGTTACTTCGGTGGAGGTATCGACTTGACTTTCTAACAATTAAACAATCGGAAAGAATATGAAAATCAAAAATATATTAGCCGTCCTCTCCCTCGGTATGGTCAGCTGCGTAGGCCTTGAGCAATACCCGACGACCTCCTATACCGACGAGACCTTCTGGACGATCGAGGACAATGTCCGCACGGCCCTGTACCTGGGGTACAACCAGTGCTGGCACCAAGACTACTATTTCGCCAATAACCTCCTGTCGGACGACGTGTACGGCAGCCGCCACTCGACGAACGAAACCAGCATCGTAACGGGTATGGCCAATACCTCGAACGGCCGCTTCTCGGACGAATGGGACAAGTGCTACCAGGAACTGCGTACGATCCACACGGCACTCGACGCCCAGGATCGCATGAATATCGACGAGACGTTCAAGACGCGCATGCTTGCAGAACTCCGTCTGATGCGCGCCTTCACCTACCTGCGCCTGGTAACGTGGTTCGGCGACGTGCCGTTCTTCACGACCAACCCGACGCTCCCCGAATCGCGCGTCGTCAAGGTAACGCCCGCCGCCACGATCAAGGAGTTCATCCACTCGGAACTTGCCGAGGTAGCCGAGATCCTGCCGAAAAACACGGATATTCCGGAATCTGAAAACGGACGTTACACGCGCGGCACAGCCGTGGCGCTCAATGCACGTGCATACCTTTACGACAACGATTTCGAGAACTGCGCCATCTGGTGCGACAAGCTGATCAACTCGACGCAGTACGGTACCTACGCCCTCGAATCGGATTATAAAAAACTGTTCCACGACCAGTCGTGCTGCTACGGCCCCGAGTCGATCATGACGATCGAGTTCGCCACGCTCGGCGGCATTGACAACATCGTCAGATCCTGGAACAATTTCAATGCTTTCGTTCCCCAGTCCATCGGCAACAAGGGTGTAACCACCCAGTCGCCGACGCAGGAATTGGTCGATGCCTACCGCAAACTCGACGGCAGCGTCGCCGATGACACGGACTACGAGAAGCGCGACAAGCGTTTCGAAGCCACCATCGCCTTCAACGGCTGCACCGTGGATATTCCCGACGCAAAAGGGCTGGGACTCATCGGCTCCGAAGGCAAAGGCAAAGGCTCCTACACCTGCTATACGAGAGCCGAGGACGAAAAGAAGCAAAATGACAACGAACGTTTCGACTCGTACAACGGCACGCAGGATCGCACGGCTACGGGGTATTACACCCTGAAAAACTACAACGCCGACATGGTCGACAGCAAGGGCAACACCTACAAATCGCTCATGGAGATCCGCTACGCCGACGTATTGCTGATGTATGCCGAATCGATGAACGAGCAGAGCAAAATGACATCCGACATCTGGGACAAGACGATCAAACCGCTGCGCGAACGCGCCGGGTTCGACGCCGCATACTGCTCCTATCCGGGCAGCAGCGACCTGCGCCAGATTATCCGCGACGAGCGCCGCGTAGAGCTGGCCCTCGAAGGCCGCCGTGCATTCGACCTGCGCCGTTGGGCCCTGCTCGACAATCCGTCGCTCAAGAGCACGGGAGCCACATATCTCACGACCCGCGCTACGGGTGCCCCCTTCCTCGACGATGGCAGCAACATCCAGTGCCAGAATGCTTACGGCATGAAATACTGGTTCCCCATTCCGCAGAAGGAGCGTGACATCAACGCCAACCTGCCGCAGAATCCGGGATGGTAACAGCCAAGTTGTAAAGGAGATTAACTAACCAATCAAGAAAAACACATGAAAACCATATTGAAAAATATCATGTTGTTCGCCGCAGGAGCCCTCACCCTCGGGTTTACCGCCTGTGAGGAGGATGGCCAGGATCTGAATTTCAATATTCAGCCCGGCAACGAGCTCTACGCCCCCGCGGCCAACGCATCGGTCAACCTGGATCAGGGTTTGAATACCAGTTTCGAATGGGCCCCCTCCGTTGCCGAAGACGGCGGATACATCACTTACGAAGTGTTGTTCGACAAAGCGGACGGCGATTTCTCGGCACCGCTTGCCATCAAGACCAGCCAGATGACCGGCTCCAAAGCTTCGCTGAGCATCTCGGCCAAAGAGTTGAACGAAGTGGCCGCCCTGGCGGGCATCGAGAATGCCAAGACCGGGCAGATCAAATGGACGGTACGTGCAGGCAAAGGTCTCTTCTCCCAAACCTACACGCAGGCCAATGTGCTCACCGTTTCACGTATCAATCTGGTCGATCCGCTGCCGACGGCCGTCACGCTGAAGGGTGAAGCCGTGGAGGATGCCGCAGGCATCAAGCTGATCCCGGCGTACCTCGACGGCAAAGCAGTCGGTTCCGGTGTATACGAATGCTTCACGAAAATCTCGGAGGGCGAATTCACCGTAGTCGACGAACTGGATCGCTACTACTCGCTCAAGAGCAACGGCCGCATCAAGCATATCGTCGACGGCTCTTCGACTGCCAACACGCTGAAGGCCGGCATCTACTGGATCAAGATCGACTTCAGTGCGATGACCTACACCGCAGTTCAGGTCAGCATGATCGAATACTATGCCGCATCGTGGGCAGACAACTCGATGTCGACCGTCTACAAGACCCTCACCTACAAAGGGAAGGGCGTATGGGAGTTGCTCGACTACGATAACGAAATATCCGTCAACTCTTCCAACGATACGCGCCACCGCTTCAACATGACGACTGCCGACGGCAATAAATGGTTCCTCGGAACGACGTCCTCGCTGGGTTCTTCCTACACGACCGACTATCTGAGAGTATACATCTATACTTACAACGATGGCGACAAGGACTGGAACAAGACCTATAATTTCCTCCTTTCGGATTGCGGCCGTGATTTCGACTGCTACCTATACCTGAACGGAGACAACAAGGCAGGCGGATTCTGGCACGAATACATCTTCAAATAGCAACAAGATACCGGACGGTTCCTCCCTCCGGGGAGGGGCCGCCCGGAACCTTTGCCGCGCAGTCCGGAAGACGGCACGCGCGGAAAGCTATTCGGAGAAATGATTCGGACGCGAATCCGGAAACAAAACAGTATTGAATAAAAATTAAAATCAACCTATAGATTATGAGAAAATCTCTATTCAGATGGACTGTTGCCATGCTGACCCTTTCCGCAGCAGCCGTCTCGGGCGCCTGCTCGGAACAAGAATACGAGGATCTTACCAAGCCGGAAAAAGTAACGGGGAACACCCAGTACGCGCCCTACACGATCGATTGGACTGAGGCGGCGGACTCCTGCTCCACGGCTTTCATCGAGCGCTTCTACTGCAGTGAAAACCGCAATGGCTACGAAGGCGTCTTCTCTTACAGGGAATACAATGCAACCGGCGGGGCCAATTTCAACAACTACTGGCAGCAGGCACACGCCATGGCTGCCATGGTAGAATACTACAACCGTATCAAGGCGACCGATGCCGAGGAGAAAGCCCGTATCGAAGGCTATTTCAAGAAATGGTACGACAAGCGCGGTAACAACTACGAAGGCAACCAGAGCTGGCGCGGTTCGACGGGTTTTGGCAACGATTTCACCGACGACACCTGCTGGATCATCATCGCCTTGCTCCAAATGTACGATGCGACCGGCAATCAGACCTACTATAATGCCGCCAAACAGACCTGGGACGAGTGCGTATGGCCCCGTCACGAGTTGACGCAGTCCGGCTGGCTGCCTTGGAAATGGTCGGATCTGGGGCCCAACGAGTGCACGAACGGCCCTGCAGCCATCGCAGCTGCGACACTGGCACAGTACAGCCGCGCAGCAGGCAACGAAGAGGCTGCCCAGGAATACATCGACCAGGCCTGCACCTGCTTCGATCAGAACATCGACGTGATGGCATCCGACGGCACGCTGGGCTCCACCCCGCTGAGCTACACGCAGGGCACCTGCATGGAAGCCGGCCGTCTGATCTGGAAACTGACCGGCGACACGGGTTACCTGCGCAAGGCGATCCAGGCAGGCCGCGGCCAGATGACCTCGACCCGCATGAACGAAGTTTACAACTATGAAATGGTATCGCGCGACGAGGGGACGGACGAGAACAACTCGATCTTCCACGCCGTGATGTTCCACTGGTTCACGCGCATGATCCTCGACACGGAAGTCGACTCGTTCGACGGCAAAATCCGCAAGGAGCTCTACAATTACCTCTACCGTCATGCCTCCTACTACTGGGCGACGATCGACAAGACGCCGGAAGGTTGGCCCGAGGCTTATTTCGGTGTAAAGTGCTACCAGCCCCGTTCGTCGATGAACGGCGACGTAGGCGGTTCGCTGGGTGCATATACCAGTGCTGCGCAGGCGATCGAATCCATGTGGATGATCAAGGATGTCAAGTTCTAACCCGTCAAAACCAACCGATTTATGAAGAAGATTATCATGATGCTGGTCGCCGGAGCCGCCATGGCATGTGGCCTGGCCGCCTGCAGCGACGACGATACGACGCCTTCGGGCAATATCACCCCCGCGGATCAGCTTTACCTGCCGCGCAATAATGCGACGATCATGCTGGAGACCGGCAACACCACCCACTTCGAATGGGCGGTTTCCAAAGCGAGCAAGAACGGCTATATCACCTACGAACTGCTGTTCGATAAAGTAGACGGGGATTTCAGCCAGCCGCTCTATGTCCTCACCAGCGACAACAACGGGTACGAACCCTCGGCCAAGGTCGCAAGTTCTACTTTAAATACGGTCGCCACACTGGCAGGTGCAGACTTGGGCGAAACCGCCACCGTCAAATGGACGGTACGCGCATGGTGCGGCCTGAACTCAGAGATTTACGGCAGCGAAGCCGGAGTACGCACGGTATCCCTCACCCGCATCAATTCCGTAGACCCGATGCCTTCGGAGATCAAGATTTCCGGAGGAATCACCGAGGGACAGAAGGAGCTCACCCTGTTCGCTGCCAGCGTCATCCACACGGCGAAAGGCAAGTACACGGATCAGCGCGAGGCCGGGGCTTACGAAATCTTTACGAAGCTGACTGCAGGCGAACTGATTATCACCGACGACCTCAACCGCAACTTCAGGCTGGCCGAGAAGAACAGGATGGAACTCATCAAGGACAACGAAGCGACGACTGCCGTAACTGTCGAGCACGACGGCATTTACTGGCTCTACGTGAACTTCTCCAATATGACCTATAAGTTCAAGGAAATCTCGAAAGTCGAGCTCTTCATTTCCAGTCCGGGCAACAAGGCCGAACTCACGTACGAAGGCAACGGCGTATGGGGCATTATGGACTACGCATGGAACGTCAAAGAGGGCGGCAACACAGACTCCCGCCACAAGTTCATCTGTACCTATGCCGACGGCTCGTCCGAGTTCTGGGGACATTTCGAAGACGACTGCCGTGACTCGGAGAAGTCTGAGGCTGAAAAGAATCCGCTGTTCTACAACATTTTCCGCCATACATTCAGCAACCAGTGGGATAACACTTGGAAAGTGAATGAAAAGGAAAGGGAAGGCTACGGAAAGAAAGTTTCGTTCTGGGTTCATATGAACAATACGGATGACGACCTCTTCCTGCTGGAGCGTTCGCTCGGAGTACCCCTCGCAGTCAACATGCAGGGTTCCGCCACCGAGAACCAGGAAGCCATCGCCCTGAACAAAGCCCTGCCCGTTTTGGTTGCGAAGGGAAGTGACGATCTGAATGTCGGCCGTGAAGCGAGCATTTTCGAATGCTTCACGCAATTGTCTTCGGGTGATTTCAGCATTACCGACGACAAAGGCCGCTACTACAAGCTCGACGCAAGCAACATGACCTTCGCCATCGCTGAAAACCCGGCAACGAACACCGTTTCGAAAGCCGGTATCTACTGGGTCGCCCTGGATTTCAACGCCATGACCTACAAGATGCGCGAAATCGAGAAAGTGGAACTCTGGAACAAGCCCTGGTTCGGAAATAAACTCTCCGAAACTGTGGAAATGAGCTACGAAGGCAAGGGCGAGTGGAGTATCTCCGACTACGAATGGTACGTCACAGATGGCTCCAATAAAGATACCCGCTACTATTTCATCTGCACCTATGTCGACGGTTTTAAGGAGCGTTGGGCGTATTACAGCGACGACTGCCGTAACAATAACAATCCGGGCGGAGAACCCCGTTTCTACAACATTTACCGCTTCGACCACTCGAAGCTGGGCGAATGGGATGATTCGTGGAAAACGCTAAACGACTCGGAAGGTTTAGGTAAAAAGGCGACGTTCCATATCTACATGAACAATACGTACGCTGCAGACTACAAGCACACGCGTTCGTTCAAATAACAGCACAAACCGACAAGGATAGCATCCTTATACAGAAAAGAAACGGTCGACAGAAACAGTCGGCCGTTTCTTTTTACAGTTTCTCCCGGTCAAACGAGCTATCCGGATAAATATATTACTTTTGCACCATGGAACCATCCGAAGAACTGAAGGCCTACATCGAGGCCGAGATCATTCCCCGCTACGGGGCGTTCGATGCGGCACACCGCACCGACCACGTACGCACGGTCATTGCGCAGAGCCTCGTGCTTGCCGGGCATTACGAGGTGGATGCCGACATGGTCTACGCGATCGCAGCCTACCACGACACGGGGCTGGCATACGGACGGGAGTCGCACCATATCCGCTCGGGAGAAATCCTGCTCGGGGACTCTTTTATGCGGCAGCGGTTCACAGAGGAACAGATGGCCGTGATGCGCGACGCCATCGAAGACCACCGGGCCTCGTCCGACCACGCCCCGCGCACGATTTACGGACGGATCGTAGCCGAGGCAGACCGCTGCCTCGACCCCGAAACCGTAATCCGCCGCACGATACAATACGGCAGGGCGCACTACCCTGCGCTCAGCCGCGAAGGGCAGTTCGACCGTTGCGTGGAACACCTGCAACGAAAATATGCCGAAGGCGGCTACCTGAGGCTCTGGATACCGGAATCGGACAACGCCCGCAAATTGGCGGAACTGCGTGAGCTGATCCGCAACACGGCACGGCTGCACGAGACCTTCGGGCGGATTTGGGGAGAGGTTTGCCGGGACTGACAACCGGATCGGGGTCAGCCGCACGCACCCCGGGACAACGCCCCGCCCGGAGGTACCCGGCTGCAAAGACAGGATACCGGCCGAGGTAACCCGGAAAAGCGATACCCCGCAGGCCGATGGCCTGCGGGGTATCGCTCCAATAGGCGCCGGCGCCTATTCAGCGTCGTGCGGAAAATATTTCATATACTGCACGCGCTGGTAAACATCGCTTTCGGCATTGCCGTAATTCATCCTGCCGCGGAACTCGCCCAGGGATTCGAAACCGTGGCGCTCAGCCCACTGGTCGATGAACCGGTTGATGTCGGCAATGACCCCGAAGCCCTTCTCATGGATTGCCGAGCAGACCTGCACCGCATTGGCACCGCATAACAGCGCTTTCACGGCAGCCTCGCCGTCGTGCACACCCGTCGATACGGCGACATCGAGTTGCGGGAGGGCCGTAGAGCAAAGCGCCACGCTGCGCAGGACGTTGCGCAATTCCGCAGGTTCGCTGAACGGGTTGCCGTTGACGAACGCCATGCGCTCCACGTCGATATCGGGTTCGAAGAAGCGGTTGAACATCACCACGCCCCGCGCCCCGCGCGCCAGCAGCGAATCGGCGACGGCAAGCACATTGGTCAGGCGCATCGGCAGCTTCACCGACACCGGGATCTTCACGGCAGCCGCCACGCGGCGCACGACATCGGCGTACTCTTGTTCCAACTCCTGCGCCGTACGGTGGCGGTCGGTCGGTTGCAGAAAGATGTTCAGTTCCAGGGCTGCGGCCCCCGCAGCCTCCATGGCCACGGCGTAGTCCGTCCACCCGTCGTCCGCCGCGATGCAGTTGATGCTGGCGATGACGGGTACCCCTGTCGTACGGGCATCGGAGACAAGCTTCAGGAATTCACCCTTATACGCATCGCCGATGTAGCGTTCGAGGTATTCGCCCGAATCGCCCATGCCCTGCGACGAGTAATCCAGCGCGGCGGCATGGCGGATGATCTGCTCCTCGAAGATGGATTTCAAGACGACAGCGCCCGCGCCGTTCGCAACGCACTGTCCGATATTGGCCATAGTCGCCGTATAGGGCGAACTGCTGACCACAACGGGACTCGAAAGGTCGAGTCCGAGGTATTTTGCTTTCATATCACAGAATTACATTAATTTTCAAAACATTCCCGAACCGGGCGGGCCGGAGTGCAAGCCGGCCGGGCAGGTTAAACGAACGGGATCTTCACCACCTCGGCGCGCAGGGGTTTCTCGCGGATAACGACGGCGACCTCCGTGCCCGGTTTGGCATATTCGGGCTTCACGTAGCCCAGGCCGAAGCCGACCTTCAGGCAGGGCGACATCGTACCCGACGTAACATGGCCGATCTGCGTACCGTCCGGCGCTGCGATCGCATAGCCGTGGCGCGGGATTCCGCGGTCGATCATCCGGAACCCGACGAGCTTGCGCGTAACCCCCTCGGCCTTTTGTTTTTCCATCAGCGCCCGGTCGATGAAATCCTTTCCTTCGGCGAATTTGGTGATCCAACCCAGGCCGCCTTCGATGGGCGATGTGGTGTCGTCGATGTCGTTACCGTAGAGGCAGAAGCCCTTTTCCAGACGCAGCGTATCGCGGGCCCCGAGGCCGATGTTCTTCAGCCCGTACTCCCCGCCGGCCTCCCAGAGCGCCTTCCAGAGTTTGTCGCCGTCCTCGTTGGCCACATAGATCTCGCAGCCGCCCGATCCGGTATAACCCGTGATCGAAAGGATGGCATCGCAGCCGGCGACCTTCATCTTTTTAAAGGTATAGTATTCCATATCCTCGACCGGCTCCGCGCACATTTTCTGCACGACCTTCATCGCCAGGGGCCCCTGTACGGCCAGCTGGCAGATCTCGTCCGAAGCGTTGTAAAGCTCCTTGCCGTGGCCGGCTTCCATGCCCAACGCCCGGCCTTGTTCGCAGATGTGGTTCCAGTCCTTTTCGATGTTGGCGGCGTTGACACAGAGCATATAAGTTTCGGCATCGACACGGTAGACGAGGATGTCATCCACGATGCCGCCGTGCCCGTTGGGCATACACGAATACTGCACCTTGCCGTCGAAGAGTTTCGACACGTCGTTGGTGGTGATGCGTTGCAGCAGGTCGAGCGCCTTGGGCCCCTTGACCCAGATTTCGCCCATGTGGCTCACGTCGAATACGCCGGCGCCGTTGCGCACGGCCATGTGCTCGTCGTTGATCCCCGTGAACTCGATCGGCATATTATATCCCGCGAATTCGGCCATCTTGGCCCCCGCGGCAATGTGGTACTTGGTAAATGCTGTGGTTTTCATATAGGTACGGTTTTAGGTTTTACTCGCGGCGTTTCACCCCCAGGCGCGGACAGCGGTGGAACTCCTTCGTCCGGTCGAAGAGGTAACGGTAGGTGGTGTGTATCTTATGGCGCGTGGCGCAGACATAAGTCTCGATCATGCGGTTCATCACGGGGTTGAAATCGCCGATCCATGCCAGCTCGAGCGTCTTGTAACGGCTCTGCTGCCCCATCATGAAATGCCAGTAACGTGCCATGATGGCCGACTCCACGCCCTTGCCGTGGAACTCGGGGGCGATGCCGAAGATGATGCCGAAGATGCGGTCGCAGGATTTACGGACTTTCAGCTCCCACATCAGGCGGAGCTTCTGGATCAGCCCGAATTTGCCGTTGAACTTCCCGATGATGCGGTTCAGGTCGGGCACGGTGATGAAGAACCCGATCGGTTCGTCGTTGAAATAGGCGAAAAAGATGATGTCGGGGTCGATAATCGGCTTCATGGCCTTCATCATCTGCATCGCCTCCTCCTGTGTCATGGGCCTGACACCCGAAAAGAGCGCCCACGCCTTGTTGTAAACCAGCCGGAAATTCTCGGCGGCGTCCTCCAGATTGTTCATGTCAATATTCTCGACATGATACCCCGGCGTAGAGAGGAGCCGTTCGGCGCGGTCGAAAATCCGTTCGCTGGCCTCCGAGACATTGGCACGCCAGATAAAGCTGTGCTGGTTGAAATAGTTTTTGAAGCCGTAATTCTCGAACAACTCCTTATAATATGGAGGGTTGTAGGGATTCTTGTAGAGCGGCTGGAATTCGTAGCCTTCGACCAGCAGTCCCCACCAGTCGCGCCGCTGCCCGAAGTTGATCGGCCCGTCCATCGCCTCCATGCCGCGGCTGGCGAGCCACATGCGCGAAGCATCGAACATCATGTCGGCGACCTGCTGGTCGTCGATCGCCTCGAAGAAGCCGCAGCCGCCCGTGGGCTGTTCCTCGATGGCCGCCTTTTCGCGGTTGTAAAACGCCGCGATACGCCCCACGACCTCGCCGGCCCTGTTGCGCACCACCCACCGGACGGCTTCGCCTTCGGCGAAGAGTTCGTTCCGCGCCGGGTCGAAAACCTCGGTTATGTCCTGATCCAGCGGGCAGACCCAGTTGCGGTTGCCCTTGTAAATCTTCTTGGGTAAATCGAGCCATTCGCGCTCCTGTGCGGAGGTAGTGACTTCCTGAAGGATATATTTGTCCGTATTCATTGCGAATCGTTTTTTTATCAGAACAAAGATAGAAATAAAAAACGAAAATCGCGCAGGCCCTCCCGGAAAGTCGCTGACAGGCAAAAGAAAGCCCCTGTAAATAAACGCCGTTCCGCTTGCGTGCGATGAAAAATATACCTACATTTGTCCGTTATTGCGTATTCAAATCCCACGACACCATGACGGCATCCAGCTACAACGAATTCGGATGGCGCGACGCCCAGCCGATGTTCTACCACAAACTGCTCGGTAAATACATCGAGCGGTTACTGCCTACGGACGGTTCTCCGATTCTGGATGTAGGCTGCGGGAACGGTTATTTCGCCAATTACCTGGCTGAGAAAGGCTATTGCGTCTACGGCATCGACGCCTCCGAACAGGGCATAGCGATCGCCAACCGAATGAGGGGGGGGGGAAATCCGGAGCGGTTTTTCGTCTGTGATGTAACCTCGGGCGAACTCCCGCCCGAACTGCGCGGCATTCCCTTCAAAACAGTGATTTCGATGGAGGTCATCGAACACCTCTACCAACCGCGGGCATTCGTATTGTTCATCCGCAGCATCCTCGAAGCCAGCGGCGGCGGCCAGTTCATCGTCACGACACCCTACCACGGCTACCTGAAAAACCTCACCATCGCGGCGGCCAACAAGATGGATCACCACCTGAGCGCCCTGTGGGAAGGCGGCCACATCAAGTTCTGGTCGCGCCGGACACTCGCCATCCTGCTCAGGGAGGCGGGATACCGCCAACTGGCCTTCACGGGCGCCGGACGCATACCCTACCTCTGGCGCCACATGGTTTTCAGCGCCAGGGTCTGAACCCGGACGCCCCCGGCAACACCCCTCGTCCGCCGGCAATACCTGCCGGCGGAAAGTTTCTTTTTCCCAGTTGGCGATTTTTTCCTATTTTTGTTGAAATAAACGAAGTCGCGATGAACAAGAATCTCGAAGAATACCTGCCGGACGGGAACAAGGCCCAGTACCGGTTCATGAAATACCGAATCCACAAGATCCTGCTGGTCTGCTGCAGCTACGACGGGTATATCCTCGAGGAGGACGGACACATCGAATCGCAGATCAACCAGGAATACCTCGACCTGAACATGTCGAACCCGCCGTCGTTCACGCGCGTGAGCTCCACACGCGAAGCGTTGGAGCTGCTCGGCCGCGACGACTCGTTCGACTTCATCCTGACGATGTACAACGTCGGGGAACTGGACGTATTCTCGTTTGCCAAGATCGTCAAGGAACGCCACGCCCAGATCCCGGTCGCGCTGCTCACCTCCTTCTCGAAGGACATCTACCGCCGTTTGGAGGAGCAAGATCGCTCGGGGCTCGACTACATCTTCGGCTGGCACGGCAATACCGACCTGATCATGGCCATCATCAAGCTGGTCGAGGATAAAATGAACGCCGAGGAGGACATCACCGACGGCGGCGTGCAGGCCATCCTGCTCGTCGAGGACTCGATACGTTTCTACTCGACCTACCTGCCCGAGCTCTACAAGCTGATCCTGCTGCAGAACACCGAATTCCTCAAGGACGCCTTCAACGAGCAACAGCAGATTCTGCGCAAGCGTGCCCGGCCGAAAATCCTGCTGGCCACCAATTACGAGGAGGCCGTGGAACTCTACGACCGTTACAAGAAGAACATCCTGGGCGTGATCTCCGACGTAGGGTTCGTGTTGCACCGCAACGACCCGCCCGAGAGCGAGAAACGCGACGCGGGCATCGACCTCTGCCGCCGCATCAAGGCCGACAACCCGCTGATGCCCGTCCTGCTGCAATCGTCGCAGACCGAGTTCGAGGTACAGGCCCGCCAGCTCGGAGCGGGGTTCATCGCCAAGAATTCCAAAACGCTGCTCACGCAGTTGCACGAATATATCGACAAGGAGTTTGCCTTCGGCGAATTCCTCTTCAAAGACCCCGACACGGGTGCCGTCATCGGCAAGGCCAAAGACCTGGTGCAGATGCAGGAAATGATCGCCACGATCCCCGACAAGGCATTCGAATATCACACGTCGCAAAACCACCTTTCGAAATGGCTCTATTCCCGGGGGCTGTTCCCGCTGGCGGCGGCGATCCGCCGGGGCAACAAGAGCCAGTTCGCTTCGACCCAGGAACATCGCCAGCGCATCGTCAACCTCATCAAGGATTACCGCACGCTGCTCGGCCAGGGCGTAGTGGCGCGTTTCGACCCGGAAACTTACAGCGACGCGGTGGCCTTCGCACGCATCGGCGAGGGCTCGCTCGGCGGCAAGGCCCGCGGGCTGGCCTTCATGAATTCGATGATCCTCAAGCACCGGCTCTACGACAAGCACGCCAACGTGCGCATCATGATCCCCCGCTCGGTGGTCATCGCCACGGATTATTTCGACGACTTCATCCGCCTCAACGGCCTCAAATACATCATTTCGCAGGAGTTCTCGGACGAGGAGATACTCTCGGAATTCGTCAGTTCGACAGTTCCGGCCAAGTTGCAGCAGGAGCTGAAGGCCTACATCCAGACCGTCCGCACGCCGCTGGCCGTACGTTCGTCGTCGAAGTTGGAAGATTCGCACTACCAGCCCTTCGCAGGCATCTATTCCACCTACATGATCCCCTACGTGGACAACGGGGATCAGATGCTCCGACTGCTGCTCAAGGCTGTCAAGAGCGTCTACGCCTCGGTCTATTTCGCCACGTCGAGGGCTTACCTCTCCTCGTCGCAAAACCTGATCTCGGAGGAAAAAATGGCCGTCATCATCCAGGAGGTATGCGGCACCGAGCAGGACGGCCTCTTCTTCCCGACCTTCTCGGGCGTGGCCCGGTCGATCAACTACTACCCCATCGGCGACGAGGCCCCGGCCGACGGCGTCTGCAACATCGCCATGGGGCTGGGCAAACTGGTCGTCGACGGCGGCCGTACGCTGCGCTTCTCGCCCCGCTACCCGCAGAAGGTACTCCAGACCTCGACCCCCGAACTGGCGCTGCGCGACACACAGAACGAAGTGCTGGCACTCAGCCTCAAGCCCGAAGAATTCCGCACGTCGATCGACGACGCGGTGAATCTGCACAGGCTGGACATCGCCCGGATCGCCGGCCTGCGCAACGCGCGGTTCGTCTGCTCGGTATGGGATCGCGAGAACGAACGCATCTCGGACAGCCCGTTCGACCGGGGGCGCAAAGTCATCACGTTCAACAACATACTGAAGTACAACACCTTCCCGCTCGCAGAGATCATCAGCGACATCCTGAGGCTGGGAGCCGAGGAGATGCGTTGCCCCGTAGAGGTCGAATTCGCAGTCAACATGGACGTACAGGCCGGACAGCAACAGATATTCAACCTGCTCCAGATCCGCCCGATCATCGACAACCAGGACAACCGCCCGATCGACTGGAGCAAGGTGGATGTCTCCGACGCGTTGATATACGGCGAGAACGCCCTCGGGATCGGCATGATGGGCGACATCGCGGACATCATCTACATCAAGGGCGACACGTTCGACTCGCTCTCGACCGAAAAGATCGCCGAAGAGCTGCTCGAATTCAACAACCGTATGCAGGATGAAAAACGCTCCTACATCCTCGTCGGCCCCGGCCGCTGGGGCTCTTCCGACCCGTTCCTGGGCGTCCCCGTGAAATGGAACCACATCTCGGAGGCAAAGGTGATCGTCGAATGCGGCATCGAGAAGTTCGAGGTGGAACCGTCGCAGGGCACGCATTTTTTCCAGAACGTCACCTCGCTGGGCGTGGGTTACCTGACGATCAACCCCTTCCGCGGCGACGGTATTTTCCGCGAAGGGGAACTCGACGGCCGCCGCGCGGTCTACGAAGGGACGTTCCTGCGGCAGGTGCGCTTCGAAAAACCCCTGTGGGTCTGCATCGACGGGCGCTCGAACAAGGGTATCGTCAAGGAAGAGGGCGATAAATAATAATTCCGCGGAAAAATTCGCCCCGAAGTTACAATTTATAAGAAATAATATTATATTTGTAATAAAGAAACAACCTTTTAAAACTTCAGGCAATATGGACGTAAACAAATTGATGGCGGAACTTGAGCGCAAGCACCCCGGCGAAAGCGAATACCTGCAAGCCGTGCGCGAAGTTCTCATGACGGTAGAGGAGGCTTACAACCAGCATCCGGAATTCGAGGCCAACCGCATTGCAGAACGCATCGTGGAGCCTGACCGTATCTTCACCTTCAAGGTGGTCTGGGTCGATGACAAGGGCGATGTCCAGGTCAACATCGGATACCGTATCCAGTTCAATAACGCAATAGGCCCCTACAAGGGCGGCCTGCGTTTCCACCCCTCGGTGAATCCCTCGATCCTGAAATTCCTCGGTTTCGAACAGATTTTCAAGAATGCGCTGACGACGCTGCCCATGGGCGGTGCGAAAGGCGGCTCGGATTTCAACCCCAAGGGCAAATCCGACCGTGAGGTGATGCGTTTCTGCCAGGCCTTCATGGTCGAGCTGTGGCGCCATATCGGGCCCCAGACCGACGTCCCGGCGGGCGACATCGGCGTGGGCGGCCGCGAAATCGGATACCTCTACGGCATGTACCGTAAACTGGCACGCGAGAACACGGGCGTACTGACCGGCAAGGGCATGACCTACGGCGGTTCGCTGATCCGTCCCGAGGCCACGGGGTTCGGTGCCGTTTATTTCCTGCGCCAGATGCTCGAAAAAGCCGGCATGGACATCAAGGGCCAGACCATCGCCATCTCGGGCTTCGGCAACGTGGCCTGGGGCGCGGCGACGAAGGCTACGGAGCTGGGCGCCAAGGTGGTGACGATTTCGGGCCCCGACGGCTACATCTACGATCCCACAGGCCTCGACGCCGAAAAGATCGCCTATATGCTCGAACTGCGCGCATCGAACAACGACGTCGTGGAACCCTACGCCAAGAAATTCCCCGGATCCCAGTTCTTTGCGGGCAAGAAGCCGTGGGAAGTCAAGGTCGACATCGCCATGCCGTGCGCCACGCAGAACGAGCTCGACGGCGAGGATGCCCGCAAACTGCTGGCCAACGGCGTGAAGGTCGTGGCCGAAGTTTCGAACATGGGCTGCCGCCCCGAGGCGATCGACGCTTTCATCGAAGCCAGGATTCCCTATGGCCCGGGCAAGGCCGTGAATGCCGGCGGCGTCGCCACGTCGGGCCTGGAAATGACGCAGAACGCACAGAAACTCAACTGGACGGCCGAGGAGGTCGATGCCAAGCTGCACCAGATCATGTCGTCCATCCACCACGCATGCCTCGAATACGGCACGGAGAAGGACGGTTACATCAACTACATGAAGGGCGCCAATATCGCCGGTTTCATGAAGGTTGCCAAGTCGATGGTCGAACAGGGCGTCCTGTAAATTAATTTTCTATAATAGAGACCGAAAATGATTCTCATTTTCGGTCTCTTCATTTTTCGCCATTACTTTACGTTCCTGCACCCAAATATTCCGCGCCACGGTTTTCACAGATAAGCCGGTTTTCGGCACATGGTCGTATGTGTGCAATCCTGACAGATCACAGGATAGATATACGTTTTTTCCGCGAAACACAAAAATATCCAAAACAAAAAAGCGAAT
Source organism: Alistipes onderdonkii (assembly GCF_025145285.1). Lineage (NCBI taxonomy): Bacteria > Pseudomonadati > Bacteroidota > Bacteroidia > Bacteroidales > Rikenellaceae > Alistipes > Alistipes onderdonkii. The sequence goes on from NZ_CP102251.1 coordinate 879,426, forward strand.
CTTCTGTTGAAGGAGATTCGCTTCTATTTTTCGAGGTTTGAGTACTCAGAACATAGTGCTTACGGCCCTGTCAGCCTCAGTTGCGGCAAGAGCGGCAGAGCATCCGTTTAACGCCTGCGGCCTATGGCCCGGACGATCTCGCCGCCGATTGCAATCAGCGACGTACTGCCGATGATGACTGCCCACTCCCGCCATGCCAGCGGTTCGGTTCGGAAAACCTCGCCGCCGAATTCGACGATGAGCACCTGCCCCACGGCGATGGCCAACAGGATCAGGAAGAATTCACGGCACCCGCGCAGGCAGGAAAAGACCGAATGGCGTGTTTCGAAACCCTTGGCGTTGAACATATTCCAGAATTGCAGGAATACGAACGTCGAGAAGAAGACCGTCAGCTGGCGCACGGTCAGCCCGCCGGTCGTGATCGTCCACCAGAACAGCATGCCCAGCAATACCGCGACCATGATAATGCCGCACGTGAAAAGCGTGCGCGCCATGGCGCGCGTAATGATGAATTCATTGCGCGGACGGGGTTTTTCGAGCATCACCTCGGGGTTCGGCGGCAGCGAGGCCATGGCCATCGCGGCGAAGGTATCCATGATGATGTTCACCCACAGGATCTGCACCACCGTAAGCGGCATGTCCGTACCGAACACCGCGCCGACGAAGCAGATCAGGATCGCCGCGAAGTTGATCGTGAGCTGGAACAGTACGAAACGCTGGATATTGCGGTATAGCGAGCGTCCCCACATCACAGCCGTGGCGATCGAAGCGAACGAGTCGTCGAGCAGCGTGATGTCACTGGCATCCTTGGCCACCGACGTCCCGGAACCCATCGAAAGCCCGACATTGGCGAAATTCAGCGCCGGGGCGTCGTTCGTACCGTCGCCCGTGACGGCCACCACCTCGCCGCACTGTTGCAACAGGCGCACGAGCCGCTGTTTGTCGAGCGGCCGGGCACGCGACATGATCTTCAGTTCCTGTACGCGGCCGAGCAGCTCCTCGTCGCTCATCGCGGCGAATTCCGTACCGGTCATGTGGTTGCGGTCGGTATCCCGGGCGTCGTTCCACAGGCCGATCTGGCGGGCGATCTCACGCGCCGTAGCCGGGGTGTCGCCCGTGACGATCTTGACGTCGATCCCCGCCTTCAGGCAACGCCCGACGGCTTCGGGGACATCCTCGCGCACGGGGTCGGAAATAGCCGCCACACCCGCAAAATGAAGCTGCGCCGCGGCGACAGCCCGCTGGCAATCGTCCTCGGCCGTCTCGGCCCATGCCACGGCCAGCGTACGCATCGCCCGCCCCTGGAACCCGAGCAGCTGTTCCGCCACCTGCTCGTCTTTCCCGTCCGGCGCACACATCGCACGCACGATTTCGGGCGCACCCTTCACGCAAACGATCCGGCGGCCCGAAATACCGCTCTGAATAATCGTCGCCATATACTTGCGCTCGGTGGAGAAGGTCAGCCGGTCGACGATCTTCGCGCCCGCACGCAGAGGTTCGTAGTCCTCGCCCTGCGCGTGCAGCCATTCGAGCAGCGCCCCTTCGGTCGGATTGCCGATCACGGCACCCGAAACATCGAGGAAGGCCGTCGAATTGGCGGCTACGATCTCGGCGAAATCGTGCATCGGCAGCGCGTCGTAGCGCACCAACTCCTGCACGTGCATCCGGTTCTGGGTCAGCGTACCGGTCTTGTCGGTACAAATCACCGTCACCGCCCCCATCGTTTCGCAGGCATGCATGCGCCGCACGAGGTTATTGGTCTTGAGCATCCGCCGCATGGACATGGCCAGCGATAGCGTGATGCTCATGGGTAACCCTTCGGGAACGGCCATCACGATGATCGCCACCGAAACCATGAAGATGTGCAGCACGTGCTGCGAGATGGCGAGCCAGTCGCCTTCGAGCAACCCGTTGATGAAGATCGCCTTGCCGAGCATGACGCAGAAAATAGCGATGGAAAGCACGATGCCTGCACGGCCGATCAGTTTCGAAAGACGTGTCAGCTGGCGGTTGAGCGGCGTCTGCTCTTCGCTTTGGACGGTCGCCTGTTCGGTAACGCGCCCGGCTTCGGTCGCATCGCCCACGGCCGTCGAGACCATCACGCCGTAACCGTCGGCGACCGTAGTGCCGCGCAGCACGACGTTCGACGGATAGGTGGCATCGGGGTCGAAGTGCGCCTCGTCCACCGTTTTGTCAACTTCCAGTTCGCCCGTGAGCGTGGATTCGTTGATCCTCAGCGACACGGCCTCGACCAACTCGCCGTCGACAGGCACCGTCTCGCCGCTCTCGATGTAAACCACATCCCCGACCACGACGTCGCGGCGCGGGACTTCGTGCATCGCACCGTCGCGCATCACCTTGACCGGAATATCGTCGTTGACCTGGTTCAGCCGCCGGAAACGCCGCATGGCATCCCACTCGAACCAGAAACCGACGCAAGTGGCTAAAATAATCGCACAGATAATACCAATGGACTCGGTGAAATCCTTATGCACGAAACCGATGGCGAGCGAGAGCACCGCAGCCAGCAGAAGGATGCGGATGATCGGGTCGCGGAACTTATCGGCCAGCAGTTTCCATACCGAATCGTCCTTCGGCGGCGTAATGACATTGTCGCCGTGCTGCCGTCTGCTCTCGGCGACCTCGTTCGGAGACAAACCCCGGGGATTGTAACGGATCATGTGTGTCAGAATTTATTATTCAGGGAGAATTGCCGCGTCGACGCATCGAGCCGTACGGCAATGAACAACAGTATTGTAAAGGCAATGAGCGACGAGCCGCCATAGCTCATGAACGGCAGCGGGATCCCCATGACAGGCATCAGCCCGATGGTCATCCCCACGTTCACCAGCACATGGAACAGCAGGATGGCCGCCACGCAATAGCAGTAAATGCGGCCGAAAGGTTCCTGCTGCCGCTCGCCCATGCGCATCAGGCGCAGGATCAGCAGGCACAGCAGCGCCAGCACGACCATCGTCCCCACAAAGCCCCACTCTTCGCCCACGGTACAGAAGATGAAGTCGGTATGCCGCTCGGGCACGAACCCGTACTTGATCTGCGTACCCTGCAGAAAGCCCTTTCCCAGAAAGCCGCCGGAGCCGATGGCGATCTTCGACTGGTTGACGTTGTAGTCCGTCCCCAGCGGGTCGCTGATGATGCCCAGGAAGCTCAGGATACGGTCTTGCTGGTGGGGTTTGAGGATCGAATTGAAAATATAGTTGGTCGTAGGCAGGAAAACCACCGTGCAGAGGAACAGCCCGACCGTAATGAAGATATTGTTCAGATTGGTGCGGTAGGCATAAACCACCACCCAGACCAGCGACAGCAGCGTCACGGTCAAGAGGCAGGCATGCAGATCCATGAAGCCCGGCGCGACAAGCCCCATCGCCATGCAGAGCAGGATGCTCCCCAGGGCCAGTGCGGCAAGGTAAACGAGGCATTGGCGCCAGTGGCCGTTCATCATCGCCTGCGAAAGGGTGCAGACCAGAATGATCGACACGAGCATCGTCATGGGCGAAAGCAGGAACGAGAAGATGAACAGCGCGGCGATCAGCAGCACCGGAATGCAGAGCCACTTGTTGAGCCCTTCGCGGTAGAGCACGAAGAGGAACGACCCGAGCACGATGCCCGAACCGGTATCGTTCTGCAGGATGATGATAAACAGCGGGACGCAGATCACCATCCCGACCTTGAACAGGTCGCCCGGCCGGTTGATCGAGAACGAATAGGCGCTCATCACGCGGGCGAGCGCCAATGCCGTGGCGATCTTCACGAACTCGACCGGCTGCATGCGGAACGACCCGAACTCGAACCACGCCTTGGCCCCGTTGACCTCGCGGCCGAACAGCAATGCACCGACCAACAGCGCAAGGCCCGCGAAATAGGCCGGGTAGGCGAACATATGGTAAAACCGATCGTCGAGCAACAGCACAACGACCGCCGTAGTCCATGCCACGCCGATCCACATCAGCTGTTTCATGTAGAAGTGCGAAAAGGAGAAGACATCGGCCATACCCTCGTCGTACGAGGCCGAAGTGATCGACACCCACCCCGCCATCACGATCAGGACATACAGCAGGACTGTCCAGAGGTCGACACCGTAGAAGATACTGTTATGGCGGTTAGCGGTCATACGCAGGGTAATTTATGGTCATGTTCCTGACATAATCCAGCAATGCCGGGCGGCGGATCGTATCCGTCAGGTAATACTCTTCCAGCAGGCTGGCGATGGGCAGCGCCGCCGAGGCGCCGAACCCGCCGTTCTCGACATAGACCGAAATGGCGATCTTCGGGTTGTCCTTCGGTGCGAACGACAGGAAGGTCGAGTGGTCGCGCCCGCGGGGGTTCTCGGCCGTACCGGTCTTACCGCAGACATCGAGCCCTTCGAGCCGGGCCAGCATCGACGTGCCGCCGACGTTGACGCCCCGCCACATGCCCTCGACGATCGGCTCGAAATGCTTGGGGTCGACCTTCGTATAATGGCGCTCGTAGAAACGGCGGTCGAGCGAATCCCGCCCCTCGACCTTCTTGACGATATGCGGGATGTAGTAATAACCGCGGTTGGCGACGATGGCCGCGAGGTTGGCTAGCTGCAAGGGCGTGCAGCCCAGCGCATCCTGCCCGATGGCGAGCGAAATGACCGTCAGCGAATTCCACGACCCGCGGTACTGGCGGTCGTACCAGCCCCGGTCGGGGACATACCCGTCGCGCTCGTCGAGGAAGTCGGAACCCAGCTTGCGGCCGAAACCGAAGCTCTCGACATACTCTTTCCAGGCATCGTACCCTTCCTTGACGTTCCCGTATTTGGGATTGTCCAGGATATCGCGGAATACATAGCAAAAATAGGCATTGCAAGAAGTCGCCACGGCAAAACGCAGGTCGAGCGGCGAAGCGTGCGAATGGCACTTCATACGCCGTCGCCCCGCCTGGTACCCCTCGTGGCAGACATGCAGATCCGTAGGCCGGAGCACCCCTTCCTGCAAACCGATCAGGCCCTGCACCAGCTTGAAGGTCGAACCCGGCGGGTATTTGGCCCTCACGGCACGGTTATACAAGGGCTGGCGTTTGTTGCCCAGCATCTTCATGTAGTTGTTACCGCGCTCGCGCCCCACCAGTTCGTCGGGATCGTACGTCGGCGAGGAAACCATCATCAGGATCTCCCCCGTCGAAGGTTCGATCGCCACGGCCGCCCCGACCTTGCCGCGCATGAGTTCTTCGCCCAGCAGTTGCAGGCGGGCGTCGATGGTGCTGACGATATATTTGCCAGGCTCGGGCAGCGAATCGTAAACGCCGTTCATGTAGGAGCCCTTGATGGCCCCGTGGGTGTCGATCTCCTGGATTTTCACCCCCTTCGTTCCCCTCAGCAACGGTTCGTAGGCCGACTCCACGCCGCCCATGCCCACGTAATCGCCGATCTTATATTCGGGATTCCGCTTGAGGTAATCGGCATTCACCTCGCTCACATACCCCAGCAGGTTACCGCCGATTTTACGCGGATAACGGCGGACGGTGCGGTAAACCGTATAGAAACCGCGGAAATTGCACTCGTCGAAACGGAGTTTGTCCTCTTTCGAAATGTAGTTGGTCACGACGCGGGGCGCACGGGGGCGCATCCGGGCATTGGCCAGCTCTTTTTCGAGTTTCCCGCGCGAAAGCCCCAGCACGTCGCACATGCGCAGCGTATCGAACCCATGCTTGTCGATCTCGCTGTAAATCACCATCAGGTCATAGCACTCGCGGCTCTGCACCAGATATTCGCCGTTGCGGTCGAACACCTCGCCGCGCGGCGGGTACTGCACCACATGGCGCAGCACATTGGCCTTGGCCAGTTCATTGTATTTCGAATCGACAAGCTGGATATAGGCCAGGCGGCCGGCGATCAGCAGGAAGATGAAAAGCACCACCCCCTGCAAGGTACGCATCCGCACGAAACCCTCGGAACTTTTCATATGCGGACGGGGAGTTTGGCGGTGAAGATGCGGGCGATGACCCAGATGAAGGCCACCGACACAGCACCGCTCGCCACGGTACGCACTATCGTGCGCACGATATGCGCCCACGAAAGTGCTTCCAGCGAGAAAAATACGGCATGGTGCACCAGCACCAGCACGATAAGGTAATTCAGGAAGACCCGGTTCCCGAGCCGTCCGGTACTGGGGATGCCTCCCTCCCGGATATCGTCACGGGGGTACAGCAGCCCGAGCAGCGTCGGGCGGGCAAAGGCGATGAGCAGCGTGGCGATGGTGTTCACACCGGCAGCCCCCATGGCCAAGTCCATCGTAACGCCCGTGGCCAGCCCCGACAACAGCAGCACGATAGGCGGCGTGTCGAGCGGCAACAGCGCGATGAAAGCCACGTAGACGAGCGGATTGAGGTAAATGCTGATGGACAGGTTGTCGAAAAGGAAGACCTGCAAGAGCACCACAACGGCGAAGAGTGCGAGATATGGGAGCGTCCTGTGCATCTATCTGTTCTGTCGGGTATGTTGTTCTACTTTCTCACTGTTCTGCAATTCGCGCACCTCCGTGAGGTCGCGGTTCTCGACGAGGATCACGTCCGTCAGGCGCGTCATCTCGGCCGCCAGCCGCACGTGCACCCTGTAAGCCGTACGGGTCTCGTTCAGATGGGCGCTCTCGACCCAGCCGATCAGCACGTCGGCCGGGAAATACTGCGAAAACCCGGTCGTCACGACCTCCTGCCCGGGTTGCGGGTCGGCATACTTGGACAACTCGTCCAGTACCACCGTATGCTGGTCGCCCCCGTCCCAGTAGATCGAGCCGAAATAATCGGAGCCGGCGAGCTTGCCGCTGGCCCGGAACGAGGTGTTGAGTACCGACATCGCCACGGCATAGCGCTCCGTGCAGTCGACGACATACCCCGCCATGGCCCCGTCGGACGACAGCACGGCCATCTCTTCGGCGACCCCGTCGCGGCGGCCGCGGTTGAGCACGATCAGGTTCTGTGCCCGGTTGACCGTATTGGATGTCACCGAGGCGGTCATGATGCGGTATTTCGAAACCCCGATATCCTGCATGTAGCCGTCGAGCCGGGCCGCGGTCTCGGCCTCTTCGTACAGTGCCAGCCGTTCCTTCATCCGGGCGACATGCGCCAGCAGCTCGCGGTTCTCGCGCCCGAGCGAAAAGTAGTGCCGGACACCCGCGAACAACCCGTGGACGCCCCCGATCACCTGGTTGGAACGTGCCAGCAACCGTGCCTGGGTGTAGTAGGTCGAGTGGGCGTAATAGCTGATGGCTATCGCCTCGAGCACCACGAACAGCACCACGACATAGACGCTTCGGATAAACTCTAAGAGCTTGCGCAAGGTTTCTCGTTAATTTGAGATTGCGGACACTGGGCCCGCAATCCGTTATGTGACTACACACTCCCGTCCCGGCAAAGCGGGGACAGGCCGCAACTATTTCATTAAGAATGAGAAGCGGTTGATATTCTTCAGCGCGATGCCCGTACCGCGCGCAATGGCGCGCAGCGGGTCTTCCGCGACGTGGAACGGGATGCCCGTCTTTTCGCCCAGGCGCCGGTCGAGCCCCTTGATCAGGGCGCCGCCGCCGGCCAGGTAGATACCGTTCTTCACAATGTCGGCATACAGCTCGGGGGGCATCGATTCGAGCACCTTCATCAGCGCCGCGTCGATCTTGGTGAGCGACTTCTCGAGCGCATAGGCGATCTCGCTGTAACTGAGCGAAACAGTCTGCGGCAAGGCCGTCAGCATGTTGGGCCCCGTGACCACGAAATCCTCGGGTTCCTCCTCCAGGTCGGAGACAGCGGCACCGATCGAACATTTGATGGCTTCGGCCGTGCGTTCGCCGATACGGATGTTGTGCTGCTGGCGGACATAGCTCTGGATGTCGTTGGTAAAGACGTCGCCGGCCGTATTGATCGACTCGGAGCAGACGATGCCGCCCAGCGAGATGCAGGCGATCTCCGACGTACCGCCGCCGATGTCGATGACCATGTTGCCTTCGGGCGCCTCGACGTCGAGGCCCGCACCCAGCGCCGCGGCCATCGGTTCGTAGATCATGTAGACTTCGCGGCCTCCGGCGTGCTCGGCCGAATCGCGCACGGCACGTATCTCGACGTTGGTCGATCCCGACGGGATGCAGATCACCATCCGCAGCGAGGGGGCGAAAAGGCTGCCCGAGGTCTTGACTTTCTTGATCATGCCGCGCAGCATCAGCTCCGTGGCATTGAAATCGGCGATCACGCCGTCCTTCAGCGGCCGGATCGTCTTGATGTTCGGGTTGGTCTTTTCGTGCATCTGGCGCGCCTGGTGGCCGATGGCGACCACCTTGCCCGTATGCACGTCGAGGGCCACGATCGACGGTTCGTCGACAACGACCTTGCCGTTATAGATTATCAGCGTGTTGGCCGTTCCGAGGTCAATGGCCAGCTCCTGTGTCAGTGAAAAAAGTCCCATAATGTCACACCCAACTATTATTTTTCCTAATCATTTTATAATCAACTCCATAAACCCCTCCCCGCCCGAACCGGCGCGAAAAGGTTACATATCCGGACAAAGGTAGCAAAAAGCGAGGGATATTTTTACATTTTTTTATTATTTTTTTTGATTACATTTGTCCTGCGAAACAATCGATCCGCACATGGAATATAAAATCGGAAATGAGGCCCGCTGCGCCGTGATAGGCTACGGCAGCTGGGCAACGGCCATCGTGGGACTGCTCACGGCCAACGAAACCCGCGTAGGCTGGTATGTCCGCAATCCCGAAGTGCTCGAAGGGCTGCTCACCGAAGGCCGCAACCCCCGGTACCTGAGCGACATGGAGTTCGACCGCGACCGCATCGCCCCCTCCGACGACCTGGACGGGATCGTCCGCGAAGCCGACATCCTCATCCTGGCCACCCCCTCGGCCTACCTCAAGACCTTCCTCGAACCGCTGACCGTCCCGCTCAAGGACAAGTTCGTCGTTTCGGCCATCAAGGGCATCGTCCCGGGCGACTACAAGACCATCGTCGAGTATATCCACGACCATTACGGGCTGTCCTACAAACAGATAGGCATATTCACGGGCCCGTCGCACGCCGAGGAGGTTTCGCGCGGAAAGCTCTCCTACCTGACGGTCGTCTGCACCGATCCCGGAAACGCACGGTCGTTAGGCGCAAAATTCGCCACGGACTACATACACCTGAGCTACTCCACCGACCTTTACGGCATCGAATATGCCGCCATCCTGAAGAACATCTACGCCCTGTCGGTCGGCATCGCCGTGGGACTGGGCTACGGAGACAACTTCCTGGCGGTGCTGATCGCCAACAGCGCGGGCGAGATGCGCCGGTTCCTGGAGGAGAGTTACCCCGCGGAACGCGACACGCTCGTATCGGGCTACCTGGGCGACCTGCTGGTGACCTGCTACTCGGTATACAGCCGCAACCGGCGGCTGGGGCTCCTGATCGGCCACGGATGCACGGTCAAAAGCGCCCTCAACGAAATGACGATGGTGGCGGAAGGCTACTTCGCGGCCGACTGCATCCGCTACATCAACGCCCGCCACAAGGTCGACATGCCGATCGCCGACATGGTCTACAAAGTCCTTTACGAAGGCGCATCGGCCCGCAAGTGCATGAAAGAACTGACAACCAAATTAATCTGACGATAACATGGAAACGATTAAATTAGACATCTCCAAAACCGGCATTGCGGTCTCGGCCGAAATGCAGGCCAAAGCACAGGCCGCCAACGCCCTGCTCGAATCGGGCAAAGGCGCGGGCAACGACTTCCTCGGCTGGGTACACCTCCCGTCGTCGATCTCGGCGGCAGAAATCGAAGCCATCGAAAAACAAGCCGCGAAACTCCGCGAAAAGGCCGAGGTTATTATCTGCATCGGCATCGGGGGTTCGTACCTGGGCGCCAAGGCCGTGCTCGAAGCCATGAGCGACCCGTTCAGATTCCTGCACAAGGAGCAGACGGCTCCCGTGGTGCTCTTCGCAGGCCAGAATATTTCGGAAGACTACACCTACGAACTGCTCGAAGCCGTAAAGGAGCACTCGATCGCCACCATCGTGATTTCGAAATCGGGCACGACGACCGAACCGGCCATCGCCTTCCGCCTGATAAAGGCCGAGATCGAAAAGCGCTACGGCAAAAAGGAGGCTGCGGAACGGATCGTGGCAATCACCGACAAGGCGCGCGGCGCTCTGAAAACGCTCGCCACCAACGAGGGGTATCCGACGTTCGTCATCCCGGACGACGTGGGCGGCCGCTTCTCGGTGCTCACGCCCGTAGGCCTGCTGCCCCTGGCCGCCGCCGGCGTCGACATCGCGGCACTGGTGCGCGGTGCGCAGGAGATGGAGCGTGCGACGGCCGACGGCACGCCTTTCGGACAGAACCCGGCGGCGGTCTATGCAGCCGTGCGCAACGAACTTTACAACGGCGGCAAGAAGGTCGAAATCCTCGGCTCCTATGAGCCCAAGCTGCAATATATCAACGAGTGGTGGAAACAGCTCTACGGCGAGAGCGAAGGCAAGCAGGGCAAGGGCATCTTCCCGGCCAGCGTCACGCTGACGGCCGACCTGCACTCGATGGGACAGTACATCCAGGACGGCGAACGCACGCTGTTCGAAACGATCATTTCGGTTGCCGGGCCCGCCCACGAAGTGGTTATCGAGGCCGAGGCCGAAAACCTCGACGGCCTCAACTTCCTCGCAGGGAAACGCATTTCGGAGGTCAACCGCATGGCCGAGCTGGGCGTGCAGCTGGCACACGTCGACGGCGGGGTGCCCAACATCCGCATCGAAATTCCCGCAATCGACGCACACGCCATCGGTTCGCTGCTCTACTTCTTCGAGAAGGCTTGCGGCATCAGCGGTTACATCCTCGGCGTAAACCCGTTCGACCAGCCCGGTGTGGAGGCGTACAAGAAAAATATGTTCGCCCTGCTGGACAAGCCGGGCTACGAGGAGGCATCGAAAGCCATCAAAGCACGGCTGTAAACAGCCCCGGATTATGGAAATGCGGAACCCCGCACGGGGTTCCGCATTTTATTTTACCCCCGGAAACCGGACGGGAGGGCACGCAGGAACGGTATGGCATAAAAAATGCACCCGGGCAATCAGCCCGGTACGGGCATCACCCCCACCGTAAAATTATGAAAGTACGTCCGTTATTGATTCTGCTGCTGTTCGTGGTATCGACAGGCATCCTCGTCTGGATATACTTCGCGGCACTGCGCGGGCAGCGGGCGCCGCATCGCCGGCAATGGACGGAGACGCTGGCCGACCTGGATGCCTGCTGCCGCCACAAACACATCAAATCGAGGCAGTACGACCATTTCGCAGAGACCGCCCGGACGGAACAGCGGCCCGGCGCGGAACATCTGTTCCGGGCAATGGCCTTCTCGGCACGCCTCCAGGAATACAACTGCGCCAATGCGATCGTGCGGCTCGGCGGCCGCTACACCCCGCCGGAGAAGGTCACGGTTTTCCGCGGCACGACCGACCAAAACCTGCAACGGAGCATCGACTACGAACGCCGTCCGCCCGACGCGCTGCACGCCGGGGAGATCGACCGGGCACTCGCCGCAGGCAACCGCTATGCGGCCCGGGTGCTGATCTGGTCAAAGGCGGGGGATGTACGCCATAGGGCATTGATGGCGAGGTATATTGCCACAGGCGAGACCGGGCATGAAGCCGGCTACCGGATATGCCCCGTCTGCGGGAATATCTATGCAGCGGAATATTGCGACCCGTTCTGTCCGCAATGCCAGACCGACGGCCGGGAGTTCGTCCGCATCGGAGAGTGATACAGGCACTTATACGGCCGGCAGCGAGTTGCACATGGGGGGGGGTATGCCGCGCCGACCGACCGCAGCCGACGGAACCGGGGGATGGAACCGGGGGATGGAACCGGGGGAATGGAATCGGGGGAATGGAATCGGGGAGTGGAGGCGGGGGATGGCACCGGAGGATGGAGCCGGAGGCCGGAACCGCAAATGACACCGGGGCGTGGCGGAACCGCAGCACAGCCACGAAAGGAGGGGCTGCCGCCACTTTACGGAAGCACCGGAAGCCGGGCGGCGGATGCCCGGAGGTAAGATTCGAACCGGTCGTCGAACCTGAACTGCCCGATGCCGATCAACGGCTTGGTCTTGCCGTGGAAATCGCTTCCGCACGTCATAAGCGCACCGCGCCGCTGAACCAGCGGGGCGAAATAGCCGATCTGCGTTGTATCGTGGTAGTTGTTGAAGACCTCCAGCCCCTCGGCCCCGAAGTCGAGCAATCTCTCGGCCACACGTTCCCTGCCACGGAAATTAAGCCCGGGATGTGCCACCACAGGCACGCCGCCGTTGTCCCGGATCAGGGCGACGGCATCCCGGTAATCCATGAAATCGACGGGCACGAACGCAGGCCGCCCCTGCGCCCCGTAATCCAGGTAAAAGTTGATGTAGGGCATATCGCCCCGCGCACCGCCCTCGCGGTAGGGAGCCAGCAACGGCGTGTCGTACGCCGCATCCGACAGCATCACTTCGGCGACCAGTTCCAGCGTGGGCAGCTTCCCGCCCGCAGCCGCAAGCACCGCCGCGCCGTCGACCGCAAACCCCAGCTTGCGGAGCCGGTGCACCGTCTCCCCGAATGCCTCCGTGACCTTCGCCGCAACGTCCTCCTCCAACGACGCGAAATCCCGGGAACGCCAGTCGATGCCGTATCCCAGCAGGTGCAGGTCGGTGCCTTCGAAATTGCAATCGACCTCGATGCCGGGCACAAACCCCAGCCCTGCCTTCGACGCGCCCCCGGCGGCTTCGTCCAGCCCCCGCACGCAATTGTGATCCGTCAGCGAGAATGTCGCCGTTCCCGAAGCCGCACATCGCTGCGCAATGCAAGCAGCCGGGATTTCGCCGTCGCTGCTGTAAGCGGAGTGGATGTGCAAATCCATACCGATCCTGTTTTCCATCTCATTCCGGGAGCCCGTTTATGGCCTCCCCGTGCGCAAAGGTAGGAAATAAAGCGGCGGCGAAAAAAAATCCGCCCCGGAAAAACAGGCTTCCGGGGCGAAAAGATATCGGGCATGAAACGGCAGCTACTCCTCGTCCACCTCTTTCATATTATGGTATACGTTGGTCACGTCGTCGTCCTCTTCGAGCTTCTCGACGAGTTTCTCGATCGACTCGCGCCCTTCGGCATCGAGCTCCTTGGTGTCGGTCGGCAGGTAGACCGACTCGCCCGACACGATTTCGTAGCCCTTGTCGTCGAGCCACTTCTGGATCGCCCCGAAGGATTCGTAAGGAGCGTATACCGTCACACCGTCCTCCTCGGGATAGAACTCGTCGACACCCAGGTCGATCATTTCGAGCTCCAGCTCCTCCATGTCGGCGCCTTCGGCCGCATGGAACTTGAAGACGCATTTATGGTCGAACATGAAAGCCACGCTGCCGCTGTTGCCCAGCGTACCGCCGCACTTGTTGAAATACATGCGGACGTTGGCCACCGTGCGGTTGGTATTGTCGGTCGCAGTCTCCACGAGGAAGGCGATGCCGTGCGAGCCGTAGCCTTCGTAGATCACCTCCTTGTAATCGGCGGCATCCTTCTCGGTGGCACGCTTGATGGCACGCTCGACGTTCTCCTTGGGCATGTTCTCGGCCTTGGCGTTCTGCATCAGGATACGCAGGCGGGTATTGCCCGAAGGGTCGGGGCCCCCGGCCTTGACGGCGATCTCGATTTCCTTACCGATCTTGGTAAACACGCGGGCCATGTGTCCCCAGCGCTTCAGTTTACGCGCCTTGCGATACTCAAATGCTCTTCCCATATGAATTTTTCGTTATTATTTTATTCGTGGTGCAAAGGTATAAAATTAAGCATTAAAAAATAAGAATTATAGATAAAATTTATATATACGCGGGGCGTATGCGGATTTCACGATAATTGTGTAATTTTGCAGCGTACAAAATTTGGGAACCATGGAAATCAAGAGCCGATTCGACCATTTCAACATCAACGTCACCGACCTCGCGAAGAGCCTGGAGTTTTACGGCAAGGCACTGGGGCTGAAGGAGACCGGCCGCAAGGAGGCTGCCGACGGGAGTTTCGTACTGGTCTACCTGGGCGACGGGCAGACGGGATTCAGCCTCGAACTGACCTGGCTGCGCGACCACACCGGGGCCTACGAACTGGGGGAGAACGAGAGCCACCTGTGCATGCGCGTGGCGGGCGACTACGACGCCGTGCGCGAATACCACCGTGCGCTGGACTGCATCTGCTACGAAAACCACGAGATGGGGCTCTACTTCATCAACGACCCCGACGACTACTGGATCGAAATACTGCCCGCAAAATAACCGACATGCAGAACAACAACGAATTGCAGCGCGAGGCCGACGAGGCTGTCCGCGTGCTCAAAGAGGGCGGCATCATCCTCTACCCGACCGATACGGTCTGGGGACTGGGCTGCGACGCGACCAACGCCGAGGCCGTGGAACGCATCTACAAACTCAAGCGGAGCGAAAACAAGAAGTCGATGCTCGTGCTGTGCGCCTCGGCCGACATGGTCGTGCGCTACGTCAACCGGGCACCGGGCATCGCCTTCGAGGTGATGGAACTGGCGACCAGCCCCCTGACGGCGATCCTCCCGGGTGCCGTGGGCGTTGCCGGGAACCTGATCCCCGAGGAAGGGACACTGGGCGTGCGCATCCCCGACCACGCCTTCTGCCAGCGGATGCTCCGCGGGCTGGGCAGGCCGATCGTTTCGACCTCGGCCAACATTTCGGGCGAAGCGACGCCCGCGGGGCTCGCCGGGGTGTCGCGCGAGGTGGTCGACGGTGTCGATTTCGTCGTCAACCCCCGTTTCGAAGGCAAGCCCACGAAAAAGGCTTCGGCGATCATCGCCTTCGGCGAGGGCGGCGAAGTGAAAATCATCCGCGAATAACGACAAATGGCAAAGGTACTCGAAACAGAGATCCAGAAACGGTTTTCGGACGTAGACCCGTTCCAGCACGTCAACAACGTCTCGCAGCAGATGTATTTCGACGTGGGGAAGATGGAATACTACGAGCGGGTGCTCGGCGACGAAGTGCTGCTGGGCGACCTGCGCATCATCACCGTTTCGACCACGACTTCCTACATGGGGCAGATCCGCCTCCACGACCGGGTGCGCGTCACCACGACCTGCGAGAAGATCGGCAACAAAAGCCTCACGCTGTTCCAGCAGCTCGTCGTCGACGGCCGGGTGCGCAGCGAGAGCCGCTCGGTGATGGTCGCCTTCGACTTCGCCAGGCAGGTGAGCATGCCCGTGCCCGAGACATGGCGCACGAGGCTGCTCGCGGACTAAGCGCGCAGCCGCCCGTCGTGCCCCACGGGCGGGAGCCCGTGGCGGACATAGTATTTATACCCGATCACCACCAGGACGACCCCCGCGAAGATGAAGGCCAGCGCCACGATATTGGCGGCATCGAACACCGCCTGCCCGCGGACGAGGGCCAGGATGCCGGCGATGACGGGCTGGATATAGCGGTACAGGGCCGTATGCACCGAAGTCAGTTTCTCGGTGCCCCGGTAAAGCAGGTACATCGGCAACACCGTCCCCAGGATCAGGATGTAGGCCAGTTCGGCCTGTGCCTGCAACGGCAGGCGCAGGAATTGCGTATGGTCGATGTATTTCCAGAAGAACGGCGCCGTCACGGCCAGCCCGACGATGTAATACCATCCCATCACGACCAGCGTTCCCAGCCGTTCGAGCTGGGGTTTGATAATGACCGTATTGATGGCGATCGCCACCACCGCGACGAGCACCAGCGCATTGCCGTAGGCGCGGCTGCCGTGCGTGAGCACGAAGCCGTGGTCGAAGAGCAGCACCGCAGCCCCCGCCAGCGCGCAGAAGACGCCCACGACCCGCAACCGGATATACTTGCGCGGGTGCATGATGTGATCCATGATCAGCGTCACGGCCGGGCCGAGCGTCGAAATGATCGAGGCGTCGATGGGCGAGGTGTAGGAGGATCCCCAGAGCAGCATGTACATCCAACCGTAGACAATCAGCATGGTGACGACCAGGATGTTGCCCGCGTCGCGCCACCGGATGCGGAAAGACTGCTTCGAAAAAAGGGCGAACGGGATGAAGAAAATCGCGCCCGAAAGCACCTGCAACATGAATATCTGCTGGAAATCGAGATAATTGCGCGTGAGCGAGACATAGAATGAAAAGTTCGCCCCGAAAAAGATGTTGGCAAATACCAGGTCGAGATTATAGCGCGTTTTACTCACAAAGATCCATCCGGGCAATTATTACACCAAATTTTACCTATATTTGCCGCGTCAATCCCGCAAACGTATGGACGGAAAACTGAAAGGGCATGCGGCCCTTTGGGTCGCGAATATCATCTGGGGCCTCAACGCACCGATCGGTAAAAGCGTACTCTGGTCGGAAACGCACCCGCAGGGAGTCAGTCCGTTCGCACTGAGCGTATACCGTATGCTGGGCGCCTGCCTGTTGTTCTGGACGGTATCGCTCTTCCTGCCCAGGGAGAAAGTCGCCCCGCGCGACATCGTGCTGCTGCTGTTCGCCTCGGTGTTCGGCATCCAGCTCAACCAGATGCTTTTCCTCTGGGGCCTTTCGCTCACCTCGCCCATCGACACCTCGATCATCGCCACCATCGTCCCCGTACTCACCATGGTGCTGGCGACGCTGTTCTTGCGCGAGCCGATCACCTGGCTCAAGGCGGGCGGCGTACTGCTCGGCTGCGGCGGGGCGCTGCTGCTGATCCTCGTCAGCAGGCACGGCACGGGCGGCACGTCGAGCGTGGCGGGCGACGTACTGTGCGTCATCAGCGCTGTCAGCTATGCCACCTACCTCACGGCATTCCGCAACGTGATCGTCAAGTATTCCCCCGTGACGACGATGAAATGGATGTTCCTCTTCGCCGCCGTCGCCGCCGTGGCGATCTACTACCGGCCGCTCGCAGGGGTGGACTACGCCGCGCTTGCACCCCGCACCTGGGCAGGCATCGGCTATGTGGTGGTCTGCTCGACCTTTCTCTCCTATTTTATGGTGCCGATCGGACAGCGTTACCTGCGCCCGACCGTCGTGTCGATGTACAACTACGTGCAGCCCCTGGTGGCGGTGCTGTTCACCGTCGCCGTCGGGCTCGACACCTTCGGCTTTACGAAAGGCGTCGCCGCCCTGTGCGTCTTCGCCGGGGTATGGCTGGTTACCAAGTCGAAATCGCGGGCACAACTGGATGCGGAGAGGGCCGCGGCGGAACAGGCTCCGGAAAATCGGCCCCGGGCATAAAAAACCGACTGCCGAAAATACTAAATTACAGATTGTTCCCGTTTTGCAGGAAACCGACCTCTCACTGACATGAAATCCCTCCTGCTCCTCGCCGCAACGATCTGTTGTGCATGCTGCTCTTGCGTGCAGCCCAAACACTACCCCGACTATTCGGTCTCTTCGGGCTTCGCACTCGACTCCCTCGACGCCCGGGATCCGCAGGTCATCGAAAACCTCGGTGTCACCTGCCGTGTATGGGGTTACGTCAAGTACCACCATCCTGTTTTCGCCGATTCGACCCTCAATGTCGATTACGAGCTTTTCGGACTCTTGCCGCAAGTCGCCAAAGCCACCCCGGCCAAACGCAACAAAGTCCTTTCCGAATGGGTAAAGGGGCTCGGACGGTTCAGCACCGACAAGGCGGAATACGACGAAGCCCTGAAAACCGTGAAATGCACCCGGACAGCCGACCTGCTCTGGATGGACGACACGGCACGGTTAGGCAACGTCCTCCCGCGCCTCCTGCGGGAATTGCGCTACGCCAAACGCGAAGCAAACCGCTACACGGATTTTACAGCAAACGCAGGAAATTTCGTAATGCGAAACGAAAGCACTGCCGGGTCATCCGATGACTGCGGTTACCGGATGCTGTTCCTGTTCCGCTTCTGGAACGTCATCGAATATTTCTCCCCCAACCGGAACCTTACCGACACCCCGTGGGACGAAATCCCGGAAAAATACATTCCGCTTTTCATACCCGGGCAAACACCCGGCAACCCGAACCAGGCCATGCTCCTGCGGGAGCTGTGCGATTCGCATTCAGCCTCGGTCAGATACAATATGTTCGGTTACAACACCGTTCCGGCGGAGGTGCGCAACGCCGAAGACCGGGTCTTCGTAATCGCCGACGGCCCGCTGCGCAAAGGCGACGAAATCCTCTCAATCGACGGCCGCGGATGGAAAAGCACGCACGACGGGCTTGCCCGTTTCGAAGCTGCATCCAACGCCGAGAACCGCAACTACATGACCGCCATGTGTATGGTCTGTTCCCACCGGGATACGGCCGCCGTGGAGCTGGTGCGCGACGGCCGGCGGCTGACGGAACGGATTGCGACTCGCAGTGTCATGGATTGGAGCCCCTACATCACGGAGCGCATGCTCGACACCGCCAACATACGCCTGCTCGCCGACGGCATAGGTTACATGACGGGGGTTAACTACACCAAAGCGGACGGCGCCCGGATTATGGAAAAATTCCGGGATACGAAGGCCCTGATCGTCGATCTGCGCTGCTATCCCCGCGAGTTCATGATCTTCGACTTCATCGGCCGCTACTTCATGCCCCGTACGTCGCCGCACGTCATCTGGCTTGCGCCGACCGGCGCACTGCCCGGAGTATTCCATGAGTTGCAGGACTCCCTCTTCGTAAACCCGGACAATCCCGCCGTCGCGGAGAATCCCGATTACTACAAGGGGCGCGTCATCGTGCTGGTAGACTTATCGACCCAAAGCCAGGCGGAATATACTGCCATGGCATTCCAGGCCACACCGCGCTGCACGGTCGTCGGCACGCAAACGGCAGGCGCCGACGGCAACATTTCGGCACTCGTAATGCCCGGGGGCGATTTCGGATATTTCTCCGGGCTGGGCGTCCTCTATCCCGACGGCACGAACACCCAGCGCGCAGGCGTTCGGATCGACGTCCCGGTTTATGCCACAGTCCCGGGCTTACAGGCCGGACGCGACGAAATCCTGGAAAAAGCCCTCGAAATAATCGCCACCGGGGCTTACGACCCGGCAGCCAAAATATAATCCGGCGAATAAAAAAGGCCGAGCGGAAAACTCGACCTTTTTTATTTTAATACAACGACGGGGCGGCAGCGTTCCTACGAGTTCCGGGCCGCGGCTTTGGTCAATCCCTTTTCCGCGGCCAGCCGCTCCATCAGGGCATAGGCCGCGTCGTAGTCGTTGGGAATTTCCCCGTCGAGGATTGCGTTCTTGATGACCTCCTTGATGTCGCCGATCGCACGGCACGGCCCGATGCCGTAGGTCTGCATGATGACCTCGCCCGTGATCGGAGGCTGGAAGTTGCGGATACGGTCACGCTCCTCGAGGTCTTTCATCTTGCGGCGTACCAGGCCGAAATTGGCCAGGTAGCGCTTCACCTTGGCGTCGATGCCCGACGTGATGTCGGCCTCGCACAGGGTCATCAGCTTTTCCACATCGTCCCCGGCTTCGAACAGCAGCCTGCGCACGGCCGAGTCGGTGACCATATCCTCCGAAAGGATGATCGGCCGCAGGTGCAGGAAAACCATCTTCTGCACGAATTTCATATGCTCGTTCAGGGGCAGTTTCAACTGCCGGAAAATACCGGGCACCATCTTCGATCCCACGACCTCGTGCCCGTGGAACGTCCAGCCGGCCTTCGGGTCGTAGGTCTTGGTCAGCGGCTTGGCGATGTCGTGCAGCACGGCGGCCCAGCGCAGCCACAGGTCGTCGCTGTGCCGGGCGACGTTGTCCAGCACCTTGAGCGTATGGACGAAGTTGTCCTTATGCGCATGGGCGCCGCGTTTCTCGACCCCTTTGAGGTTATGCAGCTCGGGGAATATCCGCTCCAGCAACCCGGTCGCCTCCAGCAGTTCGAAGCCGATCGACGGGACGGGTGACAGGACGATCTTGTTGAGTTCGGCGGCAATGCGCTCCCGGGATACGATCCCGATCCGCGGCGCATTGCGGCGGATGGCATCGAAGGTCTCCTCCTCGATCGTGAAGCCCAGCTGCGAGGCGAAACGCACGGCCCGCATCATGCGCAGGGGGTCGTCCGAGAAGGTGATGTCGGGGTCGCACGGCGTACGGATGATGCACTCCTCCAGGTCGTACATCCCGTTGAACGGGTCTACCAACTCGCCGAACGAATCGGCATCGAGCGACCACGCCATCGCATTGATCGTAAAGTCACGGCGGCGCTGGTCGTCTTCCAGCGTCCCGGCCTCGACCTGCGGCTTGCGCGAATCGTGCGTGTAAGACTCCTTGCGGGCGCCCACGAATTCGACCTCGATTCCCCCGGCACGGAGCATCGCCGTGCCGAAAGTCTTGAAAACGGACACTTTGGTATGCAACTCGCGCCCCAACGCTTCGGCCAGGGCGATCCCGCTCCCCACGACGACCACGTCGATGTCGGTCGAAGGGCGGCGAAGGTAGTGGTCGCGCACGTAACCGCCGACGACAAAGGCCCGCACACCCTGCTCGCCGGCGATACGCGAAATTTTCCGGAATATGGGGTTCGACAGCGGCACGCGGCTATTTCACGTATTTCTCGATGACCTCTTTCCAGGCGAGATACCCCTCGCCCATCAGGTGCAGCCCGTCGTTCGTATAGCGTTTGTCGAGCATCCCCTTTTGGTCGACCAAGGCCGAATAGACGTCGATGTAGAGCACATTCTTGCGGCCTTCGCAAAGCGCTTCGATCAGTTTGTTGGCCTCGATGATCTCGGCACCCTTTTTCCAGTGATTCTTGGCTTTGGCCTTGGTATCCACGCCGTTCACGGGGAGAATGCTCTGTACGTAGATCTTCGTCCAGGGCGACTCCTCGGCGAAGCGGTCGAGTAATTTTCCGATGTTGGCGGCTACCTCCTCGGGCGACACACCGGCCGCCAGGTCGTTGGTGCCGATCATCAGGAACAGTTTCTTGGGATGGCCGTTGACGATCGGGTCGAGGCGGTCGAGCAGCCACCCTGAACGGTCGGCGCTGATACCGCGGTTCTTGATATGGCGGTTGTTGAACAACTCGGCCCACTCGCAGCCGTCGGTGATGCTGTTCCCGAGGAAAACGATGTCGTTACCCCGGATCGGCAACTGTTCGAAAAGACTGCGTTTCTGATAGTTGTATTCGTTTTGGGCGAACGATGCGACCGCGACGAACAAAGCCGCGGCAAGGAGGATGACTTTTTTCATATCCGGCTTCTATTTATTATTAATATTTGAGTTCACGTTTATAAAGCTGCACGGTGTTTTCCAGCCCGTAGTAGAGCGCATCGCAGATCAGCGCATGGCCGATCGACACCTCGTCCGTCCACGGGATGCGCCCGACGAAGAAGCGCAGGTTTTCCAGGCTGAGGTCATGCCCGGCGTTGAGCCCCAGCCCCTGGCGGCGCGCCTCTTCGGCAGCAGCCAGGTAGGGTGCCAGCGCAGCATCGGCACCCGCAGGGTACTCGCGCGCATAGGCTTCGGTATACAGCTCCACGCGGTCGGCGCCGCAAGCCTTCGCACCGGCGACCATCGCAGGGTCGGGATCGACGAAGACCGAAACACGGATACCCTTTTCGTGGAACCGCGCCGCGATCCCGGTCAGGAAATCCCGGTTGGCGAGCGTATCCCACCCGGCATTCGACGTAATGGCGTCATGCGCGTCGGGCACCAGGGTCACCTGGGCCGGGACGACCTCCAGCACGAGGTCGACGAAACTCGGAATGGGGTTGCCCTCGACGTTGAGTTCGGTGGTTAGCACACGCTTCAAGTCGCGGACGTCGTCGTAACGGATATGCCGGGCGTCGGGACGCGGATGCACCGTGATGCCGTCGGCGCCGAAACGCTCGATATCAAGGGCTGCGCGAACCACATCGGGCATGTTGCCGCCCCGCGAATTGCGCACCACGGCAATCTTATTGATGTTTACACTTAACTTTGTCATAAAATTCGCTATATTTGCACGTAATGACGGCACAAGCCGCTTGTATAAAGCCCCAGGCGGAGCACGAACCATGCCGTCCCGATGTTGAACCCGACCGCGCCGGCCGATCCGCACGGGGGCACGAACGGCTCCCGGATGTCGTCTTGACGTGGTAAAGTTACTTATTTTTTCGAAACTCCGCCGATGAAAATCATACTTTTTTCCCGCAGGCAGCTCTCCCACACCGCAGCCGAGATATGCCAATTGTTCGATGCACTGTGCCTTTTCGGGTTCGACTACGCCGTCAACGAGGAGTTCGCCCCCCTCGTCACCGAACTCACGGGCATGCAGATCCCGCCCGAAAAGGTCTACGGGCACTGCGTAGGCCGGCAGCCCGCCGACAGCCTGATGGTCTGTTACGGCGGCGACGGCACGCTGCTCGAAGGCGTACACCGTCTCTGCGGCGCCCCGATCCCCATCATGGGCATCAACGCCGGGCACCTCGGGTTCCTGACCAGCGCCCCGAGCGCCGGGCTGAACCTGATCTTCGAAGAGGTCGCGGCAGGGCGCCTCACCACCGAGCCCCGCTCGATGATCGAAGCCACGGGCGACTATGCCGAGCAGCCCGACACGGAGCTGGGGCTCAACGAATTCACCGTACAGCGCCACGGCGCCGGCATGATCTCGGTCGAAACCTACGTCGACGAGCAGATGGTGGCCACCTACCACGGCGACGGCGTGATCGTCTCGACCCCCACGGGGTCGACGGCCTACTCGCTCAGCGCCGGCGGCCCCGTCGTAGCCCCGACATGCGCCTGCCTGGTGATTTCCCCCCTGGCCCCGCACAACCTCACGATGCGCCCCGTGGTCATCCCCGACTCGGCCACGATCACGCTCCGCATCGACGCCCGGCGCTCCGACGCATTCGTCACCCTCGACAGCCGCGTATACGCCATCGGACAGGAGGCGGCATTCACGATAAAACGCGCCGAACAGAAGATTTTTTTGGCCGTACCGCACAATATATCATTTTATGACACGTTACGGAATAAAATGATGTGGGGCATCGACATCCGCAGTTGAAGCCCCTGTCTCAAATCGGTGTAAAGTTGTTCAGTAAAGTAGGTAGATTTTCATTTTAATTCCCTATATTTGTGCCCTAATATGAGCGAGCAGAATCGCATACCGCAACACGTCGCCATCATCATGGACGGCAACGGCCGCTGGGCCGAGCTGCGCGGCAAGGAGCGTTACGAAGGCCATGTTGCAGGTGTGGAACCTGTCCGGGCATCGTTGCGCGCAGCGGCACGCTGGGGAGTCAAGTACCTGACGCTCTATGCGTTCTCGACCGAAAACTGGGGGCGTCCCGCACAGGAAGTCGACGCGCTGATGGAGCTTTTCTGCAAGAGCGTGGTCAACGAGACCCCGGAACTGATCCGCCAGGGGGTGGAGATCCGGATGATCGGTGACCGCACACGATTTTCGGAGAAGGTGCAGCGCTACCTCTGCGAGGCCGAGCAACGGACGGCCGGGGGCAAGACGCTGACGCTGATCCTTGCGCTCAACTATTCGTCGCGCAGCGAGATCACGCGCGCCGTGCAGCGCATCGCCGCACGGGTCGCAGCCGGAGAGCTCGCCCCGGAGGAGATCTCCGAGGGGACGGTCAGCGCTTCGCTCGACACGGCGCCCTACCCGAACCCCGATCTGGTCGTCCGCACCAGCGGCGAATGCAGGTTGAGCAATTTCCTGCTCTGGCAGGCATCCTATGCCGAACTTTATTTTCCGGAGGTGCTGTGGCCCGATTTCACCGAAGAGGAGTTCGACCGGGCAATGGAGGAATACGCCCGCCGCGACCGACGTTTCGGGCTGGTTAAATAGATGAAGTAAAGATTAGATTAAAATAGATGAATTATTTCGGTAAGATATTCACGGCAGCCGTGACCTTCGTGTTATGCTGCACGAATATATTCGCCCAGGAACAGAATCCTGCAGACACCGCGGCCTCGTCGAAGCCCGCATTCCCGGAAAACGCCCCCATGATGCGGCAGGATGACCCCCAGAAGCTCTACTACATCCGCGACATCAATATCCACGGTGTGCAGTACCTCAATTCCGACATCCTCAAATCCTCGGCCGGACTGATCGCAGGCGACTCGATCTACCTGCCCAGCAATTTCATCGCCAATGCCATTTCGCGCCTGTGGAGCCAGCGGTTCTTCTCCGACGTGAAGATCGGTGCCCAGATCGAAGGCGACAGCCTCGACCTGGAGGTTTTCCTCAAGGAGCGTCCCCGTGTCAACAACTGGGATTTCGAAGGCATCTCGAAGGGCAAGAAGAAAGACCTGCTGGAGAAGCTCAAACTCAAGCGGGGCAGCGAATTGTCGGATTATATCATCGACAAGAACAAAAAACTCATCAAGGCCTACTGGTCGGAAAAAGCCTTCCGCAATACGGAGGTGGACGTGCGCATCACCAACGACACGCTGCGCCCGCAGATGGTGAACGTCACGTTCCTCATCGACCGCAAGAACAAGGTCAAGATCGGCAAGATCAATTTCACGGGCAACGAACAGTTCAAGGACAAACGTCTGCGCCGTACCTTCAAGAAGACCCACCAGAAGAGCATCAACATTTTCCGCGGGGCGAAGCTCAACGAAAACGATTACGAAGAGGACAAAGACCTCCTGATCGACTTCTACAACTCGCGCGGTTACCGTAACGCCACGATCGTACGCGATTCGATCTATCCGATCAACGACAAGCGGCTGGGCATCGACCTCGAAGTCTCGGAAGGCAACAAATACTACATCCGCAACGTATCGTGGGTCGGCAACTCGGTCTACGAAACCAACGACCTGCAGCAGATGTTCGGCGTGAGCAAGGGCGACACCTACGACAAAAAGTCGATGCACAAACGACTGGGCATCGGCAAGGAAACCGACCCCGAGGCGATGTCCGTCTCGTCGCTCTACCAGAACAACGGCTACCTGATGTCGCAGATCGAACCCGCCGAGACGATCATCGGCCCGGACTCGATCGACATCGAGGTCAAGGTATTCGAGGGCAAGCAGTTCCAGATCAACGAGGTGGGCATCACGGGCAACCAGCGCGTCGACGACGAGGTCATCCGCCGCGAGCTGCGCACCTTCCCGGGCGAACTCTACGACCGCTCGCTGCTGATGCAGACCATCCGCACGCTCGGTTCGATGGGGCATTTCAACCCCGAAACGATCATGCCCGACATCAAACCGGTATCCGACCGGCTTGTCAACGTCAACTGGCCGCTCGAGGAGCAGGCATCCGACCAGTTCAACATCGCGGGCGGCTGGGGTTCCGGTACGTTCGTGGGTTCGGTCGGCATCACGCTCAACAACCTCTCGGTCAAAAATTTCTTCAAAAAAGGCGCATGGCGCCCCTACCCGATGGGACAGAATCAGCGTCTGTCGTTATCGGCCCAGACCAACGGTACCTATTACAAGGCCTTCGCCCTGAGTTTCACCGACCCGTGGCTCGGCGGCAAGAAGCCCAACTCGTTCACGATCTCGGCGCATTTCTCCGAGCAGAACAACGCCTACTACGTATGGCAGAAGAGTACGCAGTATTTCCGCACGTACGGCGTTGCAGCCGGTCTGGGTAAGCGTCTGAACTGGCCCGACCCCTACTTCACGCTCTACGGCGAGGCCAGCTACGAACGTTTCTCGCTCAAGAACTGGAACACGTTCGGCATGACCAACGGTGCGGCCAACCTGCTTTCGCTCAAACTCGTATTCGCCCGCAACTCGGTCGACCAGCCGATCTATCCGCGCCGCGGTTCGGAGTTCAGCGCTTCGGTGCAGTTCACGCCCCCCTACTCGCTCTGGGACGGCAAGGATTACAAGAAACTCGAACAACTGGCCAACAGCACGAACAGCACGACCGCCGACAAGGCCAACCAGGAGCGTTACCGCTGGGTAGAGTTCCACAAATGGCAGTTCAAGGCTCAGTGGTTCCAGGCGCTGACGAAAAACTCGAACCTGGTGCTGATGCTCAAGGCCGAGATGGGTTACCTGGGCAACTACAATAAACACAAGGTTTCGCCTTTCGAGCGTTTCGAGGTCGGCGGCGACGGTATGTCGGGGTATAATATATACGGTATCGACATCATCTCGATGCGCGGTTACGAAGACGGGGCACTCGACCCCACGAGCGACTATTCGGTCGGCTACAACAAATACACGGCCGAGTTGCGCTACCCGGTCATCCTGAAACCCTCGTCGCAGATCTATGTACTGGGCTTCCTCGAAGGCGGTAATGCGTTCGAATCGTGGAAGAAGTTCTCGCCCTTCAAGATCAAGCGTTCGGCCGGCTTCGGCGTCCGCCTCTACCTGCCGGTGGTGGGTATGCTGGGTATCGACTGGGGTTACGGATTCGACGCCCCGGCAGGTTCGACCAAGAAGAGCGGCAGCCAGTTCCACTTCGTACTGGGGCAGCAGTTCTAAACCGCGGCACGGCGGGCGGCCAGCGGGAGGGCAACTCCCCAGCCGGCTTTCCGGGCAAACATACGGGAAGCGCAAATAAAGCGCAGTGTGGCAATAAATTTGAAAGAAAATAGTTATATTTATAGCACCGTTCCGGGAAACCGGCTGAATATTAACTTAAAACACAAAGGATTATGAAACGTCTGATTTTAATAGCGGCATTCGTTCTCTCGGCTGGCACACTGGCTGCCCAGAACTACATAATCGTAAACAGCGAAAAGGTCTTCAAGTCCATCGACGCCTACAACACTGCGCTTTCCACGCTGGACAAACTGGCCGAACAATATCAGGATATGGTAGACGCGAAGTTCGCCGAGGTGGAGACGCTCTACAACAATTACATGAACCAGAAAGCCTCGCTCACGGCCGCGACGCGCCAAACTCGGGAAAACGACATCCTGGCCAAAGAAAAAGCGGCACAGGAGTATCAGGAAACACTCTTCGGCAATGACGGCACCCTGATGAAAAAGCGTGTCGAAATGATCGAGCCGATCCAGAAACAGGTATTCTCCGCGATCGAAGCCTATGCCAAGCAGGTAGGTGCCGACGTGGTGCTCGATTCGGCCAATAACCCGACACTGCTCTACTCGAACCCCAGCGTAGACCGTACGCAGCAGGTTATCGACGTCCTCAAAAAATAGGATCATCAAAACATTAACTGATAATTTATGAAAAAAGCAATCAAACTAACCCTTGCGGTTGTATTCGTGATGGGCGCCACATCGCTCTTCGCACAGAAATTCGGGCGCATCAACACCCAGGAAGTTATCTCGGTGATGCCGGAAATGAAGGAGATGCAGACCAACATCGAAGCTTACAGTAAGGATCTTCAGGAGAGCATGGAGAACATTGTCGTCGAATACAATAACAAGTACCAGGAGTTCAACAAGAATTTCTCGACCATGTCGGACGCCGTACGCCAGCTCAAAGAGAAGGAACTGAATGACCTCATCCAGCGCCGCAACGATTTCGAACAGGTTGCACAGCAGGATCTCCAGAAGCGTTACAACGAGTTGCTGGCCCCGATCATCGACAAGGCCAAGGCTGCTATCGACAAGGTCGCAAGCGCTGGCAGCTACTTGGCAGTCTTCGATACCTCGACGGGGTCGCTGGCCTATTTCGATGAGGCCATGCTGACCGACCTCGCCCCGGCCGTGAAGAAGGAGCTGGGTATCACGGACGCCCCGGCAGCCGCGCCTGCCGCAGCCGCTGCTCCTGCTGCAAAATAAGGAGTGGCGAATAAACTCCAAAAAATAAAGACTTGAAAAGTGCCGGGGTTCCGGCACTTTTTTCATATCCAGACCGGGCATTGCGACCGGGAAAATACGGAAAGGAGTTTAAATTGTTCATTTCGTTCGAATATCGAACATAACGAACTTAAATTACCATTTTATTGCTATATTTCGCCCGATTATAAAGGATGAAATGAACAGAAACCACACAGAAACTATGATCAACTCATTCACGCTGTCGCAACTCATCGAAATGTCCGGGGACAACCGCCAGGGCCTGATGAGGGAGTGCTTCACGGCCAGCAGCGACAACCGTATGGAAATTTTCCGGTTCCCGTGCCGCATCGACGCCTTCGTCATCGGCGTCGGCACGGAAGGGGAGACCAGCGTATCGCTCAACCTGCACGAATACCGGCTGAAGAAAAATTCGATCTTCATCTTCAGCCCGAAGAATATCCTCCAGGTCAAGTCGGAGGAGTATTTCAGGGCCGACGTAATCGTCGTTTCGCCCGATTTCCTGCGCCGCATCAACATCGACACAAAAAACCTGCTCCAGCTTTTCCTGCAATTCGCGGCCAACCCCTGCCTGACGCTCACGCACGAGGAAAGCCACTCGATACGCAGTTTCATCGCGCAGATCGAGCGTGAAACCCGGGGCAAGGAGACCCATTTCACGCACGACATCATCAACGGGCTGATCGCCGCGACGATCTACAAGGTCGGGGACGTCCTCTACAACTACCTCTCGGAGCATCCCGAAGTACAGAACCCGATACACAACCGGGCCGAGGAGTACTTCAAGCAGTTCACGCACCTGTTGGGCGAGCACTACCGCACCGAACGCAGCGTGGGATTCTATGCCCGCCAACTCTGCATCACGCCCAAATACCTCACGACGCTCATCAAACGGATCAGCGGGCTGTCGGTTTCGGAGTGGATCGACAACTACGTGATCATCGAAGCCAAGACTCTGCTCAAATATTCCCACATGAGCATTCAGGAGATCGCCTACTACCTCAATTTCCCGAACCAATCGTTCTTCGGCAGCTACTTCAAACGCAATACGGGCATGTCGCCCTCGCAGTACAAGGCACAGAACTGACGGCACGGCATTGCCGCAGACAACAAAGCCTCCCCGGCCGCTTGGCCGGGGAGGCTTTATGCGCGTGCCCCGGGGATAATCCTCCGACGGCAAAAAGGGAAGGGGCGGGAATCAGAAGGGGTACCCCACGCCGAAATTGAGCGCCGTATTTTTCCAGCGCAGGTTGTGTATCCACTTTTCGCCGGAGGGATTGTTCGGATTATGGAGCTGCACGCCCCAGTCGAGACGGAGCACCGCGAACTTGATGTCCAGCCGCAGGCCGATGCCCGTATTGAACCCCAACTGCTTGTAAAACTTGTCGAAATGAAAGACCGCATCATCGGAGTAGTCGGAGTTCTGCCGGATATACCAGATGTTACCCAGGTCGAAGAAGGTCGCGCCATGCACCATGCCCCATATCGGGAAACGCAGTTCGAGGTTGGCCTCCAGCTTCACATCGCCCGTCTGTATGGGGAAGGAACTGTGGGGGTCGGGCACCGAACCCTGCCCCAGCGTACGGGGCGCCCAGCCGCGCATACCGTTGCTGCCGCCGCAATAGAACTGGCGGTCGAACGGGACGGAGGTCGAATTGCCGTAAGCCATCGCCACGCCGCCATAGATGCGGCCGACGAGCGCCGTGGCTCCCCCCAGCATGATCTTGCGGCTGATGCTCAGGTCGGTACGGAAATACTGCGAGTATTCGATCCCGAAAATCTTGGCCGGGCTTCCGTCTTTGGGACGCGCATAGAACAAGCGGTCTACGGCGTCGATCAGGTTGCCCGCCGTCTCGAAATTGAACCGGATATTGGTCGCATTGCCCCCGAGGTTCTTACGCTGGTTGTTATACGAATAGCCGAACGTCAGCCCGCCGATGAACTGCGTGCGGAAACTCTCGAGCAGGTACTTGTTGGGTGTGAGCTCCTGCTGCCCCGCGGAATCGGTCTTGTTTATCATCAGGAACGATTCGTCGAGGTTGTTGACATCGACCACATTGATGTCGATGGGCCGCAGCGAGAACGTCGAGTAACGGTTGTTCGTCCACTGGTAGGTGATGCCCGCACTGGATAGCGTGCGCCGGTAATAGGGGCGATCCTGGAAATTGACCGACAACTCGACCTTGGTCTTGGGCTGGTTGACCGAACGGAACCGCCGCGTGCGCCAGGGCATCAGGAAGCGCGGGAAAGTCAACCCGGTCGTGATGCCGAATTCCGTGGCCCGCTTCTTCCTGGCATCGGGCGCCTTCATAAACTCATAGCCGGCCGTGAACGAAACGTCGAACGCCTCGGCACCCCGGAAGATATTACGGTTCTGGTAGCCGACGGTGGCTTTCAGTCCGTAGAAGCTCGACGTGGTGCTTCCTTCCAGATCGACCTTGAAACTCTGTTTCAGGGTCGGGGTACAGAGGATATTGCATTTCAGGTACCCTTCCCGCGTATAACGGGTCTGCGTGGAATCGGCCGACGCCCCGATAAAGGAGACGTAGTTGGTGACCTCGGCACTCTGGGGCTGCTCCACGAATTCGATCTTGGCGCTCTTGAAATACCCGAGCGACATCAGGTCGGTATAGGCACGGTTCACCTGCGCCGAATTGTAGACATAGTTCGGGTAGAGCGGTACCGCCTGCCGCAGGATCGCGGGTCGCAGGTTGGGGCGTTTCTCATAGACGATATTCAAGCCGCGGTAATAGAGCGTGTCGAGCCGCTGCAGGAACGTCGAATCGGTTCGGGCTACCGTAGGGTCGTAATTGGGGAAGACGTTGATCTGGTCGATACGGTAGACCATGTTGTTGTCCATGACCGGAAGGCCGCGCTCGTTATATCCCGTAAGGTTCTGCTTGACGACCAGTTCGAGCCCGACCTTATGGCCCCCGCCCAGCGTATCGGCCACATACTCGATATTGTTGACCGTAAAGTTGTAATAACCCCGCTCCTTGAGGTAGGCCGCAATACGCTCGCGCTCGCGGTCGAGTACTGTGATGTCGAAGATGCCGCCCTTGCGGAGCAGCGTATTGGCGGTATCGGGCAGGATGATCTGTTCGAGGAACTTGTCCTGGAACTCATAGGACACGGAGTCGATCCGGTAAGGCTCGCCCTGCCGGGTTCGGTAAGTGACCCTGGCGCGTTTGCGCCGCGAGGTGGTGTCCACCTCGAAGGTCACCTGCGATGCGCGGAAGCCCTTCGAATCCATAAAGATCTTCAGGTTCTGGGCACTCCGATCCGTCAGGCCCATGTCCAGCAACACGGGCTCCTGCCCGATCCTGCGCTTCCAGTTGTTCCACCAGTTCTGCTTGCCGGGGTTGGCCTGCTCGTAGAGCCAGACATAGAAATTGGTACCCAGAAAGCGTTTGTTCGGGGTCTGGCGCACATATTTCTCGAAATCGGCCGCAGTGATGCGCTCCTTGCGGGGCGTCGACTTGTCGGCGTCGATCTTCACCTTCTGCAGCAGGTACTGGCCTTCGGGGATTTTGCGTGTGACGCTGCATGCCGAGCAGATCAGGCCCAGCATGGCGGCAACGAATATACGACAGGCCCCCCGCACCCCAGCGTCAGTTGTTAAAGAACCCTTTTTCCTTCAACAGCGCGAAATAGGAGTTCGAAATCGCGAGGTTGTCCTTGCGAACGTAGCGGCGCTGCGTGAAGACCTGCGCCAGGTTGGGCAGACCGTTCTCCTCGAGGAGGCGTTTGGTGAGCTCCGACTCTTCGCGCTCGGCCCACAACTCGTCGATCTCGGCGGCCGTATAGTCGGTATATTTCTCATAGTGCACCACACCTTCGAGCGGCAGGCGGTCGGTCAGTTCGGGCGACTCGTCGGGATACCCCACCACGACGGTCGTCAGCGGAATGACGCCCTTGGGCAGTTCGAGGATGTCGGCAATCTCGCCGGCAGTATAGATCGTCGTTCCGAGATAGCAAATGCCCAGCCCCTTCAGTTCAGCCTCGACGCACAGGTTCTGGGCAGCGAGCAGGGCATCGGTCGCGGCATTGAGGAACCACGCGAAATTGTCATAGGCCGGATCTGCATCGCGCTGCCGGCACCACATCGAGAACCGGTGCACATCGGCGCAGACCGTCACCACGCACGGGGCCTGCGTTACCATCGGCTGGTTGAAGTGGCACGGGGCGAGCCTCCCGCGCAAAGCGGCATCGCGGGTCACGACCAGTGAATAGAGCTGCATGTTACCGCATGTCGAAGCACGCGATGCCGCTTCGAGTATCTCGTGCAGCACATCCTCGGGAATAGGGGTGGAACGGAACTTACGTATCGAACGATGCTTGAAAAGCACACTTTTCATGGGAATTGTATTTATAGGTTTTCTGTAAAAACAATACGGGCGCCTGCCGGTACCGGCGAATACGCATATTTTCCACAAAAGTAGTAAAACTTTTAGAAGTTTTATTATTTTTGCGATGATATAACCACTATCGGAAGTGCTGGTAAAATTCGTCAAATACGAGGGGGCAGGCAACGATTTCATCCTGATCGACGATCGCGGAGAGGTATTCCGGCCGGGTGCCAGGCGTATCGCCGCCCTGTGCGACCGTCATTTCGGCATCGGTGCCGACGGGCTGATGACCCTGCGCCGCAGCGCCGAGCTGGACTGCTCGATGCGTTACTACAACGCCGACGGGTCGGCAGGGGAGATGTGCGGCAACGGCGCCCGCTGCTTCGCGCTCTTCGCCGAACATCTGGGCATCGGCGGGGAAACCAAATTTTTCGACGCGACGGACGGCGTGCATACGGCACACATCCGGCGTGCGCAGGGCCCCGCGGGCGAAATCGAGTTGGGCATGATAAATGTATCGGAAATCCGCAGCGGCGACGGCTGGTGGTTCCTCAATACGGGGGTTCCCCACTACGTGGAAATGGTACATGCTGTCGACGGCATCGACGTAAACGGGCGCGGCAGGGGTATCCGTTACGATACGGGGCGGTTCCCGCAGGGTACGAACGTCAATTTCGTCGAGGTCACGGGCAACGGAGCGATCCGTATGCGCACCTATGAACGGGGCGTCGAGCACGAGACGCTGGCCTGCGGCACGGGTGCCACGGCTGCAGCGATCATAACCAACTATGCTTTGCAGCACGGAACGACAAAATACCGGATACAGGTTCCCGGCGGAGAGCTGATCGTGGGCTTCACGCACGAGGCCGGGACACAGAATTATACGAATATCAGGCTCACGGGCCCTGCCCGCAGGGTTTTCAGCGGGGTATTCGAAACCGACAATTTCTAAAACCAATCCTCTCCCACCCATGAAAACACCCAAGGGAATCCGCGAACACGACGCGGACGAACTTCGAAAGGCAAAACGCCTCGATCCGATACGCAAGAGCGGCAAAGAGCGGCACTCGCTCTACCGTTCGATCGACGAAGAGGACGACGAGGATCTCCTCGGCACGACGCGGCGCGAATCCGTACTCGACTACCTCGACGAAGGGGATGACGAGGAGGAATAATTCCCGGAACATGACCGAAAAATTTATAATGGCAGGGTCTACGGCCCTGCATGTCTGCGATTCGCAGGTCGGTGACAAGTGTGTCGTGCTGCTGCACGGCTATCTCGAATCGGCATTGGTATGGGAGGATTTCGTCCCCTACCTATATAAAGAGGTACGCGTAGTGACGCTCGACCTGCCGGGTCACGGCATTTCGGTCGTCACAGGCGAAGTGCATACGATGGATTTCCTGGCCGACACGGTAGCCGACGCCCTCACGGCTCTGGGCATCGGGCGCTGTACGCTCGTAGGGCACTCCATGGGAGGCTACGTGGCACTGGCATTCTGCGAGCGTCATCCCGGGATGCTCGACGGGCTCGTCCTGCTCAGTTCCACCCCCAACCCCGATACTCCCGAAAAGGCCGAAAACCGCCGCAGGGAGATCGTCCTCGTAAAGGCAGGCAAGAAGGACATGCTCGCCCGGGTAGCTCCGGCAGCAGGCTTTGCCGAGGAGAACCGCACGCGGATGCAAGCGTATATCGAAGACCTGACCGAGCAGGTTTTCCTTACCGAAGACGAAGGGATCGTCGCACTGCTGGGAGGCATGGTCACCCGCAAAGACCAGAACGCGATGTTGCGCTCGTCGGATGTTCCGCAACTGTTCATCCTCGGAAAAAAGGATGGCTACATCCCGCCCGAGGCCGCCGAAAAGATGGTTGCCGAGCATCCCCAGGCCGGGGTCGTGTGGCTCGAACACTCGGGACACATGGGCTTCCTCGAAGAGCCGGAAACCACGGCCCGGGCGATCCTCGATTTCGTAAAGTCGGAAAAATAACAGACTCCCGATTTTCCGCGAACGACACGGCACGCCCGATCTCCGCCCGGATCCATGCGGACACAAAGCATGCGATGGAAAACGCCTGTCTGGCATCCGCTGCCCGCAATGACGCCGGGCTGCGGAGGGGAGCACGCTGGCCAAGCTGAGCGGCTCGCAGCTGGGCGAACTCGTAACGTTCACCGCGGCGCAATTCTCGCAGAAACAGGAGCAGGAAGCCGGATAAATACGGATTTCAATTCTCCGTAAAACACGGTTTCAGCCTCTATGCGACGGGCAATTCGCTGAACAAACTGGCAGGACTTCCGAAGGGCGTCAAGGCATCGACCGTACAGAAGATGTTTTCATCGCACCCCGACAGCGAGAAGCGCGCCGCCCGGATGAAAGAGAAAGCCGCCAACGCACGCGTGGCTGCGCAACAACAGCAGAAGTTACACCGAATAATACGGGCTCCCGGGGCAGGGTCGCACAGGGAGAGTCCGCACAGTTATCCGACCGCCAATGCGGCCAATAATCTATCTGCCGCACAATTACGCAAAAGCCGGGGAAATCCCCGGCTTTTGCCGTTCATCCTTTCGGCGGAACCGCAGGCCGGACATCTTTGAAAGACAGCCCCCGGTAAACCCGGTGCTATTTCAACGGCTGGCAATGCGGACAATAGTAAACCGCCCCGCCCAGATAGGCTTCCTTGACGATCACACCTCCGCATACAGGGCACGGATCCGTATATGTATTTTTCGAGAGCACAACCTTGTACCCGCCGGGATTGCCGAAAAGATCCTTTTCCGTATCCCGGCCACCTGCTGCCGCCATTTCCGCCAGCGTAGATTTCACTGCACCGAACAACGCGTCCAACCCACGCCCGCCCAACGCAGCCATCTTCCGTTTAGGATGGATCCGTGCATTGAAAAGAATATCCTGCAGGACGCCGTTTCCCAAGCCGGGAATCCGTTGTTCCGTGGCGAGGAACGCTTTGGCGGAAAGATTAGGCTTGGCTCCGGCCACCAAACGGTCGAAATAAGCGGAATCAAACCGGTCGTCGAGCGGGGAAGGCTTCGACAAGGCACCAAGGTAGTAGGGATTGTCCAGTTTACCCCGGAAAGCATTGATCCCGCCATACATGGCCACCGTGAAGACCAGGAAACTGTCATCATCGAATGTTATCAGCAACTGGTATTTGGGCGGGATGTCCGCACCGGCCGGACAGTAACGCATGTGCACCCCGTCCGAAAGCGCAACATGCACCTTGTCTTCCAACAGCAAGTCGGCAAATGCACCGTAGCCTGCGGCAGACAGGACTTTCTTTCCTGCGAGCAACTCCTTGTATGCAGCCGGGTCACCGGTATACCATGTAAATTTATGCGGGTGGGTAGCGTTGAAAACATCGGTAACCGTCCGGCCGGCCAATACATCGGCCGCCTGCTTCGCCAAGGTGCGGGACTCGGGTATCTCTATCATAGTCTGTGCTTTGGAGTAAAGATAGTAAAAAGATTCCAAGCACCAAGCCTATTCGGGGCAAGCCACCGATTTACAAGATTCTTTATCTCATCTCCGAAGCCCCCGTTTTTTCCGTCAGCCGGTTCCGTCGTCGGCCAGCCATACCAGGAAGGGCGGGCAGCAGAAGCCCAAGCGCCCGGAAGATCCGAAAAAGACACCACGCTCAAACGGGGGCTCCTTCGCAATGGGAGGGCTGTGCCAGGCATCCCAACAGAACACCCCGCGCCACACGGAAGAATAAGGCACAGGAAGGCATAGGGAAAGGGACAAGCCTGGGCGCAAGGCGAGCAATTACCCCACGCGGAAAAGGGCATAAAAAAAGGTCAGACCTTACGATCTGACCTTGAAGAGGCGGCTACCTACTCTCCCACGGGAAAACCGCAGTACCATCGGCGTTAGTGAGCTTAACTTCTCTGTTCGGAATGGGAAGAGGTGGAACCTCACTGCTATAACCACCTAAAAGAACGTTTTCGATAAACCGGGACAAAGCAAATCAGTTTGTTTTGTCGTGTGGAGAAAAAGAAGGACGAAGTCCAACATGCTCCATGCTATCGAAGTAGTGCGAGCAGCCTTTTAGTCGCTGCAATCCGTCGCACCCGGTATAAGTTGACATACTTCGGAGATGAGATAAAGAATCTTGTAAAAAAGCCTCTCGGGTAATTAGTACTGCTCGGCTTTGACATTACTGTCTTTACACCTGCAGCCTATCAACGTAGTCGTCTCCTACGCCCCTCAAGGGAAGACTTATCTTGGGGATGGCTTCGCGCTTAGATGCTTTCAGCGCTTATCCAGACCGAACGCGGCTACTCGGCGGTACACTTGGCAGCATAACCGATACACCGGAGGTTCGTCCAACTCGGTCCTCTCGTACTAAAGTCAGAACCCCTCAATCTTCCTACGCCCGCAACAGATAGAGACCGAACTGTCTCACGACGTTCTGAACCCAGCTCGCGTGCCACTTTAATCGGCGAACAGCCGAACCCTTGGGACCTTCTCCAGCCCCAGGATGTGACGAGCCGACATCGAGGTGCCAAACCGCCGCGTCGATATGAGCTCTTGGCGGCGATCAGCCTGTTATCCCCGGAGTACCTTTTATCCTTTGAGCGATGGCCAGTCCACACAGAACCACCGGATCACTATACCCTGCTTTCGCACCTGATCGACTTGTTGGTCTCACAGTCAAGCACCCTTATGCTATTGCACTCTACGCACGGTTACCATTCGTGCTGAGGGTACCTTGGGAAGCCTCCGTTACTCTTTTGGAGGCGACCACCCCAGTCAAACTACCCACCAAACGGTGTCCCCTCTCGAGGGTTAGAACTCAAGTACACAAAGGGCAGTATTTCAACGTCGACTCCACGAACACTGGCGTGCCCGCTTCGTAGTCTCCTGCCTATCCTACACATTGTGTACCCAAATTCAGCGTTAAGCTATAGTAAAGGTTCACGGGGTCTTTTCGTCCCGTTGCGGGTACCCGGCATCATCACCGGGACTACAATTTCACCGAGCTCACGGTTGAGACAGTGTCCAGATCGTTACACCATTCGTGCAGGTCGGAACTTACCCGACAAGGAATTTCGCTACCTTAGGACCGTTATAGTTACGGCCGCCGTTTACTGGGGCTTCGATTCAATGCTTCTCTTGCGATGACATCCCCTCTTAACCTTCCAGCACCGGGCAGGTGTCAGGCCCTATACGTCTTCTTTCGAATTTGCAGAGCCCTGTGTTTTTGATAAACAGTCGCCTGGACCTCTTCGCTGCGCCCACCTCGCGATGGGACCCCTTTTCCCGAAGTTACGGGGTTAATTTGCCTAGTTCCTTAACCGTGATTCACTCGAGCACCTTAGGATACTCTCCTCGACCACCTGTGTCGGTTTACGGTACGGGTGACATATACTATAACTTAGAAGATTTTCTCGGAAGTCGACTTGGGTGCACTATCAAATTGCCCGTAAGCTCTCTGTACTGTCAGGTTTCAGCAAGGACTAACTCTTAATCTGCCCCTATACCTAAGCCCTTTAACCACCTATTCCGTCAGGTGGCGGCACTTACGTTCCTTCGTCTCTCCATCGAGGTATATGTCAGTATCGGAATATTAACCGATTATCCATCGAGATCACCGTTCGGCTTACCCTTAGGACCCGACTAACCCTGATCCGATTAGCGTTGATCAGGAAACCTTGGTCTTGCGGTGTGCGGGTTACTCTCCCGCATTATCGTTACTCATGCCTACATTTGCTTTTCCATACACTCCACCAAACCTCACGGTTCGGCTTCAACGCGGAATGGAATGCTCCCCTACCGCACTTTCGTGCCCAGAACTTCGGTGGTATACTTGATGCCCGTTTATTATCCACGCTTTGCCGCTCGACTAGTGAGCTGTTACGCACTCTTTGAATGAATAGCTGCTTCCAAGCTAACATCCTAGCTGTCTCTGCAGCAAAACATCGTTAGATCAACTTAGTATACTCTTGGGGACCTTAGTTGCTGGTCTGTGTTGTTCCACTCTCGTAACCGGACATTAGCACCCGGTCGCTCACTGCTGTAAATCATACTACTGGCATTCGGAGTTTGTCAGGATTTGGTAGGCGGTGAAGCCCCCGCATCCAATCAGTAGCTCTACCTCCAGTAGACTCTCAATTACAACGCTGCCCCTAAAGGCATTTCGGGGAGTACGAGCTATTTCCCAGCTTGATTAGCCTTTCACCCCTACCCTCAAGTCATCGAGAAGCTTTTCAACGCTTATTCGTTCGGTCCTCCAGTTGGTTTTACCCAACCTTCAACCTGCTCAAGGGTAGATCGCAAGGTTTCGCGTCTACAACCACTGACTAAACGCCCTGTTCAGACTCGCTTTCGCTTCGGCTCCGTGCATCCGTGCACTTAACCTTGCCAGTGATTAGTAACTCGTAGGCTCATTATTCAATAGGCACGCCGTCACGGCACGAAGCCGCTCCGACAGGTTGTAAGCGTATGGTTTCAGGTTCTATTTCACTCCCCTGTTCGGGGTTCTTTTCACCTTTCCCTCACGGTACTGGTTCACTATCGGTCTCTTGGGAGTATTTAGCCTTACCGGGTGGTCCCGGCGGATTCAGACAGGATTCCTCGTGTCCCGCCCTACTCAGGATACTGCTATCGCCTGACGTGCTTACCTGTACGAGTCTTTCACTCTCTACGGATGAACTTTCCAGAACATTCCAGTTCACAGTCATTTGAATATTGCAGTCCTACAACCCCACAGTTGCCGTAACAATTGTGGTTTAGGCTGTTTCCCGTTCGCTCGCCGCTACTTAGGAAATCGATGTTTCTTTCTTTTCCTCCTCCTACTAAGATGTTTCAGTTCAGAGGGTTGGCCCACTTTCGTGTGACAGGCCTTCTGCCTGCCGGGTTGTCCCATTCAGAAATCCTCGGATCAATTCTCGTTTGCAAATCCCCGAGGCTTATCGCAGCTTACCACGTCTTTCTTCGCCTCCAAGAGCCTAGGCATCCCCCATACGCCCTTTATTACTTTCTTACATTTCCGATAACCCCTATTGTAGCTATCGGAACTTTATCTCATCTCCTTAAATATGTCAATGAACGCTGGTCGAATCCTCGACCTGAGTGGAGGATAAGGGAGTCGAACCCTTGACCCCCTGCTTGCAAAGCAGGTGCTCTAGCCAACTGAGCTAATCCCCCGAGTTCGGTGTAGTCCCGTGCGGACTTGAACCGCAGACCCCTACATTATCAGTGTAGTGCTCTAACCAACTGAGCTACGGGACTGTATCCGCGGGAAGACCCCACTCGGTATAACATAAAAATTACAGGTTAATTCGAGAGAAAAGAATGAGACTTATCTGTTGACGAAATAGTCACACTCTCCAGAAAGGAGGTGTTCCAGCCGCACCTTCCGGTACGGCTACCTTGTTACGACTTAGCCCCAGTTACCGGTTTTGCCCTAGGTCGCTCCTTGCGGTCACGAACTTCAGGCACCCCCAGCTTCCATGGCTTGACGGGCGGTGTGTACAAGGCCCGGGAACGTATTCACCGCGCCATGGCTGATGCGCGATTACTAGCGAATCCAACTTCATGGAGGCGGGTTTCAGCCTCCAATCCGAACTGAGATAGGCTTTCGAGATTGGCATCCCCTCGCGGGGTAGCGACCCTCTGTACCTACCATTGTAACACGTGTGTAGCCCCGGACGTAAGGGCCGTGCTGATTTGACGTCATCCCCACCTTCCTCTCGGCTTACACCGGCAGTCCCGCCAGAGTGCCCAGCTTGACCTGATGGCAACTAACGGTAGGGGTTGCGCTCGTTATGGGACTTAACCCGACACCTCACGGCACGAGCTGACGACAACCATGCAGCACCTAGTTTCCTGCCCCGAAGGGAAATCCTGTTTCCAGAATCGTCAGTAACTTTCAAGCCCGGGTAAGGTTCCTCGCGTATCATCGAATTAAACCACATGTTCCTCCGCTTGTGCGGGCCCCCGTCAATTCCTTTGAGTTTCATTCTTGCGAACGTACTCCCCAGGTGGATAACTTATCGCTTTCGCTTAGTCACCGACTGTGTATCGCCGACAACGAGTTATCATCGTTTACTGCGTGGACTACCAGGGTATCTAATCCTGTTTGCTCCCCACGCTTTCGTGCCTCAACGTCAGATATAGTTTGGTAAGCTGCCTTCGCAATCGGTGTTCTGTATGATCTCTAAGCATTTCACCGCTACACCATACATTCCGCCTACCGCAACTACTCTCTAGTCTAACAGTATTAGAGGCAGTTCCGGAGTTAAGCCCCGGGATTTCACCTCTAACTTATCAAACCGCCTACGCACCCTTTAAACCCAATAAATCCGGATAACGCTTGAATCCTCCGTATTACCGCGGCTGCTGGCACGGAGTTAGCCGATCCTTATTCGTACGATACTTTCAGTCACCTACACGTAGGTGAGTTTACCCTCGTACAAAAGCAGTTTACAACTCATAGAGCCGTCTTCCTGCACGCGGCATGGCTGGTTCAGACTTGCGTCCATTGACCAATATTCCTCACTGCTGCCTCCCGTAGGAGTCTGGTCCGTGTCTCAGTACCAGTGTGGGGGGTTAACCTCTCAGTCCCCCTATGTATCGTTGCCTTGGTGAGCCGTTACCTCACCAACTAGCTAATACAACGCATGTCCATCTATAACCACCGGAGTTTTCAACCCGGAGAGATGCCTCTCCGAATATTATGGGGAATTAGTACCAATTTCTCAGTGTTATGCCCCTGTTATAGGTAGGTTACATACGCGTTACGCACCCGTGCGCCGGTCGCCGGCAATTGAAGCAAGCTTCAATCCCGATGCCCCTCGACTTGCATGTGTTAGGCCTGCCGCTAGCGTTCATCCTGAGCCAGGATCAAACTCTCCATTGTATAAAATTATAAATGTTTTGTTAGAGTCCTGACTATTCGTTTATCCTTTATAAAAGGAAATTGACAGATAAATACTACATTTCTTTTCTCTCAAAATATAACCAGTAATTCAAAGAACCAGTTTGAAAAAATCGCATTTTACAATGCGAAAGGACTGCAAAGATAGAGTAACTTTTTGAATCCTGCAAATCTTTTTTCAAAAATCTTTTTAAGAACTTCGCGTCTCGGGAAATCGGGCTTACACAGAGCTTTGAGCTCCTTTATTGTAAACTTTCAGCCTTCGTAAGAACAACCGTTTTTCTCAAACGCGGATGCAAAGGTAGCGACTTTTTTCGAACCTGCAAATATTTTCGCATATTTTTTGCATGAAAGTTAAAATTTCTTCAAATCTGAGGTATACACCTATATTTTATTAAAGAAGAATTAGTCGGCCAGCCCTTATGAAGCCCGGGCCACACATCGCCGCAACCGGGAAGCCGACCTGCGGGGCCGAGGGCTTCCATGGAAAAGACCGCAGCGAGTAAATTCGGGTCGAGTCCTGCAAAACTGAGATTTTTTACTATTTTTGCGTCAGATTATCCGACCGATATGAATTTCAGAAAAATATCACTGCTCGTGCAGATCCTGCTCATCGCGGATCAGGCACTCAAGATCTGGGTCAAGACCCACATGCACCTCGACGAATCGATCGTCGTCTTCCCGGACTGGTTCCAATTGCGCTTCATCGAGAATAACGGCGCGGCCTTCGGGATGCACATCGCCACCAAAGGCGGGTTCGACTGGGGGAAACTCCTGCTCGGGATTTTCCGGATCGTGATGGTCGGGGTCATCGGCTGGCTGATGCACCACCTTCTCAACAAACGCAAAGACACCCCCAAGGGAGTCATCGTCGGCCTGGCGCTGGTCATGGCGGGAGCGCTCGGCAACATCATCGACAGCGCGTTCTACGGGCTGCTCTTCTCGGAGTCGACGCCCTATACGGTCGCACATTTCGGCGGACACTACGCCGGGTTCATGATGGGCAAGGTCGTCGACATGTTCTATTTCCCGCTCTTCCAGTGGAACGGCGTACCGCGGTTCCTGAACTTCCTGGTGGACAGCAACAACTACTTTTTCGGGGCCATCTTCAACCTGGCCGATGCCTATATCTCCGTCGCCGTCATCTATCTGCTTCTGTTTCAGTACAAATTCCTGAGCAAGTAGATTTTTTTCGTAAAAATAGTTGGTGAATGAGAAAAAAGTATTACTTTTGCACACCACAAT
This sequence comes from Alistipes onderdonkii, assembly GCF_025145285.1. Taxonomy (NCBI): domain Bacteria; kingdom Pseudomonadati; phylum Bacteroidota; class Bacteroidia; order Bacteroidales; family Rikenellaceae; genus Alistipes; species Alistipes onderdonkii. The sequence continues at coordinate 921,576 of NZ_CP102251.1, forward strand.
TTCCAAAAGCCCAGGTGGCGGAATAGGTAGACGCGCACGTTTCAGGTGCGTGTGCCGCAAGGCGTGCAGGTTCGATTCCTGTCCTGGGCACTGGGAACCCCGTTAGAGGAAACTCTAACGGGGTTTTTGTTTTATTTTGACACTAATTTGACACTAACCCAGTAAAAACGATCTTTGGCATTTCAAAAGATGCCTTTTTAGAATATATTTCTGACCATATTTTTGTACTTTCGTCCACAATCTTCGGCAAATATTCTTGGCATAGTTATTTAACCTTAACTTTAAAGATTACTAACTATGAATATCTCCGAATTTCAATTCCGCTTTTTAGATATTGCGGAACAGATAGAGTGTACCAGCAAACATTCCCCACTAAACCTTAAAGAAACCTTAAATTACTGGAATATCCTGCTATCCCATCTCCTTGAATTAAAAGACGAGGAAACGAACTCGTTGAAAATATTACGGGCTTTGGAGCAGTTGCATCAATTACTCTCAATCGAAGAAAAAAACCCTTCATTCTCCAAAAACACAACCCAAACATTGACGGCCTGGCTGTCAATAGAGATTACGCTTTGCTCTAAAAACCTTTCGGTGTCCGAGAAGTCTCCGGCGAAAAACAACGTATCGCCTTTGCATTGGCTGACAAAAGCAAACGAACTGCTGGAGCTTATCAATTCACTTTGGTATAGTGCCAAAATCGGGGCAGACCCCGGTTTGGAATTATCATATACAGGATTCGTCCGTTGCTTCGAGGAATTTTTCAACATCAAACTCAAAAAACTTTTCGATAAGCGGAGCCAGCTTTCCGCCAGAAAGCGAAACCCTACACCGCTATTAGACCAGCTTAAATCGACATATCTAAAAAACATCACAGATTTAAACTCTGGCAAATAAGCGATTACAAAAAATCTTTAGGGGTAGAACGGGTTCTGCCCCTATTTTTTTATCCGTAAGTTTCCGAATATTGCAGTCGAAAAACATTGCAATATGATTGATAAGCAGACGGTCCTATCCCTGACAAACGGTGGACTAAATGTATTTCGCCATTACTTCGGAAACGGTATCAGTACCAGACGTAAGTTCCGCAACCCCTTTTATGAGGACACACACCCATCATGTAGTTTATACTTCGACAGCCAACGCGGGATTTACAAATACAAGGACTTCGGGAACGAGGATTATTCCGGCGATTGCTTCGACCTGGTAGCAACGCTCCACAACCTGTCGTGCCGAAATACCGAGAACTTTATCGAAATACTCCGCATCATCGACCGTGAGTTAAATCTGGGAATAGAGGATGCCTCGCCGACTACAAGTCCCCGAATCTTACCAAAACCACCAGCTCCACCCCCAAAGCCCCAAGAACCTTTACCCTATAAATATCAGAGACAACCCTTTCCTGCAGAGGAGTTAGCACATTGGAAGCAATACGGCATTGACGCAGAAACCCTCAATCGGTACGGGGTCGTATCGCTGGCGGAATATTGCGGCATCAGCAATTCGGGCCACACTTTTACGCTTCGGTCGTCGCCGTCCGAACCCATGTTCGGATATGTCCGGCAGAGCGGGATAAAGATTTACCGTCCCAAATCGCAATCTCGGTTTCTGTTCGGAGGCAACTTTAACGGTTACTACTGTTTCGGACTGGAGCAACTACCCGTCGCGGGTAACACGCTGATTATTACAGGCGGAGAAAAGGACGTGCTTTCGCTGGCAGCGCACGGATTCCCGGCGATCTGTTTTGGCAGCGAAACAGCCCGCATACCGCACAAACAGATAGAAGAACTGACGCAGCGGTTCCGAAACATTGTACTGCTATATGATATGGACGCAACGGGCAAGAAGCACGCCCTCGCATTACAGCAGGAACTTCGGGCCTACAATGTCGGCCGTCTGGAACTTCCGCTGCCCGGAACCAAACAGGAAAAGGATATATCCGACTACTTCCGTCTGGGACACACGGCAACCGAATTTCGCAAGCTGATGCCCCGCCCGAAGGTACAGCAATATATACAGCACAAAAGCGGAAAAACCATTAAATATTAGCAGTTTATGAATGATGCAGATATACAGCGAATGTTTCGGCAGCTTGACCTCATTCTGAATCTGATACAGGAAACCCGGAGCGCAATAAAATTGCTGAAACAATGCGGTAATGATGGTGCGGATGATCCATTAATTCCAAACCGTCAGCTTGCCGAAATTCTCGATGTCAGAACAAAGCAAATAATCGAGTATCGCAAGAAAAAACTTATCGAAGCCGTAATCATCCAAAATCGTGTCTTTTTCCGAAAGTCTGCCGTGAAGAAATTTATCGAAGAACACATAAACAAAGGAGATAGAAGCTATGGAAAACAGTGCTACGAACGGGTTAGAAAATACCGATAATGTCGTAATTGACCGTAAAAAATTCATCAAATTGCTAAACAGGCAATGCCGACTGGAATATATGCTGACACTTTTAGGTGCAATATGTTACGCCAAGAAAATAAAGTACGTCCTGACACCAGAGGACGTATGCGAAATCTTGGGGATCGACTATACTGCATTTAAAAAGGCTCTACTAAAAACCGCACCCAAATCGACATCCTGGAGCGGCGGACGAGTTTACACCCTTGAAACGATGGCAGGCATAGCAGAAATCACATCAAGGCCTCAAAGATTGAAGAAGTTATCCCCTACATCCAAAAAGAACTTTTAAAATAAAAGCCGCGCGTTGATTGCGCGGCTTTTATAATATATATGTGCAGCATATTGCAATGAAGTCTAAAACCGGGAAGCGGTGTCCCGCGCTTCGCGCGGGACAGGGGGAGTTTTCTGTATTGCGCCCTTTTTTGTTGCCATTCCTCTTTTTTAGAAATCGGTGTACATAGCATCCACCGCCTGAACTTTCCGTACTCAAAGGTAGCGCCTCGCTGCGGCCGGGCCTGCCGCTGAAATCGGACACGATCAGGCCCGGCCGCAGCGCACAGCAGGATTCTTCAAAAAAATCTCCACCCCGCAAAGGTCCCTCCGGGAGCCGTGTTTACCGGGTCGTATTTTTTTGAACAACCCCGCTTCCAAGTGTGGGACGGCGCAGGGTTTTGAGTACGGAAAGTTCAGGCGGTGGGTGCTACGCACGGGATGATTAAAAAAAAAGTCATGGCAACCAAAAAGAACATACAGAAAAATGATCGGAAAGAATCAGGGGCAGGATTAGCCGCTGGGATAGAATCTGAAAACACGACACAACAGAACGCCGACGCCACGAAAACCGCAAGAAAATAAGAATCGGAACCCAATAAAACAACAACAGAAAACCAATTTAAAAAATCAAAGACATGGAAAAGCACGAAATTTTGAGCATGAAGAACTGCCACCGTGCAGCAACAGTACAGCAGATCGCAAACCCCGAATATGGGGTCTGGAAATTCGAGTGGCGCGGCCAGAAGTTAGGCGGAAACGCTTTTTATACGGAATATGCGCATATCGCATCAAAACCCTGTTTCGGAAACGCCACCGTCATTTCTGATAATGACAACGACATGAAATTCTGGGAAGTGCTGACATGGAAATACGAAACCAACATGGCGGAACTTTGGGAGGCCGCACGCAGGGCATTTTCCGCAACGAGTTTCGACCCCGAAAAACGTGCGGCGCAATATATCCGGGAATATGAAAAATTGCTGCTCGATGATCTGAAAGAAATCCCACAGGACGAGCAGGGGCAATATATTGCCAAATTCAAAGAGTGGGTAGCAACCCTTTTCGCCAAACATTCCCGGATAATGAGTGCGGCAATTACAGGCCCGGCGAGGTTCCCCACCGAGAGGAACCGCAAAGCCAATAATTCATACGAATCAGCCGTTGCGGAGTTTCAAAGCTGGCGTGAGCGCGTGCAGGCGGCAGCAGCCCGCCGCATCGAAGCGGCCAAACCCCAGGAGCAGAAAACCGCCGAAGCGTGGGAGCGCGTAAAGGAGGATATAGACCGTTTTGTCGATTGGAATTTATGTTCGACTAACCTATACAACCGGCTGGAGACCATAGCCCGGAAAGGCGAGGTAGAATTAATGCAGCGGGCAATCGACTATGTGCGGGAACTCAACAAAGGTCGCAAACGTCCGATATACACCGAGCGGCACAAGTTTTTTAAATTGGCTGAACTCGCCGCGGCAATCCGGGGGCGACGGGCGGTAACGGCGGAAAAGACGGATAAAGACGTGCCGTTCGACGGGGGAATCGTCCGCTATAATTTCGCCGAAGATCGGCTGCAAATCCTGTTCAACGAAAAACCCGACGCGGGAATGATCGGTACACTCAAACACTCCGGGTTCCGCTGGTCGCCCCGCTTCGGGGCATGGCAACGCCAACTTACTCGCAATGCGGAAGATACCGCGAAACGTCTGTTGAATATCAAATTGCGATAAGCAACAACCTACCAGCGGGGCAACCCGGCCCCGCTGGTATTTCAAATTGCCCATAGGGATAGACCTTAACAGGTTCTTTTCCGGGGAAATCGGCTGCCCTCCTTTCTTTCGTAACGGCGGGAAAAGAAAGGAGCAAAGAAACCCGGCGCGGAAAGTTGAAAAACAGAACGCAACAGAACGAGGACGCCGCACAAGCAGCGGCCAAATAGAAATCCAATGCAGATAACCAGAACAACTACAAAACGATAATACCATGAACAACGATAAAATCATCGCAGCAATCGCGCCCGCATTTACGGCGCTGATGATAGAGAAGATACAAAACCTTAAAACGGGTTGGAACAAGCCGTGGGTTTCGATGGCACAGGGATGTCCCCGCAATCTGGCCGGGCGGTATTACAACGGCGGAAACCTGTTCATGCTTCTGCTGCTGACCGAATACAAGCGCTACAAAACGCCTATTTTCCTAACCTACAAGCAAGCGCAGGATGAAGAAATCAACGTGAAGAAAGGCGAAAAATCGTTTCCGGTTTATTTCTGGTATTTGTACGCCATTCCCAAAGACCAAAAAGACGGAAAAGGCATGCCATACGAGAAATACGCCCGTTTGTCAGACGAGCAGAAAAAGGCTTACAAGTTGTTGCCCCTGCTGCGCTATTATTCGGTATTCAATATCGACCAAACCGATATGCCGGAGAAGAACCCCGAACGCTATGCACGGCTGTTGGAGCAGGCCGCAGGGATGCCGCAGACGGACGGAACGACCTGCGCCGAAGTCGATCACATGGTCGATGCCGGGAAATGGTATTGCAGGATCGAAGTATTGGAATCCGACAGCGCATTTTATCGTCCCAGCGCCGATGTAATCGTATGCCCGCAGAAAACACAATTCCCCAAAGGTGCGGATTATTATTCGACGCTGCTGCACGAGGTCGCCCACAGCACGGGCCACCCGTCGCGGCTCAACCGGGATATGTCCGGTTTTTTTGGTTCGCCCAGCTATGCCCGCGAGGAACTGATCGCCGAAATGACCGCCGCACTTTGCGGCATACGGTTCGGGCTTGCAACAACTCCGCAGCAGGAAAACGCCGCCTATCTCGCAAGCTGGCTGCGGGGGCTGAAAGAGAAACCCGAATACCTGTTCGACATCCTTATCGACGCGAACAAGGCCGCCACGATGATCGCCGACCGTGTGGAAGAAAGCAACGCTAAACCCGACGAAACAGCAGCATAAACAGAATAATAACGGGCGGGGGCGTCCGCCCACAATATCCCCAAAAAATGAAATCATACGAAGAAATAATACGAGCAACCGCAGCCCTCGACTGGCGTATCCGTACCCACATGCCGGAAAACTACATGGAAGAAATTTTCGGCCAAACTCCCGAAAGCGATCCAAGCCTATACAATAGACTATGGCGGGCCATGCGAACGGGCAGCATTCAATTTCTGTTGGACACACTCGACTACACCAACGAAAAGAAACTTATTCGTTACATCAGCCAAAAAGCATAAATCCGGGCGGGGCATCGTCCCCGCCTACAACACCAAACTATTATGGACAAAATATTTATTGAAATATTTGAAGAACTTACCAAGTTGAACGCATCCGGGAAATACACAACTTTTTTCGATTTCGAGGGCCACATCAACGCCGTGGATATTCGGATTTTCAACGGAAAATGGAGCGTAGGGAAAAATCCATTTTTCGATATGGCTGTAATCCGGTTCGATGCTCCGGAGTGTCGTTCCTGCGCCACGGGCGAGCATTTCGATCCGCAGACATTCCTAAAATATCTGGCCGACTTGTGGAAATTCCGTCCAACGAAAAAACATCCGTTCCTCAAATATTCAGAATATGACAAGTAGGCAAAAGCAGAACAACCGCTATGCCGCTGCCGAGCGCAGGATTTTGCGGGTACGATACCCGCAGAATCCTGCCGCACGGAAGCTATGCCAACTCGACGAGCAGCGCGACCGCTATTCCAAAGCGATAGACGAGGTTTTCGGCGGCATGTATCGCCGCGGGTTCCGCCCCGGCATCGACAACGAGAATCCGGCGTTTCTGGCCGATTTCGACCTTATAAACCGCTGGCAGAAAGATATGGCGCGAATCGCTCGCCGTGTCGCCCGCATCGAGAAACTGAGCGGAAAAACCACAGAACAAGCCCTGCACGAAAAATACCTGCTCAACGCAGGCCGGGGCAGTCAATCGTATTAACTTAAAATTTGCAACTATGTCGCACGAAAAAGTAAAGCGCATTTCCATAATTGGAACAGAGGTATTTATCGACAGCGCAACCAGTAACGTTTGGCCGTTGGAATATCGGGAAGCTAAATCGGAAAGACTAACTGCGATTTTGCGGGAGAAAGGCCGCAAGGCCGTAGAAATGGAAATCCTTTTCGACTATTTTTCCGGGATGATGCAGGGCGGCAGCAGATTCCCGAAAGCGATTGAAGCAGCCGAAAAAGACGGAGCAATTACCGACCATCGGGAACAATATGACAAGTGCCGTATCGACCCGGTATATCGGGAGCAGTTTCTAAACACCTTACATGCTTACCTATCCGGGCGCATCTCGCCCGTCCCATCGGCAGAAACACAGCCCGAACATGCTACACAACAACAATTATTTTAACTTGTAATCCACCCAATTTATGAAAATGAAAGAAATCCCCTACTTCACTCGGTCAGTAGACCGCGCAGAAAAGCGATTCGCCGACTATAAAGCCCGCACCGAAGCGCAAGCTCGCAACCTCGGTTTTGTCTGCGCAGGAAACTTGGGGAAAGGTAGCCGCAACCGTTTGAATACCATAACCGACAAGAGTGTACGCCTATATTCGGCGTACACCCTGCGGCGGCTGTTTCTGAAAATGTATCGGCTGGAGGATAACGGCACACGTATATTCTGGGCGGAATTGAACGACATTCTGCGAATCTGCCAAACAGAAGCGTCCCCTTTCCATAATTACGATTATTCGTCCTTTGCTTGGGACGATAGCGATCTTGAAGATAAATACAACGCGGTGCGACACTTCATCGACCAATACGGCACGGCAACCGACAAAAAATATTTACTCCCCAAATTCATAATTTAGGCCGATGAAAGATCAGCAAATAGACGCTCTTGCGTTATACAAAGCCTATTATCGCTTTTTGCACGAGGAACCCCGCGACAATGCCGGGGACATCTGCGAAACGAATCCCCATCGTATAAACATCCGGCACTTCGAAAACATGGTCGGGATAGAAAAAGAGAACTTTTTAGGGCAGTACGGGTATGCAAAGCACATCGGAGCCATGGCCGAGCGTATGCGCGTTATGGTGGACGATCCTCGGCTGGGCGGTCATTACGAGGTGATGATCGACGAGCAGGGAGAAATCAACCCAGACCGTTACGCCGAACTTTGCCGCCAATACCGCGAGGAAATGCAGAAAGCCGCCCGGATATACGCCTCGATACTCCAGTACGAGGAATGGATAAACGAGGAACTGCGGGCCATCGACGCGGAACGGGCAGCCGCTGCGCTGGATAAAGTGAACCTTCAACGGGCACGGAACAGCATCGTTTATCCCGCATCTCCTGGCATTGAGCAAACCCTATTTTAAACCATAAACATTTTAACCATGCAAAAATATTTCGAAGAACAACCGACAACACGGCCCGAACAAGTGGCCCTTTTGAAAGAAAAACTCAAAGCGCAGTTCAAAAAACGTTTCCCCACCCTCGACGACATAGCTCCCGGATGGAAGAACGTGAAAGCCCCCGACCCCTATGCTTATGCGATGATGAACTATGTATATACGCGGCTATTCCGATTTATCCGGGTGGAAGATAATAGCATTGTCGGGTTTAAGACCCGCTGCACAACATCGTTTTACAGTAAGCCCGAAATCGTAACCGAGCAACCCAAACCCCGGAGTGAGTGAGCAGCGCCGGGGCTGCGGCCCCGGCCTACTTTCGAACTCGATCTGCAATTCCCGCGTCTGACCGAAGTTATCCATAACGATATTATCTAAACCTCACTTCTTTCTCCGATTCGTTCCGCATCAAAGAGATAAACCCAATATTTCACATCACCCCATATTAACGGACATTCTACAAATTTTTGAATTTTGATAAAAAAGTTTACCTTTGAATCAATCTACATGCATGTCAGAACTGGATAAACATATCACGCTCGAAAATTTCGAACGATTATACTCCGAGTATAAGCCTCGTTTTATCATTATCGCCCGGTCATACATCCGCAACAATATGGCCGCGGAGGACATCGTTACCGACAGCTTCCTTTATTTTTGGGAAAACAAGGACAAGCTGAATATTACTACGACTATCCAGGCATATATTTTAGGATCCGTGAAACATGGCTGTCTTGAATGGCTGCGCAACCAGAAAAACAGACTCAAAATCCAGCAACAAATACATACGACGGCTTACCGCAGCATCAAAGCCAAAATCACCGTTTTGGAAAGTACCAACCCCGAAGCATCCTTTACGGCGGAAATAAAATCCATCATCGAAAGCCAGATCAACAAAATGCCCGAACCCATGCGGCAAATCTTCCTTTACAACCGCTTCGAGGGCAAGACTTACCAAGAAATCGCCGAAATTACAGGAATCAATGTGCGCAACGTCACAGCCAATATCCAACGGGCTTTGGCCATCATGCGAATCGCACTGAACGACTATCTCATCATTTTAATTATCGTCCTGTATTCCAGCGTTATACGATAATTAAAAAAATTACCATTTTTTTAAGAAAATTTATTTAACGAAAAACGCACTTTTTCGATGTAAATGTCGTGCGCCCACGCACCATATAGTTGTAAACAGACAAAGCATAATTTCGTTATCGGGAAAAATTACCAAGGGAAAAATTATGGATTCGCTGCGGGCGGCCCAAATTCATAATGCACTCGCCACACTATGTAAAAAAATGGACAAAGAATTATTATATAAGTACATAAACGGCCAAACTTCCGAGCAGGAAGAAAAAACGATTGTAGACTGGCTCGATGCCGACCCCAATAACCAGAAAGAATTAAATGCTTTATGGTCTATGCAGGACGCGATTATCGCAAATGCTCCTTATCCGCACCACCCCCATCTGCACCTGCCGACCAGACGCCCGAAATGGTATCGCCAGCGCTTTATTCGTATCTGTACCCAGGCTGCCGCAGTATTACTATTGGTCGCTGGCAGTTGGTACGCTTCCAGAACCGTCATTATCGAAGATACCGCAAAACAATATCTGTCCGTTGCCGCACCGGCAGGACAACGTATAGACATTACACTCCAGGACGGAACCAGCGTTTGCCTGAACAGCGGGGCAAAACTGGAATATCCGATACGGTTCAATAGGAATCGCCGTGTGAAACTCTCCGGCGAGGCCATGTTCAACGTAGAGCATGATGCCGCCCGTCCCTTCATCGTGGAAACTTTCGCCTGCGACGTGGAAGTGCTGGGCACGAAATTCAATGTAACGGCAAACGAACTGACACACGACTTCACGACTGCATTATTGAGGGGAAAAGTCAAAGTAACCAACAAACTGGCAAGCGGCGACCAGATTATATTAGACCCGAACGAAAAGGTATGCCTAAACGGGAATCGTCTGGTATTGACCAGGATTGAGAATACGGACGACTATTTATGGACGGAGGGTATTCTGAATCTCGTTGGACACCCGTTTGCCGACATCATCGCCAAAATGGAGAAAACATACGGTGTGAAAATCCAGATCCAAACGGCCGAACTTCCGCAGATCGACGTTATCCGCGGAAAAATCCCCGTCAATATGGGGCTGGACTATGCGCTAAGGGCCTTGCAGAAAATAACCCCGTTCCAATATGAGAAAGACGAAAACAATGTAATCCACATAAAATAACTATGACGAGATTATCTAACAAAAACCGACAATGCCTATGAGATAAGACTATGAATTTTCAAAGTCGCAAAAAAAGCCCGCAGGTGTAGCAACCACCCGCAGGCATAGCGGCTAATAGAATTTGAACCAATCTAACAACCACTAATCTACAAATCTATGAATAATAAATTTATTCAGCAAATTAAATGCTGGTTTACTTTTCTATTCATAATTTGCTCCACGTTCTCCGCATGGGGAGCGTATGCCCAGACCGCGAAAGTAACATTGCAGATGGACAATGTTCGCATGGAGCAGGTTATGAATGAAATAGAAAAACAGACCAGCTATTTCTTCATCGTAAACAAAGGCGTAGATATTAACAGAACCATCAGTATCAATGTCGCCGATAAACCGCTCGGCATAGCGTTACAGGCGATGGTCGCAGGAACGAAAACCGAGTACAAAATCTACCAGCAAAACATTTATCTTTCCGTATCCTCGGACAAGAAAGCCGCAAACAACGGCTCCACAAAGGTCAGCGGTGTCGTGCGCGACACCAAAGGGACACCCGTTGTCGGGGCATCGGTGGTCGTAAAGGGAACGACCATCGGCACAAGTTCCGGACTTGACGGCGCTTTCTCGCTCCAAGTCCCCGCACCTGCCCAAACCGCTGAATTGTATGTCAATTTCATCGGCTATGACCCCGTAACAGTAAAAATCGGCACACAAACCTTTTTTGCCATAACACTCAAAGAAGCAGCAGAGCAGATTGAAGACGTGGTGATCACGGCCCTGGGTATCAAACGCTCGGAAAAGGCACTGGCCTACACCGTGCAGCAAGTGAAGTCCGAAGCCGTAACAACCGTAAAATCCGCGAACTTCGTGAACAGCCTCGCAGGTAAAGTCGCCGGAGCCGTTATCAATACCAGTTCGTCCGGCGTGGGCGGTTCGGCCAAAGTCATTATGCGCGGTATGAAGTCGATTATGCAGACCTCGAACGTACTGTATGTGATTGACGGTATTCCTATGCACAACTTCACCAGCGACGGCAGCATGGAGTTCGGATCACGCGGCACAACGGAATCCATCGCCGATATGAACCCCGATGACATTGAATCTATATCCGTTATGACCGGAGCCGCAGCCGCGGCATTGTACGGTTCTGACGCCGCGAACGGCGCAATGCTCATTACCACCAAAAAAGGTAAGGCCGGAGCAACACAGATACAGGTTTCGAGTAACACGGAATTTATGAACCCGCTGCGCCTGCCGGACTTCCAGACCCGCTACGGCACGGGGCGTAAAGGCAAAGCCAGCGGTTCGACAATCCATAGCTGGGGCGCACCGCTCAACCAAGCGGCACGTTACAACTACTCGCCCGAAGATTTCCTGCAAACAGGTCACATACTGACAAACTCCGTAACACTGTCCGGGGGTACGGAGAAAAACCAAATCTATTTCTCGACCGCAGCAGTAAACTCCAAAGGACTTGTCCCCAACAACAAGTACAATCGTTATAACTTTACATTCCGCAATACGTCGCACCTGCTGAACGACCGTTTGATACTGGACGTAAGCGGAAGCTACATCATCCAGAAAGACCGCAACATGATAAACCAGGGCGTGTACTCAAACCCGCTCGTATCGGCTTATCTCTTTCCCCGCGGCGATGATTTTTCGCTCGTAAAGGCATTCGAGCGCTGGAACCCAGCACGCAAAATCTATGCACAGTTCTGGCCGCAGGGCGAGGGCGGCGACCTGCGCATGCAGAATCCCTATTGGATCGCCTACCGCAATCCTCGCGAAAACAGCCGCAAGCGCTATATATTTACGGGCGGCATTACCTATAAAATCACCGACTGGATGAATGTCGCAGGACGTATCCGCATCGATAACACCAATAGTTTATATACGGAAAAACTGTACGCAACATCGAACCCCACGCTGCTGGAGAACAGCAAAAAAGGTAAATATACCGAAACCCGCGGCGAAGAACGTCAGACCTACGGCGACGTAATGCTCAACATCAGCAAAACGTTCAAAGAGAAATTCGCGCTCGACGCACATATCGGCGCGTCGATCAAAGACAACCGCTTCGACGAACTCTCGGTATATGGCCCCATTGCCGGCGCTCCCAACATCTTCAATGTCGTGAACCTCGATAAGAGCCAGAAGAAAACGCCGAAAACCGGCTGGCACGAGCAAACGCAGTCGTTTTTCTACTCCCTGGAACTGGGCTGGAAGTCGCAACTGTTCGTAACGACGACCGGACGTAACGACTGGGCGTCGCAGCTTGCCAACTCACCCCAAAAGTCGTTTTTCTACCCCTCGGTCGGCGTATCGTGGCTGCCCAGCAGTACATTCAATTTCCCGGAGAAGTTTAACTACCTGAAAATCCGCGCTTCGTGGGCTTCGGTAGCAAACCCCTTTCCGCGGGAACTGACAATCGCCACACACCCCTACGACGACACCATTTCCGGTTGGGACGACAAATCGAACTACCCCATCGGCCAGCTTTACCCGGAGCGGACGAAAACATGGGAATTAGGATTCGACGCCCGGTTCCTCAATGGATTCACACTCACGGCATCGTGGTATCGCGCCGACACCTATAACCAGACTTTCAACCCGAATCTGTCCGCATCGTCCGGCTACTCCGACATTTATATTCAGACCGGCCACGTGCGCAATACGGGTGTCGAGGCAAGCCTGGGTTACAACCACCAATGGAAAAACTGGAATTGGAACTCGCAGTTTACTTTCTCCTGGAACAAAAACAAGATCATCGAACTTTGCAAGGAGTGGTACAACCCGATCACCGAGGAAACAATCAGCATGAATAGGCTCCAGATCAGTAAGCTGGGGCGCGCTAAATTTATTCTCAAAGAGGGCGGTTCGATGGGCGACCTTTATTCCACGACCGACCTGCGGCGCGACGACAAAGGCAACATCGAGATCGACGAGGGCGGCAACGTCGTCGTAGAGGACAACCTGCCCGACATGAAACTCGGTTCCGTATTCCCGGACTATAACCTCGCATGGCGCAACAGCGTATCGTGGAAGAACCTGAACCTCGGATTCCTCGTAACGGCACGCATCGGCGGCATCGTCAATTCACTCACGCAAGCCAACATGGACCTATTCGGCGTGTCCGAAGCAACGGCTGCCGCGCGCGATGCCGGAGGTGCTTTGGTAAACGGCCGCAGCCTGGTAAACCCGGAAACCTGGTATACGGCCATAGCGTCGCAGGGCGGAATACCCCAATATTACACCTACTCGGCAACCAACGTCCGCCTCCAGGAACTTTCACTGGGCTACACGATTCCCCGCAAATGGCTGCACAACGTATGTTCGATCACCGTATCGTTCGTAGGCCGCAACTTGTGGATGATGTATTGTAAAGCGCCGTTCGACCCCGAAGCCGTGGCATCGACAAACAATTTCTATCAGGGAATGGACTATTTCATGATGCCCTCGACACGTAACCTGGGATTCAATATTAACATTAAATTCTAACGGCTATGAACAAAATAAAGACAATAATTCGTGCCGTTGCTCTTATCGCAGTAGTAAGCGCATCGACGGGATGCCTTGACAACTTCGAAGATTACAACCGTAATCCGAACGAAGCGACAGACGACGAACTGGAACGCGACAACTACCTCGTGGGGTCGAAACTCACCAAACTGCAAAATATGGTGATCCCCTCGGAAGAACACCTATACCAATTTGTCGAAGCACTCGAAGGCGGCAGCTACGGCGGCTACGTCGAAGCGACGGTAGACAGCTGGGAAACGAAATTCTCAACGTTCAATCCCACCACCGACTGGCTCAAAGCGCCGTTTGTGGATGTCATCACCGAAACTTACCCCGCTTACCGCGGCATCATCAACAAAACCGACGACGAAGTGGCGGTAGCCCTGGCCAACGTCCTGCGCGTGGCGATTATGAACCGCCTGGCCGACGCTTACGGCTCGATACCCTACTCCAAGATCGTAGAGGACAAAAAAGAACGCCTGACCGTCCCCTATGACACGCAACAGGAAGCATATACGCAGATGTTCAAAGAACTGGACACCGCGCTGGAAGCGCTGGAGCGCAACCGGGATTTGAGTACGGAAGCCTTCGGCGAATACGACCAGGTTTACAACGGCAACCTTAAAAAGTGGATCAAATACGCCAATTCGCTTAAACTGCGTATGGCGATGCGCCTTTCCTATATCGACGAGCAGACCGCAAAGGCAAAAGCTGCGGAAGCCATCGCCGCCGGGGTCATCACCGAGAATGCCGACAATGCGAAGCTTCAGCCCGAACTCAACCGCACGACATTGCTTTGGAACAGTTGGCAGGACCACGCCATCGGAGCCGACATCCTCTGCTACATGAACGGCTACAAAGACCCGCGCCGGGCAAAGATGTTCACACAGGGAACCGTCGGAGAGGGCGATGCCGCAGTGAAAGGCTATTACGGCCTGCGCATCGGCACGACACCGGCCAACAAGTCCAAGGCCGTAACGGCATGTTCCTCGATGCTCATTACCGACACCGACCCTATTTTATGGATGAACGCAGCGGAAATCGCGTTCCTGCGCTCCGAATATGAACTACGCTGGGGAAGTGCGGTATCGGCACAGAGTTTCTACGAACAAGGCATTCGGCTTTCATTCGAGGAACGCGGCGTAGCCGGAGCAGAGGATTATATCGCCGACGAAGCGAACGTCCCCGAAGCCTACACCGACCCTCTCGGCGTTATCGAAAACAACACCGCATTACCGCAAAGCCGCATCACGATCAAATGGAAAGAAGATGCACAGTTCGAAGAAAACCTCGAACGCATCATCACCCAGAAATGGATTGCGATTTTCCCGCTCGGAAATGAAGCGTGGGCGGAATACCGGCGCACGGGCTATCCGAAACTGATGCCGGCCAAAGACAATAAATCCGGTGGAACGGTGAACTCCAAGTACGGCATGCGCAGACTTCCCTACCCATCCGAGGAATATTCCGAGAACCGCACAAATGTCGAAGCGGCGATAACTTCGCTCGGCGGCCCCGACAACGGCGGTACGCGCACATGGTGGGATTGCAAACCCTTAAATTAAACCGAAGCTATGAAACAGACTATAAAATACCTGATTCTGGCGCTGCTCATTCCCGCGGCCTATTGTTTCACGGCCTGCGACACGGACATAGAGCCGATAGACCAGCAGATCATAAAACCCGACCAGCAAGACCCGGCACAGTATGCCGCATATCTGGCAGCCCTCAAAGCGTATAAGGCAAGCGAACACTACGTCGTTTACGCAAGCCTGGCAAATGCTCCGGCCGTACCGGGTTCGGAAAAGGCATTTCTGCGCTCACTGCCCGATTCACTCGACATCGTGGCACTTGAAAACGCCGGTAACCTGACCGAATACGACATCGAGGATATACCCCAGGCGCAGGCCAAGGGCACGAAAATCCTCTATACCGTAGATTACAACACACTCGCGGAATCTACGGACGCCGCAGCGCTGGGGACATATCTCGACAAGGTGATCGAGGTCGTAAACCGGTATAAGTTCGACGGCGTAACGGTACGTTACGGCGGCGCTATGGATGCCGCAGCGACCCAAGCCGCTGCAACGATTGTCAGCAAACTGTCGTCCCTGACCGGAAAAATTCTCATGGCGGAGGGTAACCCGCTCTTTATCGCAAAGGAGAATCATAGTGCCGTAACCTATTTCGTACTCACGACTACGGATGCCGTCAATACGTTCAATATCCGCAGCCAGCTTGCATACGCGACCGATTATGCCGGCATTGCGCTCGAAAAAATCATCATCACGGCCGAGCCGGGCGGGAAACTCACGGATGAAAACCTTGTGCAGCAACCCGCAATCGCCGAAGCGGCAAAAAGCGTAATTACAATGGGGCCGTTAGCCGGGCTGGGTATTTACAACATTGGGGACGATTACTACGACGCTTACATAAATTACAAACAGACCAAGCATGCCATCGGCCTGCTGAATCCGGCAAACCCTAAATAATGCGCCTTATGAAATTGAGAAGAATATATCTGTATTTTGTATCGGCTGCCTTTATCCTGCTGGCCGGGTGTGAATCGGACTATGAAAACCGTTACCCGTTCGACAACGCAGCATATATCGACGCAGCCGAAACGTCGAGCGACAACAACGTAACTTTTAAAAAGACTGTTACGCAGCTCGACCGCGAACTCTCCGCCGTGCTGATCTCCCCGGCAAAAGAGAATATCGAGGTGACATTTGGCATCGACCCGTCGCTCGCGGCCACCTACAACGCCAAACACGACACGAAATATGCGGTACTCGATGAAAGTTACTACGAGTTCCCCGAACGGACGGCAACCGTAGAAGCCGGGAAATCCGTATCGGAACCTCTGACCATCCATTTTAAGAACCTCGACCAGCTCGATATAGATGCAACACAGTTGCTTCCGGTAACTATCGTTTCTGCGGGGGGAGGACTTTCGACCCTCTCCGGTTCCCAAACCGTCTATTATCTTGTGCGCCGTTCTTCGGCCATCACGACCGCCGCCGTACTCACCGACAACTGGATAGACGTGCCCGCGTTCGACAAAGCCGGAACCGCCGACTGCGTAAACGGATTGACAGCCGTGACCTATGAAGCCATCGTCCGCGTCCACGACTTCCACTATGCAGGTCCCACCTCGTCCTACATCGAAGAAAAGCTCTCTACGATCATGGGTGTGGAACAACACCTGCTGCTGCGTATCGGCGACACGAATTTCTATGCCGACCAGCTCCAGGTAGACGGATCGGGCGTAAGCCTGGGCAAATTCCCCGAAAAGAACAAGGGTAAACTTCTGTCGCTCGAGGAGTGGTATCATGTCGCTTTCACATACGACCTGGAAACCGGTATCGCCTGCATCTACGTAAACGGACAACTCCAAAGCCAGACGCAGGTAGCGCCGACCGTAAAGGTCATAAACCTCGGACTGCGGGCCATAGACCCCGATCCGGAAACGGACGCCCGGCAGTTCTTCATCGGGTACAGCTACGACGCTTTCCGCCAGCTCTGCGGCGATATTTCAGAGGTGCGCATATGGTCCGTCGCACGTACGCAGGCCGACATCTGGCGCGACATGTACGACGTGGAAAACCCGGCCGAGAAGCCCGAATTACGCGCTTATTGGAAATTCAACGAGGGGTCGGGAAACATCATCAAAGACTGGTCGCAGTACGGAAACGATGCCGTAGCGCATACCGATCTGAAATGGAATACCTCGGTGGAAATTCCGCAGCTCAACAAGCAAGAATAAACCGTAAATCTTGAACTATGAAAAACATGAATAAAATAACAGGTCTGCTGCGCACTTCGGCACTTTGCCTTACGCTCGCAGCGATGGCCGCGTGCGACGCCGAGGACTTTACCCGCACGGCCGGGGATATTCCCGGCAAGGACGACCTTGCAAACGTCGGCGGAGTGCTGCGCCGGGAAAAAACGCCCGATCAGATTTCGGCACTCAAACTCAGCGAAGAAC
Organism: Alistipes onderdonkii; assembly: GCF_025145285.1. Classification (NCBI taxonomy): domain Bacteria; kingdom Pseudomonadati; phylum Bacteroidota; class Bacteroidia; order Bacteroidales; family Rikenellaceae; genus Alistipes; species Alistipes onderdonkii. Next base: position 939,381 of record NZ_CP102251.1, read on the forward strand.
AGACGACCACAGACGCCGTGTTCTACCAACTGACCCAGCCCGCAGCCGCAGACGTAACGGTTACGGTCGATGCGGACGCAACGCTTGTGGACGAATACAACAAAGACAAACAAGGTGACGCAAAACTGACGCTGTTTCCGTTGGAAAATGTGACTTTCGAAGGAGGCAAAACGCTGACGGTCAAGAGGGGAGAGAAAACCTCTCCTGCTCTTACCGTCACGTTGAGCCGCGAAGGGGTCGAAAAAGGCGCCTATCTGCTGCCCCTGCGGGCGACCGTTGCCAATAACGACATGTCCCCGTCCGAAAAAGACCAGGTAATCTACTACCGGATCCTGGTCGGGGAGATCGTACCTGAAACGCAGCTCGATGCCTATGCTTTCAAAATCGTGGGATATGTCAATACCGAGGAAATGAACCCGCTGATGGGAACCAAATTTTATGCAGAAACATTTGACCCCGATTTCAATACGATAACCCAAACGTGGATCGATATCGAAGTACTCCGCCCCGCGGCGCTAAAATTCGACAAGACGACACGGCGGGCCATGCTCGACATCGGACCGGATCTGCAATACGTCTTGAGCAACCGCGACAAATACCTCATGCCCTTGCAGAAAAGCAGTCGTAAGGTGCTTATTTGCATCACAGGCGGAAATACGGGACTTGGATTCTGCAATATGACCGACGAGCAGACCGCTGATTTTGTTTTCCAGCTTAAATATGTCGTGGAAACATATAAGTTGGACGGCGTAAACTACTTCGACATCGAAGCGTCCTACGGCAAAGACGGTATGCCCGGTGTAAATCCCGCATCCTACGCCAAACTGATAAAGGCGACAAAGGAAGCATTGGGCGACGACAAACTCGTCACCGTGGCCTGCGACGCGGAGAGCACCGACCTGCTCGCTACGGCACACGACGGCATCGAAGCCGGAAAATACATCGACTATGCCTGGTCGGGAATTTTCGATAAGGTCGTAGATGCCTATGCCGACGGCGCGGAACTCAAACCCATCGCCGGGCTGGAGCAATCCAAATACGGCGGCGCGCTGCTGAAAACGAATAATACGCAGGAAAGCGCACAACTAAACCCCATTTTAACTCCCCTTATTAAATCCCTCTACCGCGAAACCCAATCGGGGAACGTATTCGCATTCTGGGATATGCCGACAAACTCGGCAGGATACGAAGAAGGCCCCAAAAGTGCTTTCAATATAGTGGCAGACGCAGTTACCGATTGGGATTGGGAATACGACGGAATGATACTACTGATAAACGTAACCTGGGATGATCGAAATTACGGCAATTTCACTAAAGACTGGTAAAAAACACTTTAACTACAACCTATAATTCTCAAACCTCAACCTTTTAACTAAAATTTGCCTTATGAAAAAACAAATCTTATTCGCAGCCTGCACCTTGTTCGCTGCATCCGCATTGTTGATGACCTCGTGCCAGCAGGCCGAGGAACCCATCGCAAACGACCCGACCGATCAGGCCGGCCCGATGACCCGCGCGGCAACGCTCGGCAACTTCTACCGCGTTGTTTACGTCGAAGTAAACGACGTCAATCCGCTCAACGCAGGAGAATATCTCCTGTCGGACGGCACTCCGTTCTTTACGCACGTCATTCTCTTTGCATCCAACATCCGCGGCGACGCATCGGGCAATGTCCACAACTACAACAACCCGAACAACGCCGCAATCCTCGCAAATCCCGCCAAGTACATCGCGCCGCTCCAGGCAAAAGGTATCAAGGTCATCATGGGCAACCTCGGCGACCACACCGGTGCCGGATTCGCCAACCTACCGCAGCACAAATCGGTACTTACACGGATGATCTGGTTGCCTACGACAATATCGTAGACGGCTACGATTTTGACGACGAGTGGGCGGAGTACGGAACCCGCGGCTATCCCTATGCTAACAGCACTTCGTACAGCAACATGATTATCGCGCTGGCAGGCAAGACCAACAAGTCGATCAGCGTATTCGATTGGGGTAATACCGGTACGCTCTCGTCCACTGCTATCAGTCACCTCGATTGGGGCTGCCAGGGTACGCTGAACGGCTACGGGTTCAATTCGTCGTTCGCAAAAGGTCAATATCTGCCCTTGTTCGTAGACCTGACCGGCCCGCTTTCGGACAACCAGATCAAGTCCTATACGACGGCGGCCAAGAATGCCAATGCCCGCGGTGTCGCGTTCTTCAACCTGCCGATGTCGTCCTATCGCCTTTCGTCGTTTAACGCAGCAGCCCAGGCTTTCGGGGAAACCGTTTCGCACACCGGAAAGACCTACTCGAAAGACTATGGCAATTAATGTTTTACGCGAAATGAGAAGAAATAGGTTGTGATTAAAGTGTCCGCGCACCGCGAAAGTGGTGCGCGGTTTTTCATCCGAAACAAACAACAGCCATGAAAAAGACAATGATAACGTGTATGTTGTCGCAGCAGCGGCATACACATTTACATTTACAGCCTGCAATAGTGCAGAAGAACCCGTCATAGCCCAACCGGACGGACAAACTACCCCCATGACCCGCGCGGCGACAATAGAAAACTTCGCCCGGCATCTGATCGTGGAAGTCAACGATGTAAATATCCTCAATGCCGGAGAGTATTACCTTTCCAACGGCGAACCGTTCTTTACCCATGTGGTGATCTATTCGTCCAACATCCGTGGAGATGCCAACGGGAATGTTTATGCCTACAACAATCCCAATAACGCAGCTATTCTCGCCGATCCCGACAAATATATCAAACCGCTCCAGGCAAAAGGTATCAAAGTCCTGCTCGGCTATCTGGGCGACCATACCGGAGCCGGGTTCGCAAACCTCACGAATCAACAAGCAGAATCGTTCTGCAACCAGATTATCGAGGTCGGGGAGGCCGCCGGTGTGGACGGCTATTTCCTCGACGATGAATGGTCGGAATACGGAACCCGCGGCTGGCCACCGGCAAATTCAACCTCATTCAGCAATGTTATTCTGAAATTGCGAAACAAAACCGACAAAATAATTACCCTGCTGGATTGGGGAAATACCAATACGCTTTCACCCGAAGCCGTAGCATGTATCGACCTGACGCACCAAGGTTCATTGAACGGTTATTACCTATCTTCAATGTTCCCGGTATCACACTATCTTCCGTTCAGTATAGATTTAAGAGGCCCATTAAGTGATAGTGCGGTCAAAGTTCGCACGATACAATCAATGCGAGCCAATGCCGGGGGTATCGGTATTTATGATTTGCGTATGGAACCTACGCGCCTTTCAACATTCAATGCCGTAGCGTGGGCATTCGACCTGACCTGTACACATACCGGAGTAACTTACCCCAAAGATTACGGCAACTGACCGTAATTACACCCCGGAAACAATGCACGTGAAGAAAATAGGAGAAGAACGGCAAAGATAGCCGTCCTTTCTTGTTATCATTGGCTTTTAAAATCACTCTGACACATTTTTATATTATTCGAGCCATGCACGAAAAAAATTCAGTCCTCAAACATATCACAGGTATTTGAAATTCAACAAATAAAAGCTATATTTGTTATACTGCTTTCTCTTTTTCATAAAACTTGTAACGTATGAATCTCAAAAGAAAATATGTGTTCGTGTACTTCAATAGAATTGAACTATGCAGCACACCGGAACAAGCTATCTATTTCATCAATTCCCTTATAAATCCGAGAAGTGCGAAACAACTGAAATGCAGCGAAACAGCAGAGTGTCGGATATACGCTATTTTCTTTGGCGAAATCGTGGGAAACGAAGCCGGAACCGTCGATTATTTCATTTATAAAACCAAAAAATATTCGGGATTGAACATGCTCCAAACAACGGGCACAGGTTCAACGCACATAAACTATTACCCGGCATTGGCCGACACTCTGGAAGAACACAACCGGCTTTATCAGACACAACTCGAAAAAATAAATCTGGAACGATTCGAACAGAATAAGGAATTAGTAAACAAGCGTCGGCAGGAGTTATCCGAAATCCGGGAGGGAATATATGCTGTACGATATTATTTCTATTTGACAGTATACACGAATGAACGCGGCACGATCAAAGGAATAGAATTGTATAAGGGAAACTTTTTTGCCAAAAGTGGCTACGATGCTTATGAAAAAATGGTGGAATATCTTACTAATAAATATAAATACAATCCTCGTGTAGCCCACCTCCGGCTACCCCGTGCCGAATGTGGTGATTTTCAATTTGAATATATTAAATACCACCTCGATTATGCGCTATGACAAATCAACGGCAATATTCAAAGGGCAACAAACGAATAAAGAGGGCTTTAAACAACATGAGCCCGGTGCAGTACCGAACTCATGCTATCTAAATTAATATTAATCCGGCCAATCTTTGGGGTGCACTTCATACCGGCCGCCTTTTCCCTTATATTTCACTTTCAAATTCGATCTGCAATTCTCGTGTCTGGCCGAAGTTATCCATGACGATGAATTTCAGCGTTGAATTTTTGTCCGACAGGCTCCGGTAATAGAGCGTGAAAACCCCGTCCTGCAGGTCGGATATTTCCTGCAAGGCACAGAACTCCCGATTTATAAGCCGTGAGTTTCCGGTATCATACACCACGCCGTCACCTTCGATCTGAACATAGCCGATTGAGAACTCCGCATCGGCATAATACCCCTCACGGGTCAGATAGAACCGTATTTCGACGGGTTGGCCCGGTTTGATCGTTTTTTGAAGATACCAGGTCGTTATACCGAAATCATAGGCTTGCTGCACGTCGATCTTATCGTTACACGAGAACAGCGACAGCAGCGCGGCAAAAATGCCGCAGATTTTTATTTTTCGCATAACTGTTCATTTTATTTATTATATCCCTTGAAAACTACTACCATGCTCGGAAACGGTGCGGGATTATTCTGACCTCCGAATTTCAGACGGCCCTTAATAAACCGTATTTCTGTTGCCTGGTGGTAAATAAAATCGTGAAAATAGCGCGTATCCGTGCGGGCCGGAATCAGCATTACGACAATTGTTCCCGGTTGTTTCGCTTCCTGCCAGCACTTGATAACCCACGCCGCGATATTACGACCGTAAGGAGGATTACAAAACACCGTTTCGCCCTTTCAGCTCTGTAATAATCCGTTTGTCCGCTCTGTATAGTATTTCTTGCACTTTGCATTTTCAGGACTTGCACAAGGATCAAGTGTGAAGTGAAATTCCGCGTCGAGCGCATTGAAAAAATCCATAGGCGTAGCCCAGTCCATCCGAACGGATGAAAACATTGTTTTTCTTGTTGCTTCTTTCATAAATTGAGATAATAAATTACAACAATGTCGTTTGTTTGATTCTCGCAGCCACCCTTTCTACAATAGGCGGGCTGACAGCATTTCCCAGCAACGAATACCGCTGCGTGCGGGAAATCTCCCGCACCTCTCCGTCATAGACGCCATAGCGCGTAAAACCGTCCGGAAAGCCCTGTAACCGCTCGCACTCCGTTTCGGTCAGCAGCCGCAACTGTCCCTCGTGGATCGCCCGGAGCTTGCCGTCGAATTGTTCTCCCCGTTGGAGCTGCAATACGTAGGTAACCCAATTCGCAGTCCGGCCATAGGTTTTTATAAGCGTACCACAACAATCTTTGCTTTCCCTGTTGTTTCCAGATTCCTTTTCAGGCGAGAAAACACTTTCGCAGACAGGAAATACTTTGTCCCGGCATTTTTCTGCAAGACGCCCGACAAGGTAGATTCTCTCTCGATTTTGGGGTAATACCCATGCAGTATTAAGCAGTTGCCATTCGATCTGATAAAGCCCAATGTCGGCAAAGGCCTTGACGATTGCCCAAAAATCCCGGCAATGTCGTTCGAAGAGGACGCCCTTAACATTTTCCCAGATAAAAATGTCAGGTCTAAAGTAGTCAATGGCCTCAATCGCGTACCGTATGAGTGAACTTTCTGCTCCCTGCAGTCCAAGGCCGTTTCCAGCAGCGCTGAAATTCTGGCAAGGCGATCCGAAAGTGATAATATCGGGACGTTCAATGGAAGCTCTTGTAATATCGCAGACTGATCCGACGTGTTGTGCATTTGGAAAATTGTGTTTGAAGTTAGCAATGGCATGACGGTCTATCTCCGAAAAATAGACCTTATCAAAGGTAAATCCCGCTTGATGAAGCCCCAGCGAGAAACCCCCGATGCCTGAAAATAATTCCAGTAAATTCATGCGCGGTTAATTGATGATGAATTTGAACCCGAACCCGAACTGCGTGTGAAAGGTCCCGACCGTGGACCCGGCCAAAGCCCGTTCCCGGACGCTCACCAAGAACACGACCTTATCGCACAGATAGGTTTCGACTTCGGCCGTAAGCGCCCCGCCGTACAGGAAACAATCGGCATCCCGGAGCCGCGCCCCGTCATGCAGCAGTTTGTTGCCCCAATTCGAAGATTCGTACCCGGTCAGCGCCGAGAACCCCACCGACAGCACGACGTTTCGGCCCCGGTCTGCTGCAAGCGGAACAAAATATCCGGCTTCGCCCGTGAACTGCGCTTTAGGCACGACTTCGCCCCGGTAGGTGTAATCCTTTTGCAGATATTCCAGCCCCACGAGCCAGCGCGTCGAATTGCGGTTATATCTGGAGAACGCCACACTACCGTAGAAGTTGGCCCGCCGTCCGGCTTTCACGAACGAAAAACCGTCCACCCAGCCCGCCGTGATCTGAATTCCCTTTTGTTTGGGAAGCCCCCGCTGCGCGTGTACCTCGCCGGGCCACAGCCCGGAAAGGCACACCGCCGCGAATGCTATGATGACGTACTTTCGCATGGCTACCGGGTTTTCAGATCGTTAATGAGTTTCGCTCCGACCAGTTCCCCATTAGCGATGTTGAACGACTGATGCCGTCCGCCGCCCTTTTCGAAGATTTCGACCGTCAGCACCTTGTCGTCCGGGAGTGTCATTTTCGGGAACACGAACACGTTGCGAACGGTCGCTTTTCCGTCCACGGTGTTCTGCTGGCTGAACACCCGCACCGGATTCACATAGGTTTCCTGAACAGCGGTTCGTTTGGCGACTTTCTTATCCACGACCTTGAAACGGATGAAATCTATGTCGTAGGACACATTCGACATGTTGCGCACGGCGATATGGAAATACATGAGGTCCTTATGAATGTAGACCCCTTTCAGGAGGGTTTGAATCCCGAACTGCTTGGAGCCGACGGACTTGATGTCCGAAGCGTTTTTCTTGTAGATCGAATACATGATGCGGTTTACCAGCACGGGCGTTTCGCCGCCCAGCTCCGAGAGCCGCACGAACAGTCGGTCGTTGGCATACTCCGCCGTGGGGTTCTTGCGCAGCCAGTCGTCCATTTCCACGGATAGCTGGCCCGGCTCGTCGGCGTAGGTTACATTGAACGTGTAGAAACACCCGTCGGCGGTTATGACCGAGAAATTCGTTTCGCCCGTAAATCCGGCGACGGCGGATTTGATGCGCACGACATTCTCCGCACCGCTGGCACGGCCCGCAATGATGTCGTTGCTGCCCAAATCGACATACTGCACAGCCGCCGGAAACAGGACATGCACGGTTTTGTTATACGTTACTTCGATGTCGTAAGGTGCGACGATCTGGCTGGAGCGGAATGCTTTTGATTCGGTGCTTACACTTTGTGCGAAGCTGCCAAGCGACAGGCCCACGGCTGCCGCGAATGTCATAATAAGATTTTTCATGTTTGCTTTACTCTTTTGAAATTAATAATAACTGATAACCTGCTTTGAGGTTGATTTTTACTTCCCGCATCTTTGCGTTCAGGTATTGGCTGCCCGCAGACATTGCACCCCGCACAAGGTCCATTGCGGCCTGCTGCCCGGCGTTGTGCGTAACCGATATGCTCGATATGCCCGACGAACCGACGCTTGCCACGGCTTCTTTGGCCGCTTCGCGCTCTAACGAGTTCGGGATATTAAGCCCCGGTTGTCCGTCCGTGTCGTGCGCCGTGAGTTGTACGGGGATGATGCTGCCCCCGCTTTCGATGCTTTTCACGGTGATAGAAAGCCGCTGCCCCTCGATGGCCGCCACGCCGAACACGACCGTATTGGTCGGCAGGACATAACGTGCAACCTGCATCGGCTCCAGCAGCCGCAGCCGGACAACGGCCCCCGCCGTTATGACCTGATCGGCGTCGATAGCCGCGCGAATCGCATTGCGGTTCTCCGCGACACCCTCCCCGACGGCGGTGTTGAATCCGTAATTACGGGGCTTGCCGTATTGCGCCATGAACGCCGAATCGCTAACAGGCTGCGACAACCCCGACACGGGGTTTTCCACCGTGCGGTGCGCTCATGCCGCGCGGTCTTTCGACTTCTCGGAGGTTGCGCCCGGTTGCGGTTGCGCCTGCGGCTGGCCGCCCAGATACTTGGACGCAAGGGCGTAGCTGCGTTCCATGTAGTCCAGCGGGTCGGGCTTTTCGCGCGACTGTTCCAGTTCGGCGGAGAGTTCCGCGACCTGCTTTTTCAGCGCCGCGATCTGCGGGTCGGTGCGGGGCGTGGCATAAAACGAGTTCATTTCCCGCGTCAGGTCCCGGTAGGTGTTGCGCGACTGCGCAATCTGGTCGGGCTGGGCCTGCTCGCGCTTCGGGGCCTGCACCGTGTCGCCCGACAGCGAGAAAGTACTTTCGGCCAGCGTCCGCACACGGGCGTCGTGCTGTTCGTTCATCTGCTCGCGCTCCATTGCTTTCTGCTTGTTGCCCTCGATATTCTGTGTCCGGCCGTCCGGGATGTTGAAATTCAACCCGCCGACCGTGGCGGGGGCTTGCTCCCCGCTGCCGCCGAAGATCAGGTACAGGCACAGCACGAACGGCAGGCACAGCAGCGCAATGACGAGATATTTGTTTTTCTGCGGGGCGGATTGTCCGCCCGGATTCTTGGTCTTACCTAACATAGTTTACGGTTTTAATGGTACTGATACTTCGATGTGTTGTGCAGGCAGCGGTTCGGAGTGCCCCGAAAGGCTGCTGACGATCATCCATATATCCACGGCTGCGAACAGCAGCAGCGCGGTAAGGACGATATACAACCGCTGGCGCGGGGTGCGTTGCTCCAGATAGTTCTTCAAACGCCCCAACGCCCGATCTTTCACCTCGCACAGAGGTTTGAGAATGTGCTTACCTTTCATAGCGATTCAGGTCTTTGTTTTCCAATACCGTGAACCGTTCGATGATGAAGCCCTGCGGGTTGTTGTCCGAACGAACGGTGTTGATAAGCTGGCAGGAGGTGACAAGGCTGCGCTCGGTGATATAGCTTTCGCGGATGATCTGCTGCCGGGCATAGGTTCGAAGTTCATAGGGATAGTCGTTGAAGTTCCCGGCGATGCTGTCTACCACAATGCGCTGGCTGACGTTGCCCGCGATCAGGCGGTTGAAGAACCCCTTTTCCGAGAGGTCCCGGTAGTACGCAATCGCCGACTTGTCGGCCAGCATCATGGCACGGTTGACGTTGCTTTCGATGGCCGCCTTATCCGGGGCGAGCGTGAAGAACAGTTCGTGAAACCGTTTGACATGTTCCCGCGCTTCGACGGGGCGGTTCTGCCAAAGGTCCTGCGACAGGGCCAGCATCAGGCTTTTGCCGTTGTCCAGCACGTAAATCTTCTGACGCTGCTTTTCGGCGTAGCTGTACGACCTCCATACGGCGACGACCGTAATCAGGGCACACAACCCTAGAAACGCCATCGAATAACGACGTAACTGCTGGTAGGCTGTTTCGATGTTTTTTAATGCTTTAAATTCCATGTTTTACAAGTGTTATTATTTCATCAGGCCCCCGGACACATTGCCCGTGGCGGCTCCGGCAGCTCCGGCGGCGACGTTTGTAGCTCCGCCGAAAACACCCGTAACCTTTTTGTTGTAGGCCCTGGTCCCTGCGGACTGCACAATCCAGCTTGCAACGGTCGGAATCGTGAAATAGCCGATAATCGAGATAAGCAGGAAAATCAGGTAGACCGAGTTCGCAGAATCCGGCAGAAACGAGTGATCGCCGATCAATTCGATGTCCCGATCCAGCGACAAAACCTGAATCTTCGCAAGCATGGCGCTGAACAGGTCGGCGATAGGCAACCAAAGATAGACCGAGATATAGCGCGAAAACCAATAGGTCAAGGTCGATTGAAACCCGTCGTAGATGCTGATTGCAAAAGCAATCGGCCCCAGAATCGTAAGGATCACCAGATAGAATGTCCGCAGGGTGTCGATCACCAACGCCGCAGCCCCGAACAGGATTTCCAGCAGCCACCGGAATAATTGAAGTACCCAATATTTCGTACTGAAAATATGCGTTACCTCATACAGCGCATCCATGACACTTTGCGTCGGAACATCCAGCCCCAGCGCCCGCAATTCCGCATCATAATCCTCATTCGGGTCTATTACGCCGTATGTCTTGCGGCGTACAGCTTCCTCCCATTCCAAACGGTCTTTCTTCTTTTGAAGTTCTTTCATATCCAGCAGTTGATCTTTCAGGATATGATTTGTGCCAACGACCAGCGGTTTTAAAATTCCGTTGATCGAATTGATAACGATGGGCCGGAAAGAGATAATGCACAAGCCGATAACGAACGGCCGCAACAGACTGAATACGTCGATGGCTTCGGCCCGCGCAAGGGCCTGCCAGACCCGGTAGCTGATATACAGCAGCGCCCCCAATCCGGCGACGGCCGTAGCGAACGTGGCAATATCGTCCGTTAGGGGCGTCATCTGATCGTAGAGGTTGCGAAGAATTTTGTGCAGGCTGGTGAAATGAATATCCATCCCGTCAGATAAAGGCATTACCATAGCTACCAATATTTTTCGTCCGGCGAACCGTATAAATCCAACACCCGCTGCGTGTCGTTTTTCCGCTGCGAACGCAGGTACGAAACGGAGATGTTTTTGCGCGTGTAGTAGACCATCAGATCGCGCGTGTGCGTGAGTTCGCCGTGCGCTTGGTCGATACGGTCCAGCCGTTCCTTATCGGTCATGGAGTAATCCGTCGGATTGACGATTTCTTTCAGGTCTTTCAGGGAGTTCATGCCCCTTTCCAGAAGTTTATTATACCCCGCGGCAATGGCCGAAAGTTCCGCGGACGAAAAATTATCGTCCGTGAGCATTTTGTCGTAACTTGTTACGTAGATGTCCGAGAGTTCCCCGACCAATAGAATGGACTGCTGAACCTTACGGGCGTCCCGGACAAGGTGCGTGACATTGCGCAGGCGGTCGTAATACTCCTTGCCCTGACGGTAGATTTTCATGGTTTCCTTGAAGTTGCCGATCATATTCTCCGCCGTGGTCGAAGTCTGCACCAGCTCCGTAACGGAATTGACAATGCTTTGTGTAATGTTGGCCGCATCCGTCACCGGAATCTGCGCCCGCGCCACTCCCGACAGGAGCAGTGCGGAGAGAAAGGATAAAAGGATTCTGCGCATGGCTATCCGAAAATTTGATCGTCCCGCAGGAATGTCCCGTAGCCGGGAAACGTAATGCTGTCATGCAGCGGGTTCGTGGTGATCGTATGCTCCACACCGTCGTAACAGGCTTTCAGCATGTCGCCGTCCACGCGGACAAAGACCCGCAGCAGGCGCGTCCGCTTGCGGTTCAACGGCGGGGCGTAAATTGCCGCATTGAATCCCTCCGGCAGCTTGGAGATAATAAGTCCCCGGTTAAGGTCCGGGGTCGTCCAACCGCCGCAGATGTAATCCCTGCGGATTTCCGCACGGCTCACCCGCACGTCGTCGGCGACGGCGGCAAGGCTTTCGGCAGCATGGCGAAGCGTCGCCGAAAGATGTTCTATGGCCGATTCGATTGCTCTTTTTTTCTTACTCTTAAACATAATTTTAATTTTTAGGTTCGTGTTTTTCTTTGTTTTCGGCGAGTTGTTTGATCGCCAGTTCGATGTCCCCGTCCAGCTTGTCGGTGAGCGTGAACAATTCCATTTTCTCCCTTTCTTCCGTGGTGTAGGTGTAGTACTCGGCCGCGCTGACCTCCGTAGCGTAGACCGCAGACTGAACGCCGCCCATTCCTATCCAGACCTCCTTATACTTGCGCTTCGGGTCGTTCGCAAGGTTGATAGACAAGATTTGCGATTTCTCCTTATCGGTCAGCCCCAGCAGGTTTTGGATTGCGTCGAACTTATTCATGTACTTGCGCATGTCCAGCAGGATTTTCGTGTCGGAGTTGTTGATGATCGCCTCCTTTACAATCGGCGAGGAAACAATATCGTCGATCTCTTGTGTTACGACGAGGATTTCGCCGAAAAATTTGCGAATCGTTTTGAATAAATACTTGATGTACTGGCTCATAGATGCGCTTGTCAGGGCTTTCCAACATTCTTCGATCACGATCAGTTTGCGAACGCCTTGCAGCCGTCGCATTTTGGAAATAAAACACTCCATGATAATCAGCGTCGTAACGGGCAACAGTATCGGGTGGTCCTTGATATTGTCCAGTTCGAACACGATAAAGCGTTTGTTCAGCAGGTCGATGTTCTGTTCCGAGTTGAGCAGGTAATCGTATTCGCCGCCCTTATAGTAGGGTTCCAGGACGTTCAGGAAATTCTCGATGTCGAAATCCTTTTCCCGAACCCGCTTGCGTTCGAGCAATCCGCGATACTCCTTGTCGATAAATTCATAGAACGTGTCGAACGACGGGCGCAGGTCGTCACGGTTCTGAATTTGCTGAATATACAGGCTCACAGCGTTCGACAGCGCGACTTCCTCGGAGCGGCGCGGGGGTTCGTTGTCCCGTTTCCACAGGGTAAGAATCAGCGTCTTGATACTTTCGCGCTTCTCAACGTCGTAGATATTATCGTCGCTGAAAAACGGGTTGAAACTGATCGGATTGTCCTCGGTATAGGTAAAATAAATTCCGTCCTGACCGCCCGTGCGATGGTTGATTAATGCACACAGCCCTTTGTAGCTGTTTCCCACATCGACCAGGACAACGTGTGTGCCCTGTTCGTAGTACTGACGAACCAAGTGATTGACAAAGAAAGATTTGCCACCTCCCGATCCTGAAATGACGATACGATTCCTGTTGCAGATTACACCCCGTTTCATCGGCTCGTCGGATATGTCCAGATGCAGGGGTTTACCCGTAATCCGGTCCACCATTTTTATTCCGAACGGCGACGGCGAATCCCGGTAATTCGTTTCCTCCACGAAAAAGCACAGGGCTTGTTCCAGGTAGGTATAGAAACTTTCCTCTGCCGGGAAGTCGCTTTCATTGCCGGGAATACCCGCCCAGAACAGCGCCGGAACATCGACCGTGTTATGCCGCGGCTTACACTCCATCGTCGCAAGCTGCGACCCCACATCTGCCTTAATGCGTTTCAACTGCTCCGCATCGTCCGACCACGCCAAGACATTACAATGACACCGCACGGGCGTAAGACCCCGGCTATGTCCCTCGTTCAAAAACTGATCGAGCCATTCCTTGTTGATCTGATTGGCGCGGCTATACCGCGAGAGCGATTGCAGGTTCCGGGTACGTTTCTCGAACTGCTGGAATGTTTCGGCAGGATTGTCCAGAAAAATGTCGAGTAGGTCGGGAGCATTACTGCTCCCTTCCCCTCTAAGAACCGTACGTGATACTTTCGCATCATACGGCTCAAGCAACTCAAAGTTTCTATTATGAAACCGGCTCATAAGCTCTAATTTTACGGGTAAGTGTACGACTGCATCTGTCATGGGCGATGATTTTGGATTTGCCGGACTTGTCGGATAACTCCGCAATAGTCCAGATTTTATCCGCGTCGATTATCTCGCCGCACAACGGACAACGCTGATTTTGTTTCTCCCACATTCTGAGAAAGCCCTGTTTGCCTTTGAGAGAGCTTAACATTTTCATCCTGTTACGCATCTCAAAGTATGGTCGCCATTCCGGGTCGAATGGGTTGGCTTTGCTGCGGATTTTGATAGGCTTGGTCTTCGTATCAATATCGGATAGATACTTCAGTGTGTACGGAAATGGTTTCCCGTTGTTCTTCAGCATCGTACCGAATGTCCACGCCCGGCCTTTCTTCGACAGAAAATACCTGTTGTAAACCCACTTCTTACCCTTGTGGCGGTGGCGGCGTAATGCCCACGCCCACAGTTTGTAGAAGATTTGTGCGTCTGCGTTCTTGAAGGTTTTGGCGGCTACGCAACCCTTGTAATAGTTGCCCCAACCGGTTATGACGGGGTTTAGAAGTCCGATAAGTTTGTCCTGCCTAATAGCTTGGTTCTTACGAACAATACTTTTAATTTTGGCAAGGAACTCCTTGACGTTCTTCTTTGACGGTTTGATAAGCAGCGTACCTTTGTATTTCCTGATGTTGAAACCCAGAAAGTCAAATCCTTCATCAATGTGAGTAATCTTCGTCTTTTCTTCTGATAGGGTAAGCCCCCGTGCTTGAAGAAACTCGCTGACTGCGGGTTTGATTTGCGATTCCAAAATTTCCCTGTCGGAACAGGTAATAATGAAATCATCTGCGTATCGCACAAGATTTACCATAGGATTGAAATATCCCATTTTGGTACGTCTCAGTTTGAAATTTTCTGCAAGCATTGCTTGCAGGCCGTCGAGTGCCATATTCGCGAGTGTCGGCGATATGATACCGCCCTGCGGCGCACCTTCCTCGGTGGGAAACAGTTGCCGGTTGAATACGAATCCACTTTCCAGCCATTTACGGAGCATGACCTTATCCATAGGGATATAGTCGAGTAACCATTGATGGCTGATGTGGTCGAAACAACCTTTGATGTCCCCTTCGAGTATCCATTGCGGAGATACCTCTTTTGAAAGTATCGTATGGCATTGTACTATCGCATCGACCGTACACCTTTCCCTACGGAAGCCGTAAGAGTGTCTGTCGGCGGTAGTTTCTGCTACCGGGTTCAGAGCCATGAGGTATAATGCCTGCATGGCCCTGTCTTTCATTGTAGGTATTCCTAACGGACGGAGTTTGCCGTTACTCTTCTTGATATGTACCCTTCGTAACGGTTGCGGGTTGTAGCCACGTCTTTTCAGATCGGCGACAGCACCCATTTTTGCGTTGGGAGTAGTCCAGAGAACTTTATCCACTCCCGCCGTGTTCTTACCTTTGTTAGAGGTAACTCGTTTGACCGCCAACGCTTTGGCGTAAAACGAGTGGGTCAATGTCCATTGCAGGGCTTTTACCTTGCCCGGACGACCCTCTTTCTGAGCCTTTACAATACGTCCTTGCAGCTTCTGAACCGCAGCTTCGCATCTGACCCAATCAATGTCGGTCCAGTTGTTCCACTGCCTACGGTCAGCAGGCGCACACGATAAATTAATCTCGTTCATTTGCATTCCTTCTTTTAGAAAGTTCTACATAGTTTCTTGTAAAGAGTCACCTCGCAGAAGTCTGCCCGCTTTCGCGGCGGAGTGACGTTGAAACTCCTATCCGCCCCGTTACAGGACGGCATTCGCTTTTTCTGCGTTCCCATACCCGCACCTCATTCGGCTTTCCTTGCGGTCGGCTTACCTGCCCGAAGGCAGGAGAGATACGGGTTTACCAAGTTTCGCGTAAGTAACAAATGAGCGGGTTAGGTTCTGTCCGTTGCGCCGGCAGTGCTTTGTCCGTGTAACCCCACAATACAAAGGGTTATCCGACTGCGTTACCTTTTGGTTCAAGCCTCTCAGCAACTTTGGCTTGTTCGTACATTACGACGCTTATAACAGTTCGCTTGTGCTAACCATACCGCCCAGCCTCGCTCCCCGACTCTTTTGTGCTAAGAGCAGTTGCCGTTCCCTCGCGGTTCGGGCTTCTCCTTGCGGAAGGGCTACTTTGTCCGGCCAGCTTCGCACCCCGCCTTTTGAGCGACGCACGTGACCGTAGGCTACTATTGACGGAACAATAGGTTTAATCTGATCTGAATGATATTTGTTACTTCATTTGATTGTTAAACAATTACTTACACGACCTCTTGTCGCACATACTGATTATAGATATGGTCGCACGACAGCAGCAGACCCACCGGAGCCGCGAACGACAGGCGGCAGTCGCTCCGGTCCGTCGAGAGCCGTTCGAAACGGCTGTCCGTCGAAACTTTTTGCGGCAGGTCGTCCAAATCCGACAGCGTGTGCAGGCACAGCGTATTGTCGCCGACCTGCATCCGTCCGGGGTCCAGCCGCATGTCCTGCAACGTGGCCGTGTCGTCCTGCGTGAGTGCGAAGTACTTTTCCAGAATCCCGGCCTTTTCCGGCGTGCCGACGATCTCCGCTTCCGTGAGCCGTTCGACCTTGAAAAGCCCGCTTTCGTTGATGATGCTTTCCGCCTGGCTCACGGCATCCAGAAACAGCCCCACGGCATCCTTATCCCGCACCTCTTTCGGGGTCAGGTAGCCCCGGCAGAGGGTGTTGAACGTCGATTGCTGCCGCGTGCGCTCCCGTGTGGTTTTGGTGATGAACAGGTAGCAGGTGTGGTTCAGGTACGGACGTTCGTTGAAATGACGTTCATAGCTGCGGCTTAAAAAACTCATGTCCTCCGTAATCTGGGGTACATACCGCTCGGAAATAAACCAGTCCTGTTTATGCACGACCGTAAAATCCGGTAGTACCCGGATTGCCTTTGCTCATGTCGCGTGCATGGCTTCGTAATCCTCGCCCGCAACGGTGAACAGTTCCGGCAATTCGACACGAAACGCTACCGTAATGTCGGCTTCTTTGCTGACGATGCAGCCCTGTTCGACAGCCAGCAGCGGAAATTTCCGCTCCAGCGTGGTAGTTTTCAGCGTGCTATACATGGCTCGAACGGATTAGGCGCTTCACACGGCGACGGTTGGTGATACGGCGGGGATGCAGCTTTACGGCCAACGCTTTCATAAGCCCATACGTGCCGTATTTCTCATTCAGCCTGTATGTCAGCATCACGACCCCGGCGGCCAGAGCGCCACCGACACCCAGGCAGAGGAATTGACCCACGCCGCACATATACAAGACGACGACGATCAGGAATGCCCCGATAAGTCCCCCGGCGCAGATGAAAAGGTACTGGCTTCGCAGTCCTTTAAATTCGACGGGCGCATCCACGCCCTTATGAATTTCGAATGTTGTCATATACTAATACGTTGTGCCGAAAAATGATTTTAAGACCGTGGCGCAGACGATCAGAAAGACGCACGCCCCCATCCAACTGGCGCAGGTCTTTGCCGTGTCCGGGTCGCCGGAACTGAATTTGCCGTAGACTTTTACGGCTCCGATCAACCCCACGACGGCCCCAATTGCGTAAATCAGCTTCACGGCAGGTTCGAAATAGCCGTTTACCATTTGCGCAGCCTGACGGATGCCCGCCGAGCCGTCGCCCGTCTGCGCCGTAGCTGCCAACGTTCACAGCATGCCCCAAGCCGCGAAGAACAGAGCGGTAAGACGTTTGCGGTACGGAGGCCGGGCCGGATTGAGCGGAGTATTCAAAAATATTCTGTTTTTACTTTTCATAGATAATTTGCTTTCGTTTCGGTGAAAAACTGCCGACCGCCCATGACGGCCGGCAGCGATTTATGGAAAATGTTGTCTGACGTATTTTCGCCGTTCATAAACGGCACTTCCGTCGTCAGCCGGAATCAAAAAAATCCTTTCCCATAGGCATTTGTTTTAAGTTAGACATCCGTTATACAAAATCTTCCAGACGAAAAACCCGGTCAGATTTTTTATTCTCCCGCGGGGGTGTATCGTCCTCCGCGTGCAGGTCCTTTGTAATCATGTCGAGCATGACCGCGACATACCCGTCCTTTCCATTGAGCTGGTCTAAAATCGACTGCTCGATCTGCGAACCCGAAACGGCCCGCATGGCCCGCCGTGCCGTGGCGATCTCCTGCTGCGTGGCACTCTTGCCTTTCGAGAAAACCGAGAGTAGAACCAGCAGGTCGTCAGCATCGACAGCACCCGGCTGCGGCCCCTCGTCGGTATTTGCCATGTGACGCATATATTCCTCGTCCTCGTTGTAATTGTCGCTCTCCGGCGGCGGTGTCGGGTGCGAAACGGCAGGAGCCGAGCCGTCCGGAGCGTCAGCTTCCGGGGGCGCAGTCGGCGGTGCTTCCGCTTCCGGCGGTTTTGCAGGTTCCGGCGGCGGTGTCGGTTCAGGTGCAGGTGCAGGTACAGGCGGCGGATCGTACTGATAACTCCGGTGTAACGCAATATCTTCCGTCGGCTGCGCTTCCGGCTCCGCTTTCACCGCCGGAGCGGTTATACGATGCAGCCAGCCTTTCACCTTTTCAATCCGACGCCCGAAAAGCAGGTAATTTAAACGTCCCCGGTATATGTGGCGGTCCAGCAGCATATATACCGAATAGGCCAGTCACAGGGCTATCATCGCTTTACAGAATATCGGCATGGCTGCGGCTTATTTCGTTAATCCGGTCCTTGTGTGCTTCCAGATGTTCACGCAGGATATTGTCGATATATCCGGCAGTGGTAAGTTCCCTGCCGCCGATACGCTTCACGATAACCTGCAAGGCATCCCGCACTTCGCGCTCCATGTAGACCGAAACCCGGTTTTTCAGGTTGTGCGGCCGCAGGAACTTCGCAGCGTATTCCGGAACATTATGCACTACCTGCATGTCGATACAGGTACATCCCTCGTCCCGCGCATCGGGCAGCCTTTTCTCTTTGCGTCCCGTGAAAAAGGCGATTCGCAGCAGTCCCCGCCGCATTCGTTTGTTCATGTGTTTTTTTGTCATAACTTGAATTTTTTTGTGGTTTCAATTAGTTCGTTTATCTCGTCCCGGTATTGTTCCAGATGATTGTCCAAAATATTATTTACATAGGCTTTCACGGACATATCATCAGATCCGAGCATCCGGACAATCCATGCCAATTTTTCCCGTGTACTCCGTTTTATCCGGCAAGAGGTGTCCGGCAAGCAGTTTTGAGGACACAAGAAAATACGTTTGTATTCGTTACCGCAATCTTTCCCTTTATTATGTCCTGCGTTTGTTTCGGATTGCCTAACGATAACTTGTGCCGACCGTGTGATTTGGGATTCCGTCTGCATTTCCGGTGGAGGAGTTTCCGGTGGCGGAGCCGCTGGCGCTTGTTTCGGAACCAACCGCGGCGGTGCATCAACCCCACCGATCAAGTTGCGAATCATATCCTCGTCAATCGGCTCATAGCGTCCCTGTTTCTTTGCCATAGCTTATATGCCGATTGTCGTACATATTTCATCCATTAGGGCGGCCATTCCGCTTTCGCGGAGGAAAGTTCCGTCCGAGCGAAACAACGTTGAGCGGTACACCGTGCCGTCCGCATCTGCCAACTCTCGGCTGAACTTCGAACGCATCTGAATCCGGGAGATATAAACTTTCATATCGAGTGTAGCCAATATCCTTTCGTAAAGGGTATAGATATTCGTCCGTTCCCGGCGGTCCTCCATGTTCCAGAACAGAAAGACCTCTTGAATGTTCGTAGCTGGATTTTCAACGAATTTATCGTAAACCGTCTGCGCGAAGTTCAGCGTACTTTGCATCACAAGGCGGTCGGCCCGCATAGGGATAAAGAGATAGTTCAGCAACGAAATCGTATAGATTACGCCCTTTGTGCCCATAGTGCCCGGCAGATCATAAAGCACCACGTCATAGGGTTCCGATTCGCTGGCGAGGAATACCTGCACGTCGTTCTCCGCGTTTTCCGGCGTTGAGCGTATCACTGGGTAGGCTTTCTTTTGGAGCCGTTCGAATTGCCGTTGAAGCATGAGCTTATAGGCATCGTTTTTCATAACAGCCTTTTTTTCGCGCTCCCGTAATTCGACGATACTGTTTTGTGGAAAGTCACAATCCACGACCAGCACATTCAGGCCCCGGACATAGCGCAGCCAAGAAGCGGCCAGAATCGTGAGGGTCGATTTGCCAATACCGCCTTTTTGGTTGGCAAATGAAATAGAAATAGGTTTCTTGTCCATAATTTTACTTTGGTTAAATTCTGTTTGTTTCTCATATTCAGTCGGCCTTGCATCTTCCCAAACCCAGCATCTTTCCGGCTCTTGCGTCTTGCCTGACCCTGCGTCTTACAGAATCCGCCATCTTTTCGGCTCTTGCATCTTGCCTGACCCTGCGTCTTACAAAACCCGGCATCTTTCCGGCTCTTGCATCTTGCCCGACCCTGCGTCTCACAGAACCCGGCATCTTTCCGGCTCTTGCATCTTGCCCGACCCTGCGTCTCACAGAACCCGGCATCTTTCCGGCTCTTGCATCCTGCCCGACCCTGCGTCTCACAGAACCCGGCATCTTTCCGGCTCTTGCATCTTGCCCGACCCTGCGTCTTACAAAACCCGGCGTCTTTTCGGCTCTTGCGTCTTGCTCGACCCTATGTCTTGCAATATTTTAATGCTGTTACTGCCAGAACCCGGCACAAATAAAAGGGTGAAACCGGCTGAAAGATACCTCGACGGACATAAACGGACACGAACGGACAAAAATGGACTATCCAACGTAAAGATTTTGCCCTTACCTTTGCAGCGGGAAGATTACCTATTCGGTATAGAGGTTTAAAGGATTGACGTCGTTGCCCGCGGCAACTCCTTTTCGTCCCGTGGGGACGGATTTTATTTGCGTAGAGCAAATAGCAAGATATGTTATTGTAATACAAAGTGCCTTTTGTATTACAATAACGAAGAACCGAAAAACCGTGCTGGTCAATCTCCCAAGTCGATTAACCTTAAAATATCAGTTTATGGAAAAACAGAAACGGGTCATAGACCCCAAAAGCTACATGCACACGTTCCGGTTGAATGAACAGCAACAGGTACAGTTTGAAAAAATGATGTTAAAGGCGGGCCAGCGCAGCCAGTCGAAATTTATCCTCTCCCGCATCTTCGGCTGACCGTTCCGGGTCGTTCAGACCAACAAGGACGCGCACGACTACTACCTGCGCCTGACGAATCTTTACGCCCAAATCCGGGCCGTCGGGGTCAATTACAATCAGACCGTCAAAGCCATCCACTCCAATTTCAACGACCGCCGGGCCGTGGCTTTACTGGCACGGCTGGAGAAGCACACCCAGGAATTGACGGTCTTGTTTGGACAGGTCGTCCGCCTGACCGAAGAATTTAATCGCAGATGGTCGGTCGAATAACGAAAGGCGCATCCATTCGCGGCGTACTGGAGTACAACGCCGGGAAAGTGCGCAATGGCGAAGCTACCGTTTTGTACGGAAATCTGGTTTTAGGCGACTGCGAGCAATCCGACACGTTCGATATGCGGCGTGCCCTGTTGAGTTTTCAGCCCTACCTCGATACCCGGAAGATCAAAGACCCCGTATTCCATGTATCGCTGAATCCCGACATTACCGACTGTCTGACCGATGCCCAACTTACGGAGATCGCCCGCGAGTACATGGAGCGCATGGGCTTCGGCCAGCAGCCCTACTACGTATTCAAACACCGCGACATCGACCGCGAACACATTCATATCGTTTCGGTACGCCTGCGCGATGACGGGTCGATCATATCGGACAGTCAGGACAGGCCCCGGTCGAAAGCGATTTTGCAGGACATCGAACGCAGGTACGGCCTGCGGCCCGCCGTCAAAGGACAGGAGCAGCGGGAGTTCGACACCGCCCGCCGGGTCGAGTACGGGCGCGACAACCTTAAACAGCAGATGAAGTCCGCCGTACGGCTTCTGGCCGAGCAATACCGTTTCGGCTCGATTTCCGAGTTCCGAACGCTGCTGAACCTCTATAATGTCGATTTGGAAGAACGCAGGGGCGAAGCCGACGGCAAGCGGTGGAACGGCATCGTCTACACCGCGACCGACGAACGGGGCGCGTGGGTCGGCACACCGATCAAATCCTCGGCCCTGACCCTGAAAGGAGGCTATAAGTTCTTGCAAAAGCAGATCGCCAGAAACGATGCCGACATCAAATCCGAGCAAATAAAAGGCCCTATCCGCGCGGCCGTGGCCCGCGCCATGCACCGCGCCCGGACACAGGACGAGTTCGTGCGCCTGCTCAAAGCCGACGGTATAGACGCCGTT
This sequence comes from Alistipes onderdonkii, assembly GCF_025145285.1. Taxonomy (NCBI): domain Bacteria; kingdom Pseudomonadati; phylum Bacteroidota; class Bacteroidia; order Bacteroidales; family Rikenellaceae; genus Alistipes; species Alistipes onderdonkii. The sequence goes on from NZ_CP102251.1 coordinate 961,347, forward strand.
TTTCGGCAGAACGCCACAGGCCGCATTACGGGAGCGACGTTCATAGACCACCGGACGAAAACCGTGCTGAACGGCTCCCGGCTCGGTAAGAGTTATTCGGCCAATGTCTTTCAGGAGTTGTTCAACAATCCCCATGCGGATCGGGCATCGCTGTTGCCGAAGCTCACGGCCCCGGCTCCGGCAGCACCCCGGCAGCAGGCGGACGAACAAGCCAAACCGCAGCGTTCCGAAACAGCCGCACCGCCGCGCGTCGTGCCGCCCGTAGGTCAGACGGCAGAACAGCCGCCCAAGCCCGCCCCGACATCTCCGCGGCAGACGGAGAAGATCCGCACGTCCCCGCGCGGATTATCTCCGCGCCCGGCGCAGCCCGCACCCCGCAGCATGGGCGAAAGCCTGTTCCATGCAGCGGGCGACCTGCTGGAACAGCTCACCGAAGACGGCCCCATGTCGCAGGAGGAGTTCGAAGCCATGCGCCGAAACCTTTCACGCAAACACAAACGCCGCAAGAAGCAGGGTATTTCACGCTAACAGAAAAGGGCGGTTCCGATTGAACACAGTGACGCAACTCCACTTAATGAAGAATCCAATGCAGAAACCGCCCCCGGAGCAGGTCGGGAAACCCGCCCACCCGTAGATGCCGCGCAAACAGGCTGCCCGTTTCCATACGGAGCAGGACAGCAAGACCAGATTTTAAGGGGCCGACCTTTCAGGCAGGATTTATTAGCTACATCCGAAAGACGGGGATTGTTATTTTGCGCGGCATAACCTGTCGAAACATCCCGATTGCGTCCGTGCCCGAAAGGCCGGACTAACATAGGGACAAACGAGCGTACCGCCGCATACAGCGATACGGCGGAAGCATCAGCCCCGGTTTCCTTACCGGCATGCCGGGGCTGTTTATATGATGAGCGGAGAAGATTCGAAAAACGGGGGAGGGAGTACGGGTCCCATCCCCCTACCCCAAATATTGCCTTATGAAATTCGACGAATGGGCATAACAATTTTGGGCGTATCAATTCACAGGAACGCAATAAACGTACCTTGCCGTTTGCTGAATGACGGTGTAAAGATATAACTTTTCGATTATAATAGTGAAATTGACTGAATAGACCGAAAAAAGGAGCAGCCGGATAATAACTATGCCAAGTTAACTTATCTCGCTCGGCTGCTCCCGCAGGTACGCGCGCATACCTGTTTATCATTGAACCCCGGCAGGCGCTTGCCACCGGAACATACCGATTCCGCCCGCTCCCAAGCAGGGGGGCGGGGCAATCCGTATAATTTATTGCATTTCGAGCGCGACGGGGTTCCATAACTTCATGGGATTGTTGGAAATATGCGCCCCGGATAGGCATAAAAAAGGGGGGCGCGGTGTCAGCCCCATACGCAGATCATAGGAAACCCGAAATTGGTAGCTGTCCTGCGCCCCTGTCGTGTCCCGCCAAAAAATAAGCGGGACATAACAAGGACTGACAACCATTATACCAATTTCAAACCCTCCCGAAAGAGGCTCCTATGTTTGCGTATGGCATAAAGAGTTGTTTACCCTTTATAGTTATGTCCGTCGGCTATGCCGAGTTGTGATAATTCCGCATAATGGTCTGTTTTGGTTTCTTTTAAGTAGCACCCGCTACCCCCGTAGGAAACTTTTGCAGACTATTTGCAGGATTGTTAAGCAAATATACGGAAAATATGGACAGGTCAAAGCGGTTTACCAACTTTTTTCATAATTTTGTAGTTATGAAAAAGAGCGTCAACTTCTTACCTGAAAAGAAACAATCCGACCTGAAACAGCTTGTCGATCTGGTTCGCCGGAACATAAAGGATGTCGGTATGGTTATCCTATACGGCAGCTATGCCCGGAACACCTATGTCGATTACGACCAGCGCATTGAGTTCGGCGTACCGACCTACTTTATGAGCGATTACGACATAGTGATTCTGACGCGCAAGCCAATCGGGGCGATTCAACACTCACTTTATTCCAAAATCAAAAATCAATTTTTCGAAGATAAAAACCGCCCGTTTCACACGAAGCCCCAATTTATCAATTACGGGATAGATGATTATAATTATGCATTGACAAAGGGGCATTATTTCGAAACAGAGATAAAACGCGAGGGAATTATCCTGTATGATTCCGGAGAATATAAATTGGAACGTCGCCGTAAATTGGATTTCGACGAAATTGCAAAAAGGGCGCAGAAATATTATGATGATAAATTTTCAACTGCCATTAAATTTTTAAAAGGCGTTAAATTTTATTACGGAGATAGCGAATATAAATTGTCGTCATTCATGCTCCATCAGGCAGCAGAACACTTTTTGCGCACTATAGAATTAGTATTTACATTATATAGCCCAAAGGAACACGATTTGGCCGAATTTATGGACCGCTGTAAGCGGTTCACGACCAAAATATTCAAAGCATTCCCGCGCGACACACCGGAAGAAGAACGGCTTTTCGACCTCTTGCAAAGGGCTTATGTCGAATCCCGGTATAATCCCGACTTCGAAATCACCAAAGAGGACATCGACGCGCTGCTGCCGAAAGTCGAACGTCTGCGCGACATCGTGGAACGGGTCTGCACGGCGCAGATCAGCTACTATGCGCAGCAGAGCGAGAAATAACGCCCGGAAGTCGGCGGCAAATCGAGTTATTAGAAAAATTCGAATAACTGCCGACACCAGAATCAGCCCCCACAACCCGAACTTATGAATGATATAACCGTTATCCAAAATAAAATCTACGAAATCCGCGGCCTGCGCGTGATGCTCGACTTCGACCTGGCACCACTGTACCAAGTTCAAACAAAAGTTTTGAAACAGGCGGTACGCCGTAATATCGAACGATTCCCCGCGGATTTCATGTTTGAAATAACCATAGATGAGTATAACTCATTGAAAGACAGTTTGAGGTCACAAATTGTGACCTCAAACAAAGGAGGCACGAGATATATGCCTTTTGCTTTTACTCAAGAAGGCGTCGCTTCGTTATCCGGGGTATTACGCAGTCCTGTCGCAGTCAATGTGTACATAGAGATTATGAGGGCATTTGTTGCCATGCGAAATTATCTGACCAATCAACATGTAATTTCCGTAGAACTTTCTGAAATCCGTTCGAAGCTCTCCCTGCTGGAGCGGGCCGACGAGGATAATGCCAAGGTGATCAACGATCTTTCCGAAGATATGCGCAAAGAATTGGACAATATTTATGAGGCTATTGCCGCCCTCCCGGTCAAGGTTCCGCAGGCCCGCAAACTGCCCCGGCCCATCGGGTACAAAATATCAGAGAGTAAGAAATAATCTCGACCTCTTCTGCCGCTATTACGGCATCACCCAGACCAAGTTCTTCCGGGATTTGGAAATGTAGTTTAATTCGGAGATTATTTGCTACATTTGCTTAATCGTTTACCAAACTTTATCAAGCACAATATGGACGTACCCGTTTTAGAACGCACTTTTATCGACGACATCAAACGTCTGATAGAGGATGCCCGTCTGAATACCTATGCCGCCATCAACGCCGTGATGCTGGAAACTTATTGGAATATCGGCAAGCGGATCGTCAAGCAGGAGCAGCAGGGCAAAAGCCGTGCAGAATACGGGACGCAGTTGCTGAAAGTACTCTCCGGCGAATTGTCCGCGGCATTCGGTAAAGGCTTCTCGGCTCGCAATTTGCGAAATTACAGGCAATTCTATCTATCCTTTCCGCATGTTGAGATTTGGCACACGCGTGTACCAAATCTTACATGGTCGCATATTCGAACCTTATTGCGGGTTACGGACGATGCGGCCCGCATCTGGTATTTGAATGAAGCTGCACAGGAAATGTGGAGCGTTCGCACACTTGACCGGAATATATCGTCGCAGTACTATCATCGGCTGTTGCAATCTCCGGCGAAGGAAAAGGTCGTATCGGAAATGAAATCCCTGACAGCGGCATATGAGCGGGATAAGTTGGAGTTTATCAAGAATCCAATGGTGGCGGAATTTCTGGGCCTGGCATCCAATATGGACTTCACCGAATCCAAACTTGAAAGTGCCATCCTCACGCATTTGCAGAAATTCATCATGGAAATGGGTAAAGGTTACGCTTTCGTTGCCCGGCAACAGCATATCTCAACCGATGCGGGTGATTATTACATCGACCTTGTATTCTACAATTTCATTCTCAAATGCTTCCTGCTCATCGACCTGAAAACTACCCAGATTTCGCATCAGGATGTCGGCCAAATGGATATGTACGTCCGCATGTACGATGAAATGAAACGCACGGACGGAGATAATCCGACTATCGGGCTGATTCTTTGTTCGGAAACAAGCCGCGATATTGCCCGGTACTCGGTCTTGCATGAGAATCCGCAGTTGTTCACGGCGAAATATCTTACCTATCTGCCGAGTGAGGAGGAACTGCGCAAAGAGATCGAACGCCAGAAAGAGGTTTTCAGTTTACAGCAGAACATTACGCCGCTTGAATGATTATTGAGCTATAGCCTTACGACAAGGAACCTTTCGACACGGGCCAATCCCGCCGCGGATAAAGATCAACGCGAAAATATCGCAACACAATGAACGGAACCACTATAAATAATCGACTATGTTTGCTCTGAAAAAAGAATCAATGCCCTCGATAGCGGTTCATCCTGGCTTTGTTCTGAAAGAGGAATTGGAATCGCGGAACATCATGCAGCGCAAGATTACCAGAAGATAGTTGCCAGCACGATACAGCCTTTTTATTATCGAAAATATATGACACCAACAGAGTAATTTCTCATGCCCAGAGGTTTGTACCAAAAAACTGGCGGAAATCTATGTGCTGAAAGAATGTCTGTTTTGCTCCGTTCATGTCCGTTCGTGTCCGTTGGAAAAGGAATAAGCCCCGCAAAATCTATTTTTGCGCCCTAACCCATTGATAAATTATGCAAAACGAGGACGATTTACGGGCGCTGGCAAAGATTATCACCTTTATTCAGGCCGTAGGCATTATTTGTAATGCCTCCAACATTTATTGGTTCTGTTATCAATGACTGGCCGACAACGGCTGAACATTCGGGATTATAGACCGTATTCTGCGGGGATTCCAGCAGACGACGGGATTCTATTCCTCACCCCTCTACTCAAAACTGTTCGCCTTTCTGCTGCTCCTGATCGCTTGTCTGGGTTCACGGGGTATTAAGTCGCAGAAAATCGGCTGGACGCATATCATTGCGGTAGGTCTCACGGGTTTTATCCTCTACTTTTTCAACGGCTCCCTGCTACGCATCCCCGCGTCGCCCGGTGTGTGTGTAGCCTGGTATGCCGCAACCCTGTTCGCGGGCTATCTGCTGATGCTCACAGCCGGAATATGGATGTGGCGACTTCTGCGGCACAACCTGCTGGACGACGTTTTCAACGACGAAAACGAATCCTTCATGCAGGAAACACGCCTGATCGAGAACGAATATTCGGTGAACCTGCCGACGCTGTTCCGCTACCAGGGCCGTACATGGCAAGGCTGGCTGAATATACCAGCCGTATTTCGCGCGGTCGCCGTTATCGGATCGCCAGGCAGCGGCAAGAGTTTTACCGTGATAAACAACTTTATACGTCAATTTATCGAAAAGTCGTTCTGCCTTTATATTTACGATTTCAAATATCCGGATTTGAGTACGCTGGCCTACAATCACCTGCTGCGCTACAAAGACAGGTACGAGGTAACGCCCCAGTTCTGCGTGATAAACTTCGACGATCCCCGCCACTCGCACCGCTGCAACCCCCTCAAAGCGGAATTTCTGACCGACATCGCCGATTCTTACGAAGCGGCCAATGTAACCATGCTGGGCCTGAACCGTTCATGGTCGCAAAAGCAGGGCGATTTTTTTATCGAAAGTTCGGTCATTCTGTTTGCCGCGATCATCTGGTTTCTGAAAATCTACGAAAACGGGAAATACTGCACCTTTCCGCACGCCGTCGAACTGCTGATGCAGAAGTACGAAGAAGTATTTACTATCCTCATGGCCCGGCCGGAACTGGAGGGATATGTCAGCGCCTTTGTGG